>PWJC01000056.1 GCA_003560165.1 Bacteroidales bacterium
GATAAATCCTGAAAAGATCTACCTGACTCCGCAGCCAACTCCCTTATATCAGAGGTAAGCTCATTAATACGATCACCTGTACCGGGAATAAGAGCCTGCACATTACCCATAGCTCTATTCAAGTCACTTGCAAATTTTGCAGAGGCTCCCGTGAAAGCTAAAAAAGGAATAGTAACATATCTGTTTATATCCCGTCCCAACACCTTTAACCGCCCAGAGGAGGCGGTCAGTCCTCTACGTAGTCGGATCTGTTCTTCATTAAACTTTTTAGTTTTAACGAGTCCGTCGCCCATACCTTTGTTGGATTTTCCTTGGGTTTTCGATAGTTCTGTATTAGCCTTAGCTAATTCACGAGCCTCTTTTCTGACGCGAGCAAGCTTTTGAGTAGCTGCTCTAGCGCCTGTTGCTCTTACTGCTATTCTTAAATCAGCCACAACTACCTCCGTCTATGGTGATTGGGTTTCGGTTTACTCTTCCCAGGCGAGGCAGCTTTACCTTTTCTTTTCTTAGGTCTGTTTTTCTCATGTATCCAGTTCAGACATGCAGACGTAGCTACCCTCAACGTATATAACTCAGAGGTATCCAAGTCAATACCTTGGATCTTCTGATAATAATAAACTTCACTCCATTCCCATCTTTCGCCATTCCATAAATCCCAAAAAACGGGATATAAATACTCTATACAGTCTGGCAGTCTTCCTATATCTAATTCATCTGGTTTTACATTTGTTTGTTTCCATACTTGCTCTAACTGAGACTTCTTGCTCTGATTAGTATCAGGGTCTTTGTAGTTAAGGGACAGCTCCTTAACTACATAGTCCTTGAATATCTCAGTTATTTCGCTAAAAAATTAGCGCGTTCCGCCAAAAACTCCACTACTTGTTCTGCAATCCACTGATGTTCATCGTAAATTGCTTTCGCGTTTTCAGAAGTGCATTCGATCTTTTCTTTTCCATTTATAATGAAACCATCCTCTTTCGGTTTCCCTTCCTCATCAACATCTCGCCAGTTAAGTGTACATACAGCCAAAGTTTCAATAGTATCCGCTTCTTCTTCAGCAGCAGAAATCTTACGCTTCGCCTGTCGTTTCTTAGCAAGCTGTGCTTGTCGGCGTTTCAGTACTTTAGAGTCGCGTCCTGCGATCTCAAACTGTGCTACCACCTCTGTACCATCCGGTGATATAATGTCCATCCATGCGCTTTCCTGCATTTCATATTCTTTCAAATTCATAAAAACCTCCTCGATCTTTCCTCAACTATAAAAATATATCCCCGCCATACAGCGGGGATTTTAACTAACTTATTCCGCGATGGCTGGCTGTCTCAGCACATACATGGTTTTCTTTTTATCTGCCGCCAGACCACCAAGAGCCTGGAATCCAACATTCTGTGTAACGTCATTTTCGGTCACGTCCCGACCGTCAGATGTGAGCTTAACTCGCGGCCATCCAAAGAGATAAGAATTCCCGTCAAGGTCTTCAGTTCGGATAGCCAGTACAAACTCAGTTTCCTGTTCAAACAGGTTAGAGATGTCTGCATTCTCAAAGTAAGCATTGAGAGTACCTGTTACGTTAGAACGACCATCCCCAATCGAGATAGCATCTTTATCCATCAATGCGTATCGACGAATCAGACCATTATCAAGTGTGAAGTCCAGTCCGGTAACAACTCCAGTCATTGCTGGGGCGTTCGGGATGTAAAGATCTCCAGTAAAGGAGTCAAACACTTCATTGATATTAGAAGTCTCAACGCTCGGTGCTATGGACTCGTTCTTAAACCCTGAATAAATAAGTCCCTGGAAATCAAGTTCTCCAGTTACAATAGAATCAGGTTGCACACTCATAGAAAATGTATTAACGTATGCTCCAAGTATATAGTGGAAAACACCGTCAGTGACAGCTTCTCCATCAATATCGTCCCCTGAAACAACATCTGTAAAACCTTCTTCAAAAGCGAAGTAATCAAGGACAGTACCTACAGTGATGAACCCAGTACTGGTTGCTACAGTAAGGTCTCCAGTAGAAAGTGTCTCGTCAGCAAGTTCAGACTCTACAATAGTAAGTTCAGCTCCGTCCACTTTTCCGACTTTCTTCCAGCCGTTATTCTCGGTTTCCGTAAAACCGTCAAACCATAGCTTATCACCAAGTTCAACCCCTACATCTTCCCACGTACCGTCAGCACGAGTGATGGTAAGCTCTGTACCTACTACAGTGATAGTATTGGCTGAAGTATCGATTATTTCAGCGTAGTGACCTGTGATGAACGTAAAATCCACAGTTTCCGTAGTAGTTGTTATAGGGTCTGTAGTTCCTACTTCATATACTGTCAGTTCGTTCGCCGTAGCGTCTTCTCCGATAACACCTACAACGCCTACGATGTCAGTGTTAGCAGTTCCATTAACGATTACATAATCACCTACAGAGATAGGATAATCTGCCCATTCACCTGTAGTAAGGGTGAATACACCACCTGTATCTACGGATGCATTAACAGCGATCGTTTGACCGCCCATCCACTGACCGCCAATAGCCCCTTGAAGGAGTTCGTCAAAGCTGTCAAAAGACAGTTCAAAAGGAACCATAACATCAGGCTGATTTTGTCCTAGTCTTGATACGATAATCTGACGGTCATCTCGAATTTCATCCGATGTCAGATTAGTCCTGTTATTCATAATACCACTACCACCAGTAGTTCTTAGTCGGTGATAGACTGCTCCTGCCGGAGCTTCTTTAGGTGCTTGCTGTTTTGTATACTGCAAAAACCTATTTGATCCAGATGCCATAATATGCCTCCAATTAGTTTTCTAAATCTGCTCTATACTCTACTCTTACGATTTGAGTATACCAGTCCGGTTCTTCCACAAACGGCCCCATGAGGAACCTTGTTATTCTCACCTTTACATCGTCCAGTATAAGTGAGCTACTTTTTTTGAAATACTTTTTTAATACACTGAGAATTACTTTCATATCCCCCAGTGTTTGTGCAGAAGGAATACGTACCGTTATCTGGTATACCCCTATATGCCTATTCTTTGTATCTATCCCTATACCGACCGAGCTGTTGGTAGCTGGAATCAAATTAGGTTTAATATAAGGAGTCCCTACCGTAGGGTCATACGAAACCCCTGGAAATGCTATATCTATCGGATGCTCTTGGCTAAATTGAACAAGCTGATTGTTCAGAACACCCAAAATATCATACTCAGTCATTACGTAACATCTGGCAGATCAAGTACATTAATCTTACCAGATAACTCCGGGACAGTTTTCTTCAATCTATGTCCTGCTATCTGAATCAGATAGTAATTAGAAACACCCATGTTGGTTGTTTCTATAAGGTCAACCTCAGTATAGCCATCCTGAGTTTCTACAGTCTTCTTATCTGTGAGGACGATAACAGAACTTTTATATGGTACCATACCTCTACGATTAGGTTGTATAGTAATAGTAGTGTCCTGTACCTGGTCAGTAAAATCTCTGACAGAAAAGAATACCTTAGCAGTATCCACGTCTATGTCAGTTGGTACAGGGTAGTAATTATAATCAAAACTTGAAATTGATGCTTCGGCAGCGCCGTCTGAGGA
>PWJC01000045.1 GCA_003560165.1 Bacteroidales bacterium
AACTTTTCAACTTTTAAACTTACTTCTTTCTGTCTTCCGTCTTCTGTCTTCTAAACTTTTCAACTCTTCAACTTTTCAACTTTTAAACTTACTTCTTTCTGTCTTCCGTCTTCTGTCTTCTGTCTTCTACCTTCCACCTTCTACCTTCTATTTTCCTGCTGCAGTGCCTCAAGAAAACAACCTAGGTCAAATTCTTGTCCAGATAGTGGATCAATCTGCCCAGGCTGGTGACATAACTGCCGTATTCGTTGTCATACCAGCCAAAGATCTTGGCATGGGTTACCGGCAGTTGCACACCTTTTCCGATCTTAACGCCCAGGGATTCCATGGCGGCTTCGGGAAGGCTGATCAACCCGGTGCGGGTATGGGTTTCATGACCTTCAATGACCACGGCGGCAGGAAACCCCATCATGTCGGCCGACACATTCTGCTTCCTGCTAAACAGCAGAAGATCCTTTTGCGGCCCCCTGCCTGCCTGTTCATAAACGTCGTCGAGGAAGGATTTGTTGATGACGGCTTCTCCTTTTTTGTTCATCCGCGAACTGAAGGTGACATTCAAGATGATGAGGGAAACGGTATTGGTCGGGATGCGCACCGAATCGGCCATAAAGCCGATCTCCCCGATCTGGGGTATGATCTGTTCCAGGGCCCTCGCCGCACCTGTGGTCGAAAGGATGATGTTGTTCAGCACCGACCTGTTCTTCCGCAGATCGGAAGCTCCGGTTTTGGGTACGGCGTCGAGCACCTGCTGGGAGTTGGTGGCTGCATGCACTGTCGACATCGAAGCCGTGAGGATCTGAGCAGTTTCTTCGTTCTGCAGCAATGGGTAGATCATATGGGCAAGGGCGGTTGTGGTACAGCTGGCGGCCGAGATCAGCCGGTGCCTCCCGGGGTCTGATTCGAGGTGGTTGATGCCAAAAACCGTCATAAAACTATCGTCCGGCATTTTTTTTGTTTTGTCTTTGATCTTGAAGGGGGCGCTCAACACCGCCAATCCGGCGCCTGACTCCAGATGCCCCCTCAAACCACCCCCATTTTGCCGGCCCGAAGCAGTGGGATCTGTAAATTTGCCGGTACAGTCGACCACCATCCGTACCCCGTGCTGCTTCCATCCGATGCGCGCGGGATCCCGGTGGCTGCGCAACACCCTGATCAGGAAACCGTCGTAGCTGAGCAGGCCTTCTTCCCCGTTCACCACCTCGAAGCGGCGCCGGGAATCGCCTGCGCCATAAAGGAAGCGCGACAGCCCCCCATAGGTCGAATCGCTTTCCATGACCTGGATAATGTGGTCGAGGGAGCTGCCGACTTCACGTCCGACATTGATCACCACACCGTCGAAATGCCTGTGCAGTATCTGGTACCACAGCGTCAGTTTTCCAATACGACCAAGTCCGTTAATTCCCAGCAGGTTCTTGTCTTTTGTTGCGTTGCTCATGATTCCACGTTTTAGGTGAATAATACCGTTTACCGGCTGATTTCGGTTGCTTCCGTTGCATAATGGCCCCTGAAGAAATTTCCCGAAAACCCATCGATGGCCACCTTGTCGCCGGGTTTCAGGATCACCCCGTTGATCGTACACAGTTTTTTCCCCTCGTCCACGACAAGCTGCCGGCAGTTCAGCACACATACCTTTCCCAGCCGGGCGGCGGTAACGGCTGCGTGGGAGGTGGTCCCCCCCCGGGCTGCCACCAGGCCGTCGCATTCAAAGATGATGGGAATATCATCGGGAGCAGTATCGGGCCGAAGAAGAATACATGGATCGCCGGGATTGCGTTCCCGGATATTGAGGATATCGTCCATGTCGATGGCCACCCTCCCGTTCAATGCACCTCCACTGCCTCCGATACCCCGGCCCAGAAGTTGCATTTCGTCTAAGGAGGAGGTAAATACCTTCAGTTGCTCGGTTTTCCGGGTATCCTGGTCACGGATCTGCAAAATATAGAGCTCTGAAGGCTTTTCCGACTCAAAGGTAAACTCGATTTCCTGGTGATTATACCCATGGCCCTCAACAAGCTCAACGGCGATCCCGAGCAGTTTCTCATAGATCTCCGGAAGGATCTCCTCCATAGAATCCTGATTGTCCCGCTGGCTTAACTGCTTCTGCAAGCGGGAAACCGGAAGGGCGTGCACCAATCCGGCCACAATGTCCTCACCCTGGCTGCAGAGGGTGAAATCACCGTGCAGGTATATGCCGGGCTTCTTCACCTGGGGATTGTGCGTAAACACCACCCCGGTACCCGAGCGCTCTCCAATATTTCCGAGCACCATCTGCTGAATGATCACCGCAGTGCCCCATTCGTCGGCGATCTGCAGATAGCTCCTGTACACATTGGCCCGTTCCGAGTCCCAGGAATCGAAGACATGACCGATGGCTTTTTTCAACTGTTCCCAGGGATTCTCTTCAAAACGGATCTTTGCATCTTTGAGAATGTCCTTGTAGGCAAAGGCCATCTCCCGCATACGGGCAGGGCTGAATTCGACCTTTTGCTCCACGCGGTAGCGTTCCTTGAAGTCGATCATTACCTGATCGAATACATCGCGGCTGATGCCGTTGGCCATTCCCCAGCTCTGCAGCAGCCGCCGGTAGCAATCCCAGGAGGTCCATCCAAAATCTTTCTTCCTGCTCATGGATTCAACAATGCGGTCGTTCATGCCCACATTCAAAAAGGTGTTCATGGCACCGGGCATGGAAGTGGCCGTTCCCGACCTGACCGAAAGAAGCAAGGGGCGGCGGGGGCATCCGAAACTGCGCCCGCTCATTTTTTCCAGTCTCCCGATATGCTCCCTCAACAGGGCATCCACCTCGCGTTCCAGGTCAGGACTGGCCAACAGGGCCTTGCGCCTGCGGAATACCTCGGTGGTGAGCACCACACCGGGGGGTACCGGGAATCCTTTCAGGTAGAGTTTCTTCTGGAAATAGGCCTTTGCGCCCAGGAATATCTGGTTGTCCGTTTTCGGGGTCTCCTCATAGAGCGGGCTGATCGCCAGATCGGGATCATACGACATGATATTGCGGATAAGGTCGGAAGAGAAATTATCCACCATGTTCTGAAGGGCATGGATCATGTGCGACAGGTAATTGTCGAAAGGCTGTATCAGGAAGGAGGAATAGAGTATTTCGCGGTAGAATGCTTCCGAATGACGGACGATGAGTTGTTTTTTCTCTTTCTCGTCCAGCCGGCCACCGGGATCGAATATCTGTGGAATGATTACCTTCAGGGGCTGATCGTAAAAACTGAAAAAATAGGTATTGGTGATCTCCTTCACATTGTCCGACATGAACTGAAACAGGTTGATGAATTGACCCAGGGAAAAACTTTCGCTGGTCAACCCGTACCTGAGCATCTGCAAATTGGCGTCGAGCCCCTGGCTGCTGATCCCGTCGAGTTCAAGGCCACGTCGGAGCAGCGACAGGATCCGGTACGACATTTTGAGTGAGCGGGCTGTAATGTATTCGGTATGATGTGCGTGGATCTTCTCCTCCATAAGCAGGGTGGCCAGGCGTTCGAGCCTGAAGATCAATCCCAGGGCCTCGAATTTATCTTCGCGGTACTGCCCGTACATCGATGGTATGCCAAAGGCAATATGCCGCTTATGGTAAATGCTTTCCCAACCCTCACTGAAGGCCGGATCAAAGATCACCTGGTTCAGCTGATCGATCATGTCGAAAATGAGTTCCAGGCCTTTCTCCGTTTCACCCCGATCCAGATGCTCCTTCAATGCTCCGACCTGGGATTTTGAGAAAAAGCGGTAGCGCGACAACAGTTCGGTGATGTCGGAAATATCGAAGGAATATTTCTCGCGCAGCAGCACATAAAGTTTGAACAACAGCCCGAGCCTGCGTTTGTCGTCGCTGCTGCCGGCATCGCTTCCGGCTGTCCATGCTTCAAATGTTTCCCTGTTCAGTCCCAACAGGTCATTTGCACTGCAGTGATGTCGCGCGCAGATGTCGCTCAGCAGCCGGTTTACCCCGGTAACCCAGGGGCCGGAGTGTTCCAGCCCGCTGTATATCTCTTCGGGCAGCAGACCGTCGAGATGTTCCTTGTTGCCATCGCACCAATAGCGGAAAATGTTTGCCGTAAGGTCTATGTGTGCATTATTGCCTTCTATATGTACCTGCTTTCGCAGGAAGTGGATGAGCCTGTCCTGCCTTCCCGAAAGTTCATCCAGCACGGTGGTGACCTCACGGAGTTCGCCCTCGGCTCCGATCTCATTGAAATATACAGGGAATATCCGGGTAAGCTGTTTGATCTGCTTGTACATCGGAGAGATGTCGCTGTTGAGCAGACTGGAAATATCGCGTTGAAACAGGTCGGTATCGAAAATAAAGATACCTCCCAGCCTCAGGTTGACGATCAGGGCCGATAAAAGCTTTCTGAAGGTATAGGGGGCATGCATGATCAGCTGAAGCCATACGCGGATATTCTCAACATGGTTGGGATCGACCTTCAGCTGCCAGTTATCCTGTATGAAAACCTTGCCCGGTCCCACAAAGCCCAGTTCGATGAGCTTGTTTTCAAAAAGGCTGACCGTGGGCCGGTCGGCCACAGTGATCACCTCTTTTCCCAGGGTAAATATGCATTCGAGTACCGTCGACATGTATGCATCCTTCTGTTCGGCGAACAGCTCAAAGATATTGTCCAGAAAACGTATGAATTCGTCATCGCCGACTTCGCTGCCAATATCCCTGATCACCCCGTTCAACTCCCAGAGCAGTGTTTTCCGATAATGGGCCATCCCGGGCAGGTGCAACAAAAACAATAAATAATAGAAATGCTCGATCTGTTTTTCGAAGGTTTTGCCAAATTCCCTGAAACGGGCTGCCGTTTCATTGAAAAACAGCACCCTGCCCGAACAAAGATCGTCCCAACTGCTTGCCGCCGCCAACTCTTGCTGCTGTGCATCGAAAAACGGACAACCGATCTCACGGATGGCCTCCGAATAATCGTTCTCGAACAGATGGGCTTGTTTTGCGAACCACTCTTCGGCGCGGGAACTCTCCTTCCATATTTTCTGGCTATGGGCCAATACCCTCTTTACCAAAGGGGTCAGTTTTCCCGCGAAGTCTTCATTGCCGGCCATTGCCGACAAATGCTTCTTCAGCAGGTCCGAATTGGCTGCAAGCAAGGCGGGGCGCTTTTCCAGCAACTTGCCGAGCAAACCGCAAAGGTAATCGAGCAGGGGTGCGTTACGGGAATCATTCTGCGGATCGCATTGTCCGAAAAACTCCAGGCAGGTCCTCAGCAACTGACCGGCCACTTCATCGTCGACCGGCTTTTCCAGCAAAGATGAAGCAATGTCCAGCAAGGAGATCAGCACCTCACCCCGGCTGTCGGCCTGCTCGTACAACCAGCGGTCGCCCAGCAAAATGTTCCGGTATTCATCGGCCACCACCCTGTGGTTGGCATACGGATGGTTGAGTTCGGCAAAAAATTCCCTGCTGCGTTTATGGATACCCCAGTAATCCGACGACAGCTTTAGTATTTTCTGATGCTCAGCGGGTATGGGAATGCTGTCCTGCCGGGTTTCGGCAAGGTTCACCTTCAGGGCAGCTGAATTGAACTCTTCTTTATTCATTTCTTACGGCTGGCGAAATGCCTCGAATCTCCCCACTCTCCGTAACCGATCTGTCCTCCGGCCATATGTATCCGCGCCTCCAGACAACGTTTGCATTCTTCGGCATCTTCGTCGGTGCAGGGTTTGTCTTCGTAAAGCAGGTAGTCTTCCCGGTAACTCGAAGGGGTCAGGTTGGGCATGATAATGTTGGCACCTGCCCTGATCGATTTTTCACGGCCCATCGGATCGATGGCCTGCATGGCCGTGGTGGCGGCTATATTGATATCTTTCATCAGTATCCGCAGGGTCGCCACCATTTTCAGGCTCAAATAAAAGCGCTCGGTGCGCGGCAATAGCTGGTCTTTATACCGGTACATGGGGGTGTTTTCGTGTTCGATATAAGGTCCCATGCCCACCATGTCGATATCGTGCTCACGGAAAAACAAGAGGTCGTCGGCCAGATCATCCACGGTCTGGAATGGCAGGCCGATCATCACCCCCGATCCCACCTGGTAGCCTACCTTCCTGAGCAGGTAGAGCGCGTTCAGCCTGGCCTGGTAATCGTGCCTCCTGGTTGCAGGGTGGTACTTATGGTAAAGTTCCGGATTGGAGACCTCAATACGCAGCAGATAGCGATGCGCACCGGCATCGAACCACCTGCGGTAAGTGTCCTCGCTTTGCTCTCCGAGCGACAGGGTAATTCCCAGCTCTCCCTTACTCAATGCCTTGATCTGGCGAACCAGTAATTCGATGCGTTTCACAAACCCGGCGCCGCTGCGCTCCCCGGCCTGTATAACAAGGCTGCCAAAGCGGTTTTCCCAGGCATAGCGGGCGGCAGCCAATACCTCCTCTTCGGTCAGCTCGTAACGCCGTATATTCCGGTTGCCGGCCCGGATACCGCAATACAGGCAGTTTTTACCGCAAAGATTAGAAAATTCGATCAGACCACGGTAATAGATCTTATTGCCCACGTATTCCTGTTTCACGGCAGCGGATCGTTCAAAAAGCAGTTTGCGCTGGGTTTCATCGGCCGATAACAGGGCCACCAGATCGGATTTGCCTAGGGTTTCCTGCTTCAATAATTGTTGTATGGAAGTAGTACTCATAATGTTGTTTTCAGGATTCCGTTCAATGCCTGGTAAATTCTCTCCGGGAAGTGGCCACGGGGGACGGCGTATTTCCCCCTACAGATAATCCACCCCTTCGGTTTTTGCAAAAGGGGCTACTGCCCGGGGGTAAATTCCGTGCAACCAGGCAATGGCCATGCCGTAATTTGTCACCGGCACCCCTGCGTCAATGGCCTCCTTCAGCCGTCCTGTGATCTGCCTCCGGGTAAACATGCAGCCTCCGCATTGCACCACCAGGGAATAATCGCCGATGTGCCGCGGCAGTTTATCCTGTCCGGCAACCACATCAAATTCCAGCTTTTTTCCGGTGTGGTTACTCATCCATCGGGGAATTTTCACCCGGCCAATATCGTCGCAGGCAACATGGTGGGTACACGACTCCAATAATAAAACGCGGTCGCCGTCCTTAAGTTCAGCAATTTTCGGAGTGCCGCGAAGATAGTTTTCAAAATCGCCCTTGTAGCGGGCAAGCATGATGCTGAAGCTGGTCAGGGGGATGTCTCCAGGAATCGATGCATCGGCCCTGAGGAATACCTGCGAATCAGTCACCACCAGGGCAGGCCTGGGATTCAGTACCCGGATCAGGGCATCCATTTCTTTTTCTTTAACTACCACGGCAATACAGTCGTTGTCCAGAATGTCGCGGATGGCCTGGACCTGCGGAAGGATCAGCCGGCCCTCGGGGGCCTCGCTGTCGATGGGGGTTATTAGCAGCACCAGGTCGCCGTGGGAGATCAGCTCGCCCAGCAGGCTGACCGAGCGATAGGCCGTTTCGGGCATGGCCTGCTGCAAAGCGCCTACGGCTTCTTCCAGGTTATCGGGCTTCAGTGCACAAAAAGACAGAACCCTCACCCCGTATCCCGATGCAATCTCGTTCCTCAGTACCTGGTCAAGGGGCAACACATCCGATTTGTTATGGAACACCACGAAAGGAACTTTCTGTTCGTTGAACACCCCGATCAGGTTTTCCTCTTCCGCTTCAAACCGGTTGGCCGTGATCACCAAAATGGCCAGATCCACTGTTTTCAGTGCCGACAGTGAGCGGGCCACCCTTTTCTGGCCCAGTTCGCCCGTGTCGTCGATTCCGGCGGTATCCACCAGGATAGCCGGCCCGATGCCCGGTATCTCCAACGATTTGCGCACCGGATCGGTGGTGGTGCCGGGGACTTCCGAAACAATGGCGATATCCTGGCCTGCCAATGCATTGATCAGCGAGCTTTTTCCGGTATTGCGGCGCCCAAAGATGCCGATATGTGGTTTTGATTCCCTTCCCTTTGCCATGAGGTTGCGATCTGCAGTAGTTTTCACAAAGATAAGGAAATTGAATTTAGCCTTAATAGTTCACGGAGACGGGCGGGCATAGTGTTCGCTGATGAACTATCTTTGTATAGGTTTTGAACACAACAGGCAACTGCTCACTGATATATCATTCTGATTAATAAAACATTAATGGTATATGGCATATTTATTGATTACTTTTATGCGATTGCACCATAACCAAAAACCTGCAAGATGCTCCGAAACATCCTCTCTTCTTTTTTCCGCAAAATCGGCCGCCGGGATATTTACTCACTTATCAACCTGATCGGGTTGAGCATTGGCATTGCCGCCTGCCTGCTGATATTTCTCTATCTGGCCGACGAATTGAGGTTCGATCGCCATCACGAAAACGCCGGGCAGGTCTACCGCATGCTCAATGTAAGTCAGAATACGGGGGCGGCCATGTCCAGGCATCCAGCTGTATTGCACGACTACCTCGATGGCCAGATAGCCGAAGTGAAGCATATCGGCAGGGTGTTATGGACGGGATCGAGTGTGGTGAATGCGGGCAACGAGGCCCTGACAGAAACCGGTTTTGCCTTTGCCGACCCCTCCATACTCGACATCCTGACATTTGAATTCGTTCGGGGAGATCCATCCTCGGCCCTCGCCGCTCCGCATTCGATCATTCTGACCGAGGAAGCAGCGCAGCGGTATTTTGGCGACCGGGACCCCATGGGCAAAACCTTGTTGTACAACAACCAGTTTCAATTCGTGGTCAGCGGGGTCATTCGCGATATCCCCCGGCAGTCGCATATGACCTTCTCCATGCTGGCCTCAATGGAGGCCATGAAAAGCATCAGCCCCGGCATGCTAAGCCATTGGCAGATCTCCGGGCCTGTATTTTATCTTAGCCTGATCCCGGGTGCGGATGCCGAACTGATCGGGGAGCAGATCCGCGCCCTTCTGGGCGCTGCCAGCGATGACTACGACGACAGGGTGAGCATGCAGCTGCAACCCCTGCTCGATGTGCGGCTTGGTTCCGGGCACATTCACTGGGAAATTGCCGAAACCGGCGATCGGGGGGTGGTGATGGTGTTTTCGGTCACAGCACTGCTCATCCTGTTTCTGGCATGCTTCAATTTTGTGAACCTGTCGACTGCCGGAGCCGTGAAACGATCACGGGAGGTGGGCATCAGAAAGGTGTTGGGCGCCAGCAAGGGCCAGCTTATGCGGCAGTTTCTCACAGAGACCCTGGTGGTGTCTTTCTTTGCCATGCTGCTGGCCTTACTCCTGGTCGAACTGGCACTGCCCTTGCTGAACCATGTCAGCGGGAAGGAATTATCCCGGGAACTTTTCTACGATCCCTGGTTTATAATGGCCGTGGCGGGCTTGCTCATCGGCATTCCCTTGCTGGCCGGCAGCTATCCCGCCAGCATCATGTCAGGGTTCCAGCCGGTGTCCGTCATGAAGGGAGTAAGCGTGATCACCACCGTAAAAGGCTTGCGCAACAGGCGGATACCGTTCAGGATGCGACAATTGTTGTTGTTGCTGCAGTTTGCCGTATCAACAGCCCTTATTGTGGGCAGCCTGATGATATTCTGGCAGATACGCTACCTGTACCAGCGCCATCCCGGGTACAACAGCACGGGGCTGATGGTCATCGAAAACCCATACGACGACCGGGGTAAAGAGCGGGCCCTGTGGTTGCGCGAACAATTACTGCAGCATCCCGATGCAGCAGACGTAAGCCTGGGGCATCACATACCGCCTCAAACCCTCACCAATTATTCGACCCTGTCATACACCAGCAGAGAGGGAGAGCAGAGCATGCACACGGCACTGATATCGATCGACGACCGGTATTTTGACACCATGGAAAGCCGAATTGTTCAGGGGCGGGATTTCCTGCCCGGGGCCATCACCGAACACACTTCGGCCGCCATCATCAACCAGGCGGCGGCGGCCAGAATGGGCATAAACGATCCAACCGGCATGCAGCTCGGTGGATTCTACGACGGGCGTACAAGGCAAATTGTGGGAGTTGTGGAAGACATCCACTTCAGCTCACTCCACGAAAGGGTACATCCGATGGCCTTTTTCATCAGCGAAGACAAATATCCTCAAAACTGGTTCTATATTCTGGTACGTTACAACGGAGACAATCCGCAACGGCTCCTTGGCCATCTTGAACAGCTCTGGGAGCAGGAAGCTCCGCAGTGGCCCCTGAAATTCAGCTTTGTGGACGAGCAGCTGAGGTTGCAATACCAGGACGACCAACGGGTGATGACCATTGTGGTAGCATTCTCCATCCTCGCCATTATGCTGTCGGTGCTGGGCCTGATCGGATTGTCGGTTTACGCTTCGGCAACGCGCACCCGTGAAATCGGCATCCGCAAAGTACTGGGAGCCTCCGTAAGGGAGATCATCCACATGGTGACCAGTGAGTTCGGGGTCCTGGTGGTAGTGTCCAACCTCATCGCCTGGCCCCTGGCCTATGTTTTTGTAAACAGATGGCTGGATAATTTTGCCTACCAAACCAGCATCAACTGGCTCATTTTTGTCGTACCGGCCCTGGCAGTTTATCTTACCGCGGTACTTATCGTTGGCACGATATCGTACCGGGCAGCCAGGATGAATCCGGTAGAGTCCTTAAGGAATGTCGGCTGACTCCGGGCCGCTGACCACGGGCCCGCCGGAAGAAGGTCTGCCCCTCACGACAGACTTCCGGCCAAAGCCGACATGAATTTACGCCAGTTAAGCCGGCTCCTGCTGTTTCCGAACCTGAGCATGATGTGGAATTATCACCACGCTTTGTGGTCTTTCGCACCCCGGAAAACAACCAGAAAACTGATCCGAAGAAAGCTTTATTCAATATCGACAGTGGCCTGTAAGCCATGATACCAATACCATAGAGGGTCATCAAGATATCCCGGAAAAGGTGGAACAGGCTGTTTGGAATGCATTTTGACCCTGAATGCCTGTATCAGCTACGACAAGATGGCGTTCAGCCCATTTAAACATGAAACGCATGCAAATCCTCATCATTTACAACAAGGATCTGGATCACATCATCAGCAAATTCGGGAGGCAGAACGAAGAGCTCTATGCCGGGGAAACGATCGACCGCATCGCAGGCATTTTCAAAGAAGAAGGGGCCGATGTCCGGATCATCGACGGGAATATGGATGTTTTTGAGAGCATTCGTGATGCCGCCAGGAAAAAAAACAGCATACCCTTTGTCTTTAACCTGTCTTACGGGATACAGGGCGAAAGCAGGTACGCCCACATCCCTGCCATTTTGGAGATGCTGGGTCTGCCTTACCTTGGGTCGGGTCCTCTGGGTCATGCCCTGGCCCTGGATAAGATCATTTCCAAAATACTGATGAACCACCACGACATCCCCACACCCGGATACACTGTATTTAACGACAGGGAAGAACTCGGGCAGGACATTGATTTTCCGGTCATATTAAAACCCTCCATGGAAGCCAGTTCGTTCGGGTTGAAGGTGGTGAATAACGAAAAGGAACTGAATAAGTCGGTTCTGGACATGCTCGATAAATACCAGCAACCCGTGCTGGCCGAACAGTATATCGAAGGCAGGGAGTTTGCGCTGGCTCTCTGGGGCAACGGTACCGGATTGGAGTGCCTGCCACTTGTAGAGAACAAATTTGAAAAAGAGGACTTTTATACGGAAGAGGACAAAAAGCAGATCCCGGACATTGCAAAGGCCGATATTTCGCCCACCCTGCAGCTGGAAATTCAAAAAAAAGCGCTATGCCTTTTCCGTGTACTTCGTCTGCACGATTATGCAAGGGCGGACATTACCATGGATAAAAAGGGGAATGTCTACTTTCTGGAAATCAACTCCATGGCCGGGATCCAGCCCACCGGTTTTTTTGCAGCAGCAGCCCGGCATGGCGGTTATTCCTACGATGAAATGATTAGCAAACTTCTGGAACTGGGTGTCAAAAAATACATCGGCAATCATCAGAAACTAAAACTAGCTTATGAATCCAGAAATAAATAAAGCAGAAACAGGGTTTAGGCCCACTTCGGATGGGAAATGCGCCCGGGCAGACAGGGCGATGATCAGCACCGCCACCGAATCAGCCACCCGGGCCGGAATTGATATACTTAAAAAGGGGGGTAATGCCATGGATGCCGCGGTGGCCGCGGCGGCCGCCCTTGGAGTATCGGAACCCCAGGGAAGCGGTATGGGCGGTCAGACCATGATACTGCTCAACACCAACAGGGGAACGGTAGCCATCGACGGTTCTTCCCGGGCACCCTCGCTTGCCCATGCATCGGCCATTACCAGGCAGGACCGTTCCATTGGTTACCGGGCCACCACTGTACCGGGCACTCCGGCCACCCTGGCATTCGCCAACCGGAAATACGGCCGCTTACCCTGGAAGACCGTGCTCGGCCCGGCCATTGAGCTTGCAGAAGGAGGATATCCCATTTCAAAATTTCAACACAACTGGCAAAAACGTGAATTGCCCAACTTCAACAAGGTGCATTCTCGTTCGGGGGCTAGGTACTTTTTGAACAACGGGCAACCCTATCAGGTGGGTGAACCATTCAAACAGCCCGAACTGGCCCGGATGCTCAAACGGATGGCGGATGAGGGGGTGGAAGATTTTTATTCGGGCAAGACCGCCAAAATGATCGACGCCGACATGCGCGCCAACGGCGGATTGCTCAGATACGACGATCTGGTGCTTATTCCCCTCCCACTCGAACGGCAACCCCTGACGGGACATTTCAGGGGGCTCCGCATCGATACCATGCCGCCTCCCGGGGCAGGAGAGCCGCTGTTGTTTGCCCTGTCGATGCTTGATGTTGTGCCTCCGCAATTCGACTTCGGTGAGGAGTTTAAGAAAGATCTGCTGTTGGTGCATATCCTGCGTAAAGCCTTGCTGGAGAGGGATGGGCGGCCCTTCCATCCTGTTTTCTCTCCCTTCACCGACGAGGACAAGAACATGTTCGACAAGGATTATATTCAGAAGGTCATGGATGAGATCCTCAGCAAACTGGAGATCAACCTGCTGCCTGTGATCCCCACATCCGATGAAAAATCTGGCGAGACAACCCATCTTTCGGTGATCGACAACCAGGGCATGGCCGTCAGCCTTACCCAATCGATCGAGAGGATATACGGAAGCAAGGCCGCTGCCGAGGGGCTGGGTTTTCTCTACAACAATTACCTGCACGATTACGAATACGAAAGGCCGGAACATCCCTATTACCTTCGTCCGAACCATGTTCCCTGGGCAACCGTTTCACCGAGCCTGATCTACCTCAACGGAAATATATGGATGGCGGTTGGCAGCCCCGGGAGCGAACGGGTGTTTGCTGCCATCACCCAGTTTCTGCTGAACATCACCGAATTCGGAATGCCCGTCTGCGAATCGATGAAAGCCCCCAGGCTCCATTGTTCACTTGGAGGCCTGATCAGCCTGGAAGCCGGGAGGTTCCCGGAGGGGCTTGTGGATTATTTCAAGGAAAAAGGATACCGCATCGAAAAACTCGACGATTACGCCTTTTACCTGGGCTCCCTCCATGCGGTATTGAAGCGTTCCGATGGAAAAGGGCTGCAGGCCATTGCCGATGTCAGGCGCGACGGCTACGCTGCGGGAATCTGAGGACAGAAGGTAGAAGGTGGAAGGTGGAAGGTGGAAGGTAGAAGGTAGAAGGTAGAAGGTAGAAAGTAGAAAGTAGAAGGTAGAAGGTAGAAGGTAGAAGATAGAAGATAGAAGATAGAAGA
>PWJC01000096.1 GCA_003560165.1 Bacteroidales bacterium
CATATGACCACCTCTTGCTATTTCATCAAATTGTTTATTCATGTCCATTGTTTTCTCCAACAAAGCCCCTGCGTGAACAGGGGCTGTAAACTTCGTTTAGAGGTTTGATACTTCATTGTATTTAGCAAGACATGCGTCATAGATAGCGCAGTTATCGCACTCGTCCATGGTGTCGTTGTCATACCCGAAACTACCTCCAGCCGGACACTGAGGTTCTACAGATGCCTGAGAAGTACCCTCACGTTGCGCCTGGCGCTGTCTGCGACGTTCCTCTCGGGATACAGGTTGTTCCACGGCTGACTGCTGAAAGTTCTGCTGTGCGGCTCCTGTGGCTCCCACAGAGACTGCTGGCTGTTGTACAGCAGGTTGCTGTACTGCCGGAGTCTGCTGAACAGAGGGGGTGGGAGGTACCGCCTGTTGTACTGGAGGAGGAGTCGGTGCCTGAGTAGGTGCCGGTCGATCCCGAGGGGTTTCCGTATATCCATCATCCTCATCTTCTCCACTTACGAAGTAAGTACCGTCAAGGAAACTCACAATATCGTCGTAGGAATACTCAATCAAGTAAGAGTCCAGTGTTGGAAGATTCTTGATAATCTCTTCTTCGATAGGTTCAGCGCGGGGAATGAACTCCAGATCTGAAGTTCGCCCTGGAGTAGGGTTGCCTTTCTTATCCTTCATAGTACCGGGATCCACAAAGAAATGCAGGGTGTGTCCATTTGCTGCCGGATTAGGTAGAATTACCTGACCATCACTGCCATTCACACGTTCCAGCTTCTTCTTCAATTCCTGTCCAAAGAAAAAGTTAGCATATTCCATAACATAGATCTTACCGTCTGCACGGTTACGTACCAGAAAGAAATCACGCTGAGTGTCATTGAACTTCCGGATAGCATCCTTATTCTGTTCATACCCGCCATTGTTGAAAAGACGATTCTTTTCCTCACATGCTGGACATGGACGGCCAAAGGTCTTGGAAGGACACATGTACTTCTGATCCATTCCGTTTGCATCCTTAACCTTGTGGAACCAGATGGACATCCACCAGTCAAGAGCAGGTTCGCCCTGTGGAAACAAAGCCCGTAGAGTAGGATACTTCGGATGACCTTCAGTAATCGGGAATGGAAGGAAATCAAAGAAATACTCTCCATCTGCCTCAAACTTGAATTTCTCAATACCCTCGCCGCCATTGAACATCTTTGTTTCATTCTTTAGACGGGGATAGTCAAAGAGGTTCAGGTACTTACTTTTTGCGGTCTTTGGACCTGCTGCGTTCTTGTACTCATTCGATCCGAATACGTTTGTTAAATTCGTCATATTTTATTGCTCCTCGATAATTGGTAATATTGCTGTTGCTTCTTCTACTGTAAGCATAATATTTTCTACATCACTTGTAGTCAGTTTGGTTGTCAGCGAGACTTCCGTCTTAGATGCTTCTAAAAGGAAATCGTCCTCCATCTTACGTTGGGTGCCCTTGTCCGCTTCCTGTGGACTGACACCATACTTTTCTTTTGCTTGCTCCTGCATCACCTCCCTGAATGTTGCCGTTTCCTCCTCAATCTGTTTACCGATCTTTGCGATCTTAAACGCAATCGATGAAGTCATTTTCTCCGACTTGATTCTCTCAAGTCCCTGCTTTGCTACCATTAGTTCGTATAAATTCATATTAGAGCATCCCCCTTAATTGTGTTTCTTTTACATCTCGTGTAGACTTTCGTTCTGTCGGACGTACTTCACTGTGATAATTACTGATCCATAGATCAGCCAGCTTGATAAGACTATACTTTCTATGCTGAAACGCCTCAACTGTAGCAGTAAGTTTACCGACGTAATCTTTCTGGTTCAGAATCTTACGTTTGAGATCCACCAGATCTTTATCAGATTCAAGTAACTCTTTAACGTAATTCTCTGTGATCTTTACATCACCTGCGGGTTCGTACTGTCCTTTTCGTATACTCGTAGCTGTTTGTGCTGTTAACACACTCAACTGGAGATCCATGTCATTCAGTTTTGCTTTCTCATCATTCAGCATGTCTGAATAGTAGAAAAGCAATGACGGATGTTCCCGGAACTCTTTATCCAGTTCCAAGTCGTCAATAGCTAAATCCTCTTTAATGTTCATACTTCCTCCCATGTATCGTCTGTAGAATCACACTTATCCATAAAACCTCCTATCGATTATCTCCACTGCCTGAAAGCACACCACGTTCTTTACGGGATCCAAGCTTCTCCATATTATCAGCAAGAATTTCAAGGAAATCCCATCCATTGTCTTCTGCCTCATAACAAAGCAATGTCACCAAACGGTTCACTGATTCAATGATAGTGGACTTTTTCGGTGATTCGTCAATGTTAAAATTACTATCCCGTACCACTTTCTTAAACCCTTCTTGGATATCTCCAATTACCTGCAAACCACTAACCTGTAGATCCAAGTAAATCGGTACGAATTTAAGCTCGTCTACGATACCTGTCCGGTAAATGAAGTGAGCCACATACCATGTAATATCTCCAAGCTCTTTACGCAGCTCTACTGTATCCTCTTCAGTGAAGTCAGCGGCCTGATCCCATTTCTGCATGTACTCGGAATATTCTCCAAGCATACCTAACAGACTACAGATAACGCCTTGCTCATACGTTTTGTGAATCGATACCGTAGAAGTCCATTCTACGTAGTCCTTAAATTCCTTGAGGACTACCTCGTCCTTCAATTCTTGAGTCTTGCTCATACTACCTCCTGTTATTCATTTCAAGTAAAACTTGATAACTTCCCCGTACTATTCCTGGCCGTCCACATCCTATAGGGAGATTGTCAAATATAGTCAGAGCAGCATACGCTGTCATATTGTTACTTGACAACAATACCTTAGTCATGTAATTGACGACCATCCTCCGGACGCTTTCTGGCTCTGCGTCCATCCTTCCAATAATGTTAGCTATAGAGATCCAGTCAGAGCCGTTCAGTAACGCTCTGCAAAGTTCTATAGCTTCTCTGCGCTCAGTACCAAAACCTCTAATCAGATCCGGCTGGTTATCTACCGATACTCCTGTAAGGGTTTCAAGCATCTTGATGCTTTCCCTAGGATTGTTCTCTGTTTGATTTAGAATTTGATTCAGCATTTGATCTGTAGTAACGATACCTTCAGTTTCTGAAATGAACTTTAGATGGGTGAACATCTCGTCTCTTTTAGGATTCTTTAGTTCATATCTGGCAGCCCTTTTATAGATCGTATCTTTAAGCTTCTCTGGTTCTGTGGTACATAAAGCGAGGTATAAATGTTCTGGCGGTTCCTCAAAGATCTTCAGTAGGATGTCTTGTGCGTCATTAGTAAGTCTGTGGCACTCATCCAGTATAATAAACTTAGTTCCACCGAAACCTTTATACATAACCTCTTGCTGGAAATCCCGTGCAAAACCTACACCGTTATCCTTTGACAGATTCCTTTCGTCAACCGTTCCCACGTTCAGGGAATTAGCGAGGATTCTGGCGATGGTCGTTTTACCAACTCCTGATTGTCCATAGAACATATACAGGTGGGGGCGTTC
>PWJC01000098.1 GCA_003560165.1 Bacteroidales bacterium
AAAGTTTAAAAGTTTAAAAGTTTAAATATTTGATATTCAACTCTTCAACTCTTAAACTCTTCAACTTTTTCGTTCATTCGTTCCATCGTTCTGTCGTTCCATCGTTCTGTCGTTCCATCGTCCCTCCGTCCTCAATCTTCTACCTTCCACCTTCCACCTTCCACCTTCTACCTTCTACCTTCTACCTTCTACCTTCTACCTTCCACCTTCCACCTTCTACCTTCCACCTTCTACCTTCCACCTTCTACCTTCCACCTTCCACCTTCCACCTTCCACCTCTATAACAAAAATACACGAAAATTCTGTCATTCTCCTTTGGACTTACGGTGCAATTATCCGGCCAAAAAAATTATCGGGTGCTCCGGGCTTTCTCCGGATCATTTTGCTAATTTTGTGGTTCGCTTCCAGCCCGACTGGCCAGGCCAAATGAAATGTTTTTCACCCCAATGACAACAAAAAAAGACATGAGCGAGCAACAAGAAAGGGCAAATTGCCTTATCCTGGGCAGTGGCCCCGCGGGCTACACTGCTGCTATTTATGCTGCGAGGGCTGATCTGAAGCCTGTTCTCTACCAGGGACTGCAGCCCGGAGGTCAGCTGACCATTACCACCGATGTAGAGAATTATCCGGGCTATCCCGATGGGGTCAAAGGGCCTGATATGATGATGGATTTTCAAAAACAGGCAGCGCGTTTTGGTACCGACATACGTTTCGGGCTTGCCACCTCGGCAGATCTGTCGGTTCGCCCTTTTAGGGTGGACATCGATGAAAAAACCCAGATCCTGGCCAATACCCTCATCATTTCCACAGGTGCTTCTGCCAGATGGCTCGGATTGGAATCTGAGCAAAGGTTCAACGGCTTTGGCGTATCGGCCTGTGCCACCTGCGACGGCTTTTTTTACCGCGGATTGACCGTTGCCGTGGTGGGAGGCGGGGATACCGCATGCGAAGAAGCGGCCTATCTGTCAAAGCTGTGCAAAAAGGTGTACCTGATCCATCGTCGCGATGAACTCAGGGCTTCCAAGGTCATGCAGCACAGGGTCATGAAGACCGATAATATCGAAATGGTCTGGAACCACATTCCAAAAGAAATCGTGGGAGACAAAACCGTAAACGGAGTTCTTATCGAGGATGTGAAAACCGGCCGGGTGGAACGGCTGGATGTGGACGGTTTTTTTGTGGCCATCGGGCATACGCCCAATAGCGGCATATTCAAAGGTCAGCTTGACATGGATGGGAACGGTTATCTGATCACCAGATCCGATTCGACACAAACCAATGTTCCGGGGGTTTTTGCTGCAGGTGATGTTCAGGACCATGTGTTCCGTCAGGCTGTCACTGCTGCCGGAAGCGGTTGCATGGCGGCCATCGAGGCAGAGCGCTTCCTTGCCGACCTGGATTAGGTGTGGGGCTTCGCCCGCCTTTTGTTTATCATAAGCGCCAGGCAATGTCTACTTACGTCTTTTTCACCTTTTCCGCTTTCTTGCTTTATTTCCAGGCAGCTTTGTATTTTTTGCTTGTTTTGCCCTCCACAAGGGTGAATCGTAGCTTTGTGGCCACCTCCCTGGCCCTGGCATGGATGTCCTTGTTTCTTTTTCTTTTTCACCTGACCGATCAGCCCCGGCTGGTTTATTTATACGACCGGATGGCTGTTTTCGGCTGGGCTTTGTTTCCCTGGCTTGCCAGTCTGCTGGTTTTTTATCTAAGCCAGAACCAACAGAAATGGATCGGTCGGACACTGCATTTCTTTCTTCCCCTTATGGTCATGGCAATGATCATCCGCTATCAATACCATCCCGAATCATTGAAGTTCTTTTACCGTCATGCATCAGGCATCTGGTATTTTAGCGCCTACAATCAGTCGGTCTGGGTAATTGTCGCCTCCCTTTACAACCTGATTTGCGCCCTGCTAAGCATCCACATGTCATGGAAATGGACCAACACCACCTGGCTGGGCACCAACAACAAAAAAAAGCTGCAGTCGCTGATCGTTCTGATCACTCTCCTGCTATTCACCACCTTGGCTTTGTTGTCAAATCTTATTATTCCATTGCTTGGCAGTTCGAGCATGCCTCCCCTGGTTCACCTGGCAGCCATTCCCCTGATTGCCGGATTGTTTTTCCCCCTGGTGTTACTGAATCCGGAAACCTATTTGTGGAAAAGTATCTCCAGCTTGTTTATCAGACGGATCCACCAACTGGTTATGTTCCTCGATCACAATACCACGGTTGACTCAGTAAACCGCCATGGACTGAAGTTGCTTGGCCGGACCCATTCACAAATGGTCGATAGTGATCCGGCACTGTATTTCTCCGACGGGGAAACTTTGCGGTCTCAACTCTCAAGGGCAGCCACAAACATGCCCACCAAACCCCTCGACTGTGATCTCCTCCCCCTGAACGCCCCCGCCATACCGGTTTCATTGTCAGTGGTCAAGGTGAATGATTCTTTCCGGAATATTGTCGGGTTTGTTATTGTGGCTACCGACCGTAGCAAGAAAGAAGCCCTTTGTGTTCAGGTAGCCGAACGCATTCGGATGGAAAGGGAATTGAGAACATTGCAAAAAAATCTTGAAAAAAGGGTGGAGACAAGGCGTCGCGAACTGCTTGAAACCAATGATTTACTCAAAAATGAAATGTGGCGGCGCGAAAAGGCGGAAGAACAGCTCCTGGCGGACATGCAAAAAAAGGAGGGACTGCTTCGCGAAATACATCACAGGGTAAAGAACAGCATACAGATCACTGTATCCCTGATCAATATGTCTTTTTGCGAACTTTCGGGCACACAACCCGATGCAGTCCTACACTCCCTGTTCGGCCAAAGGTTGAGGGATATATCCTTTATTCACGAATACCTGTACGACTCTCCCTATATTGGGAAGATCAAATTCAGCCATTTTATTGTCAAGGCGACCAATGAACTCCGCGGACTTCAGTTGTCGGCCAGAGATGTTTTTTTCAGGGTGCAACTCGAAGAGGAAGAACTTTCCATTAATCAGGCCATTCCCTGTGGGATTATTTTTTATGAGCTATTGGCCAACTCCCTGAAATTTGCTTTTCCCGATGGGAAAAATAACTTCCGGCCCGCAAATGGCCGACGCGAGATCAGGGTCGCTTTTTACCGTAAAAACGGGCTTTTCTTCCTGGAAGTTCAGGACAATGGAGCAGGCCTGACAATGATTAACGGGATGCCCGAAAAGAAAGGGGTGGGCCTTAGGCTGGTTGAGAAACTGGTCAATGACGACCTGGGGGGGCGTGTATCGTATCGGGTAAAGGAGGGCACCCTCGCCATTGTGGAATTTGGGAATAAGGAACCCGGAAATAAAGAACAATAAGATGATTTGGTCGCTGGCACTGGCATCTGTTATTTTTTTGTTTTACCTGCAGACCGGTATGTATGTGCTGTATAAAAATCCGGGTGCCGCACTCAATCGCTGGTTTTTTTATCTCTCCCTGTATTTTGCCGCCTGGACCCTCATTCTTGCCCTTACGCACACCACAGACCCGCTATACCAGCCGATGCTCTGGGATAAGGTTGTGCGGGTGGGCTGGTGTCTGCTGCCGGCCTTTCTATTCCGTTTTAATTCGCTGCTTACCGGGATGCCGCGTAAAAAGCAGACCCGCAATGCCTGGTATGCCGGATTGCTGGTTGCCGGCACAGCTCTCCTGCTGGCCTTTTCGTGGAAGCTGTTCTTACGGCAGATTGCCGGCACAGCCCCGGGCGGACGCTGGCAAGATCTGCAACCCTATATGGATTGGGCCCTTTATGCACTGCTGCTGACAGGGGGTATTGCCGTTCTTGGCTATAATGCCAGATGGCGACGGCAGATGAGGTGGAAAAGGGAGAAAGTGAAATTTGCACTAGTGTTCTATTCCCTTCTTTCGGTAGCGGGCCTTATCGTGGCATTTGACTTCGTATTTCCTGCCGCTGATGTATTGTTGCATGCCAAGCTGCCACATGTGTTTTTTATCCCCTGGTTTGTGGCCATTGCCTATGGATTTGTTCGTTACCGTTTTTTTTCGGCTGTTCCCTCCGAAGCATCCCGCAAGGTCATGCACGAACTCAGGCAACTATTGTTTTTCTGTGACCGCAATGCCAGGGTTATTCTGACCAATCCCTACAGTTCATCACTGACAGGGGCAAGTTCCTGCGAGGCCCTGCATGGGCTAAAAGCAGCCAAACTGTTTGTGGAAAACCAAAAACTGACCGAACTGATTGGCCGGGCCCATGAGCAAGGACATTCAGAACCGGCTAAATTGCACCTGCTGACCCTTCATGGGGAACAGATCCCGGTTTCGGCTGCCTGCACCCAATTGAAGGACGTTTTCGGTGACGTGTATGGGGTGGCCATTCATGGGGAAGACGACAGGGAAACAAAAAAGCTGGAGAAAGAGATCAACCGGCGGCTTTCGGCAGAACAGGAGTTACTCCACCTGAGCCACGACCTGGAGTTTGAGGTGAATGCCAGGACAGCTGAACTCCTTGAACTGGTGGGCAGGACCAGAACCGGGATTGACCAGAGGGTAAAGGCAGAAGAAGAACTCAGGATGGAAATTTCCGAGATGGAAGTGATGCTGGAGGAAGTCCATCACCGGGTAAGGAAAAACCTGCACATTGTCCTCTCCATCATGGAGGCCAGCAAACTTTCGGCGCATTCTTCCGGGCTGGTTCAGGAAATCGTTTTCCTCCAACAAAGGTTGCGCAGCATCCTGATTATCCACGACTTTACCGATGCGGCCGGGGGGTATGCCCTGGTTGATTTCGGTGGTTTTTTGCGAAAACTCGCGGATACCCTGCAGGATGTGTATTGCAACAGCCAGCTTCCTGTTCAGCTTGATTTTTCGCTCGATGACGTTCCCCTGGGTGTGGAACAGGCAATTCCCCTTAGTCTGGCGGTTAACGAGGTTCTCTCGGATGCCTTTTCGAGGGTCTGCCGGCAAGCCTCCGGTGGTCACTTCCCCACCCCCTGTATCCGGATTGTGTATGCCGTTTCTGCCGGCAGCCAATACCATCTCAGCATCAGCGACAATGCACCCCTGCCTGACCGGACGTGCCGCTCCGGCAGGCCCTTTCTTCCCTGTTTTCCCCTGGCCGAAATGCTCGTCAGTGAACAACTTGGTGGGGAGCTGCGTTTGGAGCCTGGCGAAAAGCATACCGTAAACATTGGTTTTGGGGTATGAAAAAGATTGCGTATCTTGATTAAAAATTATAAATTTGTGGATTAGAAAGATGCCATGTTTTTATGGATGAATTAACGCTCATTGTAGAAGGGATCCAGAACAAGGTGCAAAAGCTGGCTGTCCGAAACAATCAACTGAAAGATCGGTTGCTGAAACTCGAGCAGGAGAACCAGGGCTTGCAAAAAAACCTTGAAATTCAACAGACAAGGATCAGGCAGCTGGAAGAAGAGTTTTCGCTCGTTTTAACTGCCAGGGCAATGGGAACAGGGGATTCATCACAGGCAAAGCAAAAAGTGAATGAACTTTTGCGGGAAATTGAAAAATGTTATGCGCTTTTGAACAGATAGGCACAATTAATGATCAATGAGAGATCAACTGATATCGGTTACCATTGCCGACCGTCCCTACAGGCTTACCGTCGGCAGTGAAAAAGAGGAAGAAGTGTTTAGAAAAGCCGCCGGCATGGTGGAAGAAAAAATGGGGGAATATGCCAGGAATTACGCATTTCGGGACAAACAAGACCTGCTTGCCATGGTCAACCTGCAATTTGCTGTAGAATATTTGCGTTTACAATATACAGCCAGGGAAGAAGAGGTGATCCGGGAGAAACTGAAGGTGGTTGACAACTTACTTGATGAGTGCCTGCTTGAGAAAAGCTGACCGTTCTTTGAAAGCATTTACGATATAACCCGCATGAATTCAAATGCACGTTTTTGAAACTCAACACTACTGAACCTTAGGGTAAGTTTTGGGGTTTCTAGAACAGGCCTCACTACCGGCGGCTTGCCGCCGGTAGCCATCCATGGCAGTGGACGTTCGAAAAACCCTGACCCCCTAGCCATGTATAGCTGGGGTTTCAATAAACCTCGTTGAATTCAATGCGGGTTTTTTTATTTAACAAATCTGATCGTATTATGACCATATTAACCACCGTAAGCATCCTTGCCCTGATCGTCGTTTCTGTGATAGCACTGGGTTTGGGCATACTGATTGCCGGGACCATCATGCGAAGGTCCATTGTGCGCAAGAGCCAGCACATCCTCAAGGAAACGATCTCGGAGGCCGAAGTCCTTAAAAAGGAAAAAATACTGCAGGCCAGGGAAAAATTCCTTCAACTCAAAGCGGAACATGAAAACTATGTTTCCGAAAAAAACAGCAAACTCTCCATTGCCGAAAACAAACTGAAACAAAGAGAATCGGCCTTCTCCCAAAAGGCCGAGGAGCTGCAAAGGAAACAAAATGAGGTGAATGCCATCAGGGACAACTTAAGCAGCCAGTTGGAGATCCTCACCAAGAAACAGGCAGAACTCGACAAAAGCTACAAGCAACAACTGCAACAGCTGGAAACCATCAGCGGGATGTCGGCCCATGAGGCCAAGGTTCAGCTGGTGGAAACCCTCAAGACGGAAGCCCAGGCCGATGCCCAGGCCTATGTAAAGGAGGTCATGGAAGAGGCCAAACTAACCGCAGGCCGGGAGGCCAAAAAAGTGGTGGTCCAGTCCATTCAACGCACTGCCACCGAAGTGGCCATTGAGAACGCTGTGTCCGTCTTTCCCATTGAGAGTGATGAGATCAAGGGGCGCATCATTGGACGGGAAGGAAGGAATATTCGCGCCCTGGAAGCGGCTACAGGAATCGAGATCATTGTCGATG
Organism: Bacteroidales bacterium; assembly: GCA_003560165.1. Lineage (GTDB taxonomy): Bacteria > Bacteroidota > Bacteroidia > Bacteroidales > UBA7960 > PUPG01. The sequence continues at coordinate 6,834 of PWJC01000098.1, forward strand.
ACACTCCCGAAGCCATCATCCTGAGCGGTTTTGACCCGGTAAGGCGTGAGATCGCCAGGCTTTCGCTGCATAAGCTGGTGACCGACGGCCGCATACACCCTGCCCGCATCGAGGAAGTGGTGGCCAAAACCCAGAAACAGATCGAGCAGGAGATCATTGAAATCGGCAAGCGGACCACCATCGACCTGGGTATCCACGGGATGCATCACGAGCTGATACGTCTGGTAGGGCGGATGAAATACCGTTCTTCATACGGGCAGAACCTGCTCCAGCATTCGAAGGAAGTGGCCAACCTGGCCGCCACCATGGCCGCCGAACTCGGGTTAAACCCAAAGATCGCCAAACGGGCGGCTCTATTGCACGATATCGGAAAGGTGCCCGACAACGAGCCCGAATTGCCACATGCCGTGCTGGGGATGAAACTGGCCGAGAAATACAAGGAAAAGCCAGAGGTTTGCAACGCCATCGGCTCACACCACGATGAAGTGGAAATGGAAAGCTTGATTTCGCCCATTATTCAGGTGTGTGATGCCATTTCGGGAGCCAGGCCGGGCGCCCGCCGTGAAGTGGTCGAGTCCTATATCAAACGGCTGAATGACCTGGAAGAACTGGCTCTGTCGTACCCAGGGGTGGTAAAAACCTATGCCATTCAGGCCGGACGAGAACTGCGGGTCATTGTGGGCAGCGAAAAGATCACCGATGCCGAGGCTGAGCAGATATCCCACGATTTGAGCAAGAAGATACAGACAGAGATGACCTATCCCGGCCAGATCAAGATTACCGTGATTCGTGAAACCCGGGCGGTGGCTTATGCCAAGTAAGGATCCGTGCCGGCCTGCTGGAATGCCTCTGAGGCAGCTTGATGTGGCCGGCCCCCGGCTTATTGCTTTTCTGCAGGTAGAAAGACACAGAAGCGGCTGCCGTTTCCCTCCTGGCTTTCTACCTGGACCTTTCCCCCCATCAGGGTCACAATCTCTTTGACGGTGATCAGCCCCAGCCCGGTGCCCTGCTCATTCTCCGTGCCATGCCGGCGGTAATCGGACGACAACTCGAACAGCGATCCGATTTTGTCGGCCGGAATCCCCACCCCATAATCTCGTATGCAAATTTTGACTATGGAGCCGTTCATGATGGCTTCCACACGGATCTTACCGCCCCTTGGCGAAAACTTAACTGCATTGTTGATCAGGTTGACCAACACCGATCTGAGCAATTTAGGGTCGGCATAAGATGTTAAGCCGGCAGGCACCTGGTTGATAATTTGCTGATCCTTGCCGTCGAAGTTTTGTTTCAGGAGCATGATGCTCTCGTCAACTACCTGCCCGATGGGGGTATTTCCCGGATTTGTCCTGAGAACCCCCCGTTGAACAGCCGCCCATTCGAGCAGGTTGGTGATCATACCATAGGTGGCATGGCTGAGCCTGTGAAGTTCCTTCACCATGTTTTGTTTTTCTTCTTTGTCGAGTTGGTCGAAATCGTCCGAAAGGATTCCGAGGTAACCCAGCAGCGAATGGAAGGGCGCCCTCAGATCGTGGGCTATGATGGAAAACAGTTTGTCTTTGGTATGGTTGAGTTGCTCCAGTTCCCTTTTTTGTTCATCAAGTTTTGCATTCTTTTTACTGATCTCAAACTGCTTGTGGATGATCTGCCTGTGCATGGCTTCCAGGTCGCGGTTTTGCTTCAGAAGTTTTTTCCGCGATATCCAAAGAATGACCAGCAGGAACACAACGGCAAAGGTGGCTGTCCCGCTCAGGAAGACAAACCTTCGTTGGTTGGCAATGATCTGTTCGTTCAGCGCATTCGATTCCTGGAGTTTTTGATTTACTGATTCCCTGTGGTCGGTTTCGTAAAGGATGACCTGCTGCAGGGTATCTTTGTTGAAAGCTGCAATGAGGGTAGCTCCCGGCGTTGTACACGCCATGAGAAGAAAAATGACCATTCGCCCTGAGCTGCGGAATACCTTCATGTGTTTGCTGCAATGGTCAAATATATAAAAAAATACAACAAGCGATGTGTTTTTGTAGTTAAACATTTCATCCTGGCTTTCATGCCGTTCTGAACATTTGTCCGGCAAAATTGTTTGTTGTTACAGTCTGGTGTATTATTTCCTTATCCAATCGTATTTTTTAGATGCTCACGTTCTTCTATTTATTAAATTTACAGGCATGGAACCAACCAAAAGCTTGCGCAAACTACTTATCTTGCTAATCCTGGTTACTGGTATGACAGGTTTGCAGCCAGGCTTTTCCAGTGCAGCTGATCAAAGGGCCATTGAGATGATGGATTTTGACGAATTCTCTCCCTGGTTGAGCAGAGAGACCGATTCGGTGTATGTGATCAATTTCTGGGCAACCTGGTGTGCCCCCTGTGTGCGGGAGATCCCCGCTTTTGAGCAATTGCATGCCACCTATGCCGACAGTGGGGTGAAAGTTTTGCTGGTCAGCCTGGATACCCCTGCCCAGGTCGAAAACCGGGTCATTCCCTTTATCGAAAGGATGGATATCCAAAGTCAGGTTCTGCTGCTGGACGACCCCATCTCCAACCGGTGGATTCCACTGGTCAGTGAGGAGTGGTCGGGGGCCATTCCGGCTACAGTGATCTATTCGCGCGATTTCAGGGGTTTTTACGAAAGGGAATTTAAGTTTGAAGAGCTTGAGGCAATCGTAAAACCATTGATCCGTGATCTTTAATTGTCCAGTTAATAAAACCCCATTATTCACAAAAACAAAAAACGATGAAAAAATTGTTCTCTGTGTTAAGCCTTTTATTCCTGGCCCTGACTGTATCTGCCCAGGGATATAGCGTTGGCGATGTGGCCACCGATTTTCGCCTGCTGAATGTAGACGGCAGCTATGTTTCCATGGCCGATTATGAAGACGCCAGGGGCATTGTGCTTATTTTTTCCTGCAATCACTGCCCCTATGTGGTGGCTTACGAGGACAGGATGATCGAACTGCACAACGAATATGCGCCAAAGGGCTTTCCGGTGATCGCAATCAACCCGAACGACACCATAGCCGAACCCCGCGACTCCTACACCAAAATGATCGAGCGGGCGAGGGAAAAGAATTTCCCTTTCGATTACGTTATTGATGCCGATCAGGAGATCTACCCCCAGTACGGGGCTACCCGTACCCCCCATGTATTTCTCCTGGAAAGGGTCGATGATGAATTCGTGGTGGCCTATATCGGGGCCATCGATGACAACTATCGCGACGCAGCCCAGGTAGAGGAAAGGTATCTGGCCAATGCCATCGATGCTCTGCTGGCCGGTGAAAGACCCGACCCTGAATTTACCCGTGCCATCGGATGCACCATCAAGGTGAGGAATTAGTTTTATCCGGGTTCTTTTGAACTAAACGACCGATCAGGTTGCCGCCAAAACCGTGGCAGCCTGATCGCTTGTTGTTTCAATCATCTCTTGCTCCCTTCTTGATGAGTGTTTTGCGTGTTCATGCCGCCATTCAGTACCTGTCCAGGAAACCCTATGGCGTCCATTCCCCCTTCCTCTATCATTTTGCCAGCCAATGTGTGTACAACGACCTCCGGGAAGAGGCCGGTTTTGCCCCGATCGAGCAAAGACGGCAGGCACTCAGCAAAAGCACGGTGCAAATCCGATTTCAGGATTACGGGCAGGGATCCCGTTTCGGGAATGGCAAACAGGGACGTGATTCTGTTGTCAGGGTCAGAAAAGTGAGTCAGATTGCCAGGCGATCATTGCAAAGCCCGAAGTATTGCCGGCTTTTTTATCGCATGGCCAGGTTCTTTAAACCCTCTGCCGTAATTGAAACCGGCACCTCCCTGGGCATTACCTCCGCTTATTTTGCCAGGGCCGTTCCCGAAGCTGTTATCCATACCATTGAGGGATGTCCTGCTATTTCCGGAATAGCTAATGAGGGGTTTCACATGCTCGATGCCGGCAACGTGATCATGCATACCGGCGAATTTTTTGCAGTGCTGCAACGCATTCTCGAAGAAGGGACAGTACCCGATATGGTCTATTTCGATGGCAACCACAGCCAGGAAGCCCTGGGGCATTATTATTCAATGATCTCCCCGCGATTGCACGAAGGCTCTGTGGTTATTGTCGACGATATCCGCTGGTCGAAGGGGATGTGGAGGGGGTGGAAACGCCTGGCCGCAGATCCCGGCGTTACCCTGTCGCTCGATCTGGGCAGGGCAGGCATTTTGTTCTACAACAAAAATCTGAGCAAGCAAAATATTCAGATGGGATTCTGAATTTATTTACCTTTGGGCTTTTGTATACCGATCATATCCTGAATTCATGGCTGAAGAAATTATCCGCATCGAAAACCTGGTCAAGAACTACAAAGTGGGCCTGGAAATAGTGCGTGCCCTCAGGGGCGTGTCACTCACCATCATGCGCAACGAGTACGTAGCCCTGATGGGACCTTCGGGTTCGGGCAAATCCACTTTGATGAACATATTGGGCTGCCTCGACACCCCCACCGGAGGTAGTTATTACCTGAACAATAAGGATGTCAGCAAGCTTCGCGACAATGAACTGGCCGAGATACGCAACAAGGAGATCGGGTTTGTATTTCAGACCTTCAACCTCTTGCCCCGCAGTACCGCCCTGGATAATGTAGCCCTTCCGCTGATATATGGAGGGCAGACCAAGGCTGCCAGGCGCGAACGCGCCCTGAAGGTGCTCGATCAGGTAGGCCTTTCCGACCGCACCCACCACAGGCCCAACGAACTTTCGGGCGGACAGAGGCAGCGGGTTGCCATGGCCAGGGCCCTGGTGAACCATCCTTCTATTATCCTGGCCGACGAGCCCACGGGAAACCTGGACACAAAAACCTCGATCGAGATCATGGGGCTGTTGCAAGACATTCACCAGGCGGGCAACACCATCATCCTGGTTACCCACGAAGAGGACATTGCCAAGCATGCCCACCGCATCATCAGGCTGAGGGACGGTCAGGTCGAGTCGGACGAATCCAATCCCGAGGTCGTTACCCTGGAACAAAACCGTATACCGGGCTGATTGCCGGTTTATCCTTTTCCTTCTGTTGTCCTGAACCATTTGCCGGTTTCCGGGTTGGTTTATTGGACTAATTTTCTCTGCATTATGAAAGACTGGAAAATTTATACCAAAACCGGCGATAAGGGGGAGACCTCGCTGCTGGGAGGACGAAGGGTCCCCAAACACCATCTGAAGATCGAGGCCTATGGCACGGCCGACGAGCTGAATTCCTTTATCGGGTTGCTGCGCGATCAGGCCATTGGCGATGGCTACAAGGCTGTTTTGCTCGAGATCCAGGACAGGGTGTTTACGGCCGAATCTTTGCTGGCCTGCGATCAGGGCTGCCGTCCGGAAGACCTTCCCCTGCTCGTGGATTCCGACATTGAGTTTTTGGAGAAACAGATCGACCTCATGAACGAGGCTTTACCGCCCCTCGACAAATTCATCTTGCCCGGCGGGCATCCGGCCGTGTCGTATGCCCATGTGTGCCGTTGCGTATGCCGCAGGGCCGAACGCATCATCACCCAGCTATCCGGCGAAGACGCGGTCGACGAATTGGTTATCCGGTATTTTAACCGGCTTTCTGATTATTTCTTCGTTCTGGCGCGTAAGCTGGCCCTTGACCTGGGCATTCCCGACAACCCCTGGCAGGCACGGAAGTAGCCTTTACCGTGCAAAAGGATTTTTTTTAGAATTAGTTTGCCCTATTGGGCGAAAGATGTTACTTTTGCAAAGCAAAATCGGGGTGTGGCGCAGTTGGCTAGCGCACTTGCATGGGGTGCAAGGGGTCGGAAGTTCGAGTCTTCTCACCCCGACAAAGCAAAAGCCTGGTATTTAAATACCGGGCTTTTTTTATTGAGAAAAATGGAAGTTTACTTCCAATTTTCTCAATAAAAAAGACCGAGATGAGCGAAGCGAACCCAGGCTTTTGCTTTGTCACCCCCCAATGAAGTCCGCTGAAAAGCGAAGCTTTTCGGCAATCTTCTCACCCGTGAATGAGCGCAGCGAATCGGGCTTCTTTTTTGTGGTCACCCCCCCAATGAAGTCCGCTGAAAAGCGAAGCTTTTCGGCAATCTTCTCACCCGATAATGAGCGCAGCGAATCGGGCTTCTTTTTTGTGGTCACCCCCCCAATGAAGTCCGCTGAAAAGCGAAGCTTTTCGGCAATCTTCTCACCTCCATCAAGCTGCCGTTCAAATCATCAATTTTTACGTCCACAGAAATCAATCAACCCTATCGCCCATTTATTCGCGGAATAGCATTTCTTTAATACAGCAAATCCTAAATCTGTAATAATATGGACGAAGATACTTATGTTCAAACCATCAAGGATATCGAAAAATTTAAAAGATACTTAATGCATAAACGCTACAGTGAGAATACCATCAGAACATATTGTGATGTGGTCAAACAGTTTTTGTTTCGCACAAAATTATCTCCACATTTAGTGACTAATCAAGACATCATTGAATATAACCACAAATTATACCTCAAAAAATATTCTGCATCCTATCAGAACCAGGTAGCAAGCGGGTTAAAGCTATTTTTTCAGGTTGTCCTCAATAAGCGAATCCGGATTATAGACATAGAGCGACCAAGAAAAGAGTTTAAACTACCTGGATCTCCCCCGATAAACCGGACGGCAAGTAAAGCTACAAAAAAGTAGTAAATTGCCATGATGATAAAACACAGACAAAAGTACGATCGGGAGTTTAAGAAAAAAGCCGTTGAACTCTCTATTGCCCGCGGCA
>PWJC01000042.1 GCA_003560165.1 Bacteroidales bacterium
AACGAGAGCGCGATCATGCGTGGAAACGAGATCTCTGCAAATGGTGGGGCCGCGGTTAATTTGCGATTTGCCCCGTCGGGACTGGTGGCCGACATTACAATTTCGGACGGAGGGATAAGCGTCTGGGACGAGGACACAGTCGTTCGGGACAACGTCATCACCAATGGCGGAAACGTTGGGATTAGTTTCTCACACGACGGTGACTTCGGTCTCATCGAGAACAACACGATTGTAGATACGCCAACCGCGATCAGAGTCACGACAGACGCTCCCGAGATCCGATATAACACGATCAGCGGTTCGCAGATCGGCCTCGATCTCGATGGTGTGGCGACGGCGACCGTGATCGATAACGAGCTGGATTCCGGGATCGCACTCGATGGCTCGGAAGGGACGTTCGCTCACTTCGATCACGAGATGGAGGGCAACACCCTGGCTAAGGGCGAACTCGTCTTCATTACGGGTGAGAACGATCCCGAAATATCCGAAGATGCGGGCCAGATCATCGTCGTGGATTCGACGAACGTCAACGTCTCCGGCTTCCACCTGGACGGTGGTGCCTCGGGCATCGTGATCGCGTTTTCGACCGGCGCCGTGATCACGGACAATGTGGTCGAGAACACCGGTGGACACGGGGTTCGGGTATGGTCTTCGGACGACGTGGTCGTCACCCGCAACGAGCTGCTACGCAACGGCGAGACCTCTCTCGTTTCGGGGATCGGTATACACGCCTCGAGCGGAGCGCAGGTGTCCGAAAACACGTTCGAAGACGCCGAGGACAGGGCCCTCCACGTCGGGAACTCGCCGGATTCGACCGTCGAGAACAACACCTTCCTCGACAACCACAATGGCATTCACGTCACTGGCTCCGATCGCACGGTCCTCGAGGACAACACCATCACTGGAACGCATCACGGTGGTGGGCATGTCTCGTCGTTCGTCACAGCCATCATGGTGATCGGGAGCGAACACGTCGAGATACGATCGAACACCATCGTCGACAACGCCGGAAACGGCATTCACGACAATCGAGGATCGAACTCGCAGTATGTCACAATCGAGGATAACGTCATCGAGAACAACGGGAACCACGGGATATACTGGCGGGGAAGTCACGACGCGACGATCAGGAACAACACTGTCGCAAACAACGGAGGGGATGGGATCAGAGGGCCGATGCGTGCAACGGTTACTGGAAATATCGTTCAGAACAACTGGGCGGGAATCGATGTCTCACACGATTCGACTGTCGCGAACAACGAAGTTATCGACAATAATGGGAACGGCGTCGAGGCCAACGCTGACTCGATCGTTCGGGACAACACTATCACCGACAACGGAGATACCGGTATATTCTTCCGACGCTTCGATGGCCAGCTCGTAGAGAACAACACCGTCAGTGGGCACGTGACCGACCTCTTGATCTACGAGACCGAGCACGTTACAGTCCGTGACAACACCTTCGAGACGGGCGTGCTCTTGCGGAGCTGGGCTGTCGACTACGACGAGCTGGCCACGCACTCGTTCGTGAACAACACTGTCGGGGGCGATCCGCTGGTCTACGTGAATGAGGCGAGCGACCTATCCGTCCCGGAGGACGCGGGCCAGGTAATCGTCGCCAATTCGACGGACGTCACCGTGTCCGGGCTCGAAATCAGTGGCAGAGTCGCCGGAGTGCAGGTCGCATTCAGCAACGGAACCGTCGTGAGCGAGAACACGCTCAGTGAAAGTGCTGGTGGGTTCGTCGATCGAGGAACCATCACTCTCTGGGAATCGCACCATTCGTCGGTCTACGACAACGTCCTCGTCGACAATCACGCCAGCGGGATCGAGCTCGTCGACAGCACGAGCACGACCGTGAGCGACAACCGAATCGAGGGGACCGACGGGCCCGCGATCCTCGTCGATTCGGATACAGTTGGGATCCAGATCCACGACAATATTCTGGAAAACAACGACGTCGGTATCCAGTACGATGGCTGGTCAGGTTACGATCCCGTAGATGCGACTCACAACTGGTGGGGAGCCTCGAACGGACCAAGCGGTGGTGTCGAGGATCCTGAAACCGGAACGATCGCAGATGGCGACGGGGACACCGTCGACTCGAACGTCCTGTTCGATCCCTGGACGACCGGCGATTCGGACGGCCCAGGACCCATCGAGGTCGGTGAGTGCACGGTCATCGACGAGGCCGGGAGCTACGTCCTCACGGGCGACATCACGAACGCAACGGGCACCTGCATCGAAATCACGGCAGACGACGTCACCCTGGATGGCCAGGGATACGAGATATCCGCGGAAGCGGGGGCTGGAACGTACGGTATTTTGATCAACGGTGTTTCCGGAGTGACCGTCGAAAACCTGGTTGTGAGTGGCTGGGAGGACGCCGGAATCAAGGCCCAGCACGCTACCGACGTCACGATTGCCGATGTGACTACCGTCGACAATCCTGGCCACGGTGTCCACCTCGAAAGTACGAGCAACTCTGCCCTCGTGGACCTCACCGTTACGGACAACGAGGACACGGGAATTCAGCTCGACGGATCCTCCGACAACACTTTCAACGGCGTGACGACCCACGAGAGTGGTGGCTGGCACGGAATCCAGCTCGACAACTCACACCGAAACACGTTTTCGGACGTTTCAACCGATTCGAACGCCCGCGACGGTATCGCCATCAGGCACGCCAACAATAACGTTCTGACGAACATCATCAGTACGAACAACGGACAGATGGGCCTCCGGATCGCCGACGCAACCGACAACGAGGTATACGATGCCGAGTTCCGTTCAAACGATCGCCGCGGAGTCAGCCTCGAGCCGAACCCGGTGGGATCGTCGAACGGAGCAGACCGGACCTCGTTGACGAACGTCGTCAGTGAAGAAAACGGGGGGCCAGGGGTCAATATCGTTCAATCGAACCAGAACTCCCTTGAAGCGGTTACCATCAGAAACAACGATGGCATCGGTCTGAATTTCATGGGATCCTCCTGGAACACTGTCGAGGATACGGTGAGTGAAGGAAACTCTCGGGGAATCCTGGTTGGAGCCGATATGATAACGAGCGATGGTGACTCGAATTACAACTCCTTCACCGACGTGTCGGTGAACGGTAACGACCGAGATTCGGTGACCATAACCGACGACGGTGAATGGTCCAATCCGGCTCCCAGTGTCGGAAACGAGTTCGAACGGTTGACGATCGGGAACCACACCGTTATCTCATTCGAGGGCCGAATGATCGAGCTGTACTCGGTCGACGCCTTGCCGGCGACACCCACAGGTGTGGAGAACATCGGACAGTACGTCGAAATCGTCCCTGAGAGCGGCGCTCACGTAAACAGCCTATCATTCCATTACGACCAGAGTCCGGCGTGGGAGTTCGACGAAACCGACCTCGAAATGTGGCGTCACGACGGGGCTGACTGGATCGACGAAAGCGAGGAACAGACGCTTGAAAC
>PWJC01000138.1 GCA_003560165.1 Bacteroidales bacterium
GGTAAAGGAGATCAAGGTAAGCGAAGGCGACGAAGTGGAGGTAGGACAGGTAATACTCACTATAGAAACCGGCGACGGCAACGAAGGGGAAGAAGAAGGTAGAAAAGAGAAGGAAGAAGGTAGAAAGGAGAAAGAAGAAGGTAGAAAGGAGAAAGAAGAAGAGAAGGAAGAAGAGAAAGAAGAGAAAGAAGAGAAGGAAGAAGAAGGCAGGAAGAAGAAGGAAGAGGAAGAGAAGAAAGAGGAAGAGAAGGAAGAGGAAGAGAAGGAAGAGAAGGAAGAGAAGGAAGAGAAAGAAGAGAAGGAAGAGAAGGAAGAGAAGGAAGAGAAGGAAGAGGAAGGCAGAGAGAAGAAGGAAGAGGAAGAGAAGGAAAAAGAAGGGAAGGAAGAGACGAAGGAGGGTGCGGAGGATGTCCCCGCGTCGCCGTCGGTCCGGAGGCTTGCCCGCGAACTGGGCGTTGATATCAGCAAAGTGGAAGGCACCGGTCCTTACGACAGGATCTCGGCCGGGGATGTAAAGTCTTACGCCAAAGAGATCGTGAGCAGCTCGGGGCACGAAGCCGCTGGCGCAACCTACGAACTGCCCGATTTCAGCCGCTTTGGCGAGGTCGAACGCAGGCCCCTGGAAAACATACGCAAAAAGATCGCCCAGAACATGGCGGCTTCCTGGCAAAACATTCCCCATGTATTTCATTTCGACAAAGCCGATGTAACCCAAATGGAGACCTTCAGGGAAAAATACGCCAAAGAGGCCGAAAAACAAGGCAGCAAACTCACCCTGACCGCCATCCTGGTCAAAATCATGGGCAGGGCATTGGAGGTATTCCCGAAATTCAACGCCAGCATTGACATGCAAAAGGCTGAGGTGGTGTATAAAAAATACATCCACATAGGTATTGCCGTCGATACCGAACGCGGTCTGCTGGTGCCGGTGATCCGCGATGCCAACCGCAAATCCATACTTGAATTGTCGGCCGAACTGGGCGATATCGCCCAAAAGGCCAGGGAAAAAAAGATCAGGCCCGAGGAACTGCAGGGAGCCAACATCGCCATTTCCAATCTTGGAGGCATCGGTGGCACCGGCTTTACACCCATTGTGTACCAGCCCAATGTGGCGGTACTTGGTGTGGCCCGCACCCTCAACGAGCCGGTGTATGTCGAAGGAGGGTTCGAAGCCCGGATGATGCTCCCGCTCACACTCTCGTACGACCACCGCCTGATCGACGGGGCCGAAGCCGCCCGTTTTTTACGCTGGTTTTGCGAAGCCATCGAAAATCCTTTGTTGACCCTGTTTAAATAATTGCTGTTATGGCAGAAAAAAAGCAAAAAACGCAGCTCGCCATCATCGGGGCCGGACCGGGAGGTTATGCAGCCGCCTTCAGGGCAGCCGACCTGGGAATTGAAGTCAGTTTGATCGATCCCAAGGAACACCCCGGGGGTGTATGCCTATACCACGGATGCATCCCCACCAAGGCCCTGTTGCATTTTGCCGATATCAGGGAGGATGTTGAACAGGCGCAACGATGGGGTCTGGAAACCGGAGAGCTGAAGGTAGACGTTGGCAAATTGCGTACATGGAAGGAGGAGGTGGTGGGTAAATTGACCAGGGGCCTCGGCCAACTCACGAAAAGCCGGAAGATCAACTACATCAGGGGAAAAGCTGTTTTTTCAGACACCCGCCGCCTGGAGATTGCCCAAAACGACGGGGAAAATTTCACCCTGGATTTCGAATATGCCATTGTGGCCACCGGCGCATCTGCCAGGGAGCTTCCCGGACTTGAATTCGATCACGAATTGATCCTCAATGCCAGGTCGGCCCTTGAACTGAAAGAGGTCCCCGCCAAATTGCTTATTGTCGGCGCCGGATATATCGGGCTCGAAATGGGGGTGATCTACCAGGCCATGGGTTCGGAAGTCAGCTTTGCAGAGGCCACTTCGGGCATCATGCCGGGCTCAGATGCCGCACTTACCGATGTGATCCGAAAAGAAAGAAGGCAGTTGCTCAAGGATGTACGTTTCAACACCAAGGTGGTGGGGGCAAAAAAGAAAAAGAGCAAGCTCGCAATCGATCTGGAAAACAAAAACGGAAAAAAAGAAACAGCCACTTTTGACAAAATGTTGGTGGCCATCGGGATGCAACCCAACACCAAAGGGATCGGGTTGGACAGGGCAGGCGTTCAGATCAATGAGCAGGGGTTTATTGATGTCAATGAATACCGCCAGACAAACAGTAAGGGCATTTATGCCATTGGCGACATCACCGGCGAGCCCCTGCTTGCCCACAAAGCCTCGCACGAAGGCCGGGTGGCTGCCGAACATATTGCGGGCAAGAAAACGGCTTATGAACCCAAAGCCATCCCTTCGATCGTCTTCATCGGTATGGCCTGGACCGGGCTTACCGAAGAAATGGCCAAAAAAGAAGGACGCGACATCAGGATTGCCAGTTTTCCCTGGAGCGCCTCGGGCAGGGCCACCACCATGGGAGCAAAACACGGCGTCACCCGCCTGATCGTCGATGCCGAAACATACCGCATCCTTGGGGCCGGGTTTGCGGGAAAAAACGCCGAAAGCCTGGTGGCAGAGGCAACGCTGGCCATCGAAATGGGCGCAGTGGCCAAAGACCTCGAACTCACCATCCACCCCCACCCCACCCTCTCTGAAACCATCATGGAAGCAGCCGAAATGGTCTACGGACAGGCCACCCATGCATTGAAAAAGAAGTGAGGGACCCTTATGGGCAACAGGGTAAAAAAAAGTTACAACAGGATATCAGGCATCTACCATCTGCTCGAATGGCCGATGGAGAAGGCCTTTTCAACATGGAGACGGCAATTGCTATCTGAAGCAGCAGGCAAAACCCTGGAGGCGGGCATCGGTACCGGGACCAACATCCCCCATTACCCCGACAATGTAGAGCTTATGGGGATCGATTTCAGTGAGAAGATGCTGGAGAAGGCAAAAAAAAAGGCGGAGGGGAAAAACAACATCGAGCTCTGTCTGATGGACACCGAAAATCTGGCTTTCGACAGCAACAGCTTCGATACCGTTGTAAGCACTTTTGTGTTCTGCTCGGTATCCGACCCGGTCAAAGGGCTGAAAGAGCTCAGGCGGGTGTGCAAAAACGGAGGGAAGCTGCTGATGATGGAACATGTAAGAAGCAACCATTCATTGACAGGCAGGCTCATGGATGTACTCAACCCCATCCCCTACCGCATCATGGGCGAAAACATCAACCGCCGCACCTGCAAGCACCTGATAAATGCCGGATTCCGGGCCGAACACATCCGGCTCCGGAAGCTGTGGTTCGACATCATCCTCGAATTTCGGGTGTGGAATCTGAAAGGTAGTAAGTAGTCAGGTCAGAAAGTCAAAATGTTGAAAGGTCGAAAGGTCGAAAAGTTGAAGAGTTGAAGAGTTGAAAAGTTGAAGAGTTGAAAAGTTGAAGAGTTGAAAAGTTGAA
>PWJC01000153.1 GCA_003560165.1 Bacteroidales bacterium
ACCAGAAAAAAAAAGAAATCAACGGGTATGCTTGCTATTTTTGGCTTCCCATTTCCTCAAAGATCGTTCCCATTCCCAAATCCCGAAAATGGATTTCCCCGCTTTGGGGAGTGCAAAGATACAAAACTTTTTTAAAACAACCATCACCGCATTAAAAAAAACACAAAAACCCTCCCCGGTCAGTCCCCGTCTTTTCCGTTGCCTCCGCAAACTGCCTTAAAATATTATTTTTGCCACTTCAAAGGTAGTAGGTAGTAGGTAGTAGGTAGTAGGTAGTAGGTAGTAGTAAGTAAGTAGGTAGAAGGTGGAAGGTAGAAAGAAGAAAGTTTAAGAGTTGAAAAGTTGAAGAGTTGAAGAGTTGAATAGTTGAATAGTTGAATAGTTTAAGAGTTTAAGAGTTGAAGAGTTGAAGAGTTGAATAGTTGAATAGTTTAAGAGTTTAAGAGTTGAAGAGTTGAAGAGTTTAAGAGTTGAAGAGTTGAAGAGTTGAATAGTTGAATAGTTGAATAGTTTAAGAGTTTAAGAGTTGAAGAGTTGAATATCTAATAGTTAAACTTTTAAACTTTTAAACCTGTTGGGATTTTTTCAAGGTTTCAACTGCCGCACTGCCGGCAAGAATACGCGAAATGACAATCCATACGTTAAATAGTGCTCATATCTACTGCGCCATAACATAAACCGTTCAAGCAATGAACCACCTTTTCCTTACCTTATGCCTGTTGTTGTGCTCCTTGACCTGGCTGCCGGCCGCGGAGGGACCCGCCACATCCGGCGACATCTCCCCTTCCTCGCCGCAGCGGGAAGACCCCGCTGAACGATTTGTCAGCCGGGCCATCTCCGACGTGGCCCTGCGCATCGAGAACATCGATTATTATTACCGCCGCGACGGACTGAGCTACAACGACCAGCCCCATCTGTTCTTTCGCATCACCACACCAAATCCGGTAGCCGAAATCAGGATCTTCCCGGCCCAAAGCGGAACCCCCATCGAAGCCTTGCGGCTGCTGCCCTCATCCGACTTTGAGGTGGTCGACAGCCTGGTGTTTGTGGGCAACGACCACTACCGCGCCCGCATACGCTTCATCGACCTGATGGAAACCTCCTTCCCCAGCCTGATCCTGAGCTACCCGGCCGAAGAAACAGGACATATCAACCGCGAGGTCCGCCTCTTTCCTTACTTCATCACCAGCCTGCAACCCGGGGAAGAGGTCATCGAACTTTTCCAGGGCGAAGAAAAGACCATCGACATACGGGGCAGCAATGTGTTCAATATTTATACCGACCGGCAATGGCAGACGGCCGGGCAGCTCGAATACCAGACGGAGCGCGCCGGCGGCGCCCTGAGGGTCCATGTCAGAGGCCTGGGTACCGGGCATCAGGAACTGTCCATCCCCCTGCAGGCCATCCGCCCCTTTGTGGATGTCGAAGGCCTGCCCACTTTTCAGTTGCCCCCCCTCAAACTGAACTTCCATGTCAAACCCAGCCGGATGCAGTTCATCAATACCGACAAGGAGTTCATCCATTACGATGCCGACAGGAGGCGACGCGAAGAGGTCCGGCTCGACTACCACCCCTCCTTCCAGCTCAACCGCACCTACCGTATCGAAGGACAGCAGGAACCGGGAGGGCAGCTCATTGCCGAAATCCACACCAAATCCTTCACCTCCGACAACAAGGTCCTGGCCGAACTGACCACCTACGAGCTGCACCGCTCCGGCAGCGGCTACCTCTACATCAAAGACGGCAGACACACCCTGTTCATGACCAATTTCAACATTGTGAACCGGCCGGAGATCACCAATATAGAGATACTGCGCGAAGGCCGCGACTGGAGTTCCAACCGCAGCATCTACCCAGGCGAAACTGTGGAAGTAAAGGTAGAGGGCGAGGGACTGCTGGACGTGGACATCCGTTTCGACGGATGCCGGCAAACCCAGGACAGCATCCGCAAAAGCGACCGGGCCCTGTTCTATACCCTGGAGGTACCCATCGACATCCCCCGCCGCCAGATTATGCTGTTCATGAACCGCGAGGTGTCCCAACACGAGCTGCTGGTCAGGGAATATGAGCGTCCGGCCGATTTCGACTTCGTGCGCATCAACTACGGCAACGGCCCCATCCCCCTGACCGACGAAACCTTCAGCAAACCGGTGTTTTATCCCAACACCATCCACGACATCAACATCGTGTTCGATCCCGGGGCCATCGACAGGGACGGCAAACTGTTCGGCAAACAATATATCCAGATCGAAGTGAGGCTGCTTGACGAAAACAACCGCCTGATCGATCTGCAAACCATCAACAACATCGTGGTCTGCCCGGGCGAAAGCAGTCCGCGGCATGCGTTCTACCAGGGTAGCGACTGCAACCAGCCTCCCATCAGGCTCAACGAGCACCTGCTCAGAAAAACTTACAGCCTCGATGCCTTTTCCCAGATAGTGATCACCGTCAGGCACAACGATTCAAAATACACTACCGCCATCCAAAGCCGCAGGGCCAGCATTTTCGTTGAACGCAGCCGCAGCTTCGATGTCATTGTATCTTTCCCGGCTGGCCTGCTGGTAAAGCAATACAGCGAACCAGGCATCGGGAACCTGTCGGGGATCAGCACCTCGGTGCTGGCCGAACTCAGTTTTTACGACAAAAACCGCATCGGCACCAAAAAACCCTTTAAATTTGGGGCGGGGTTCATCGCACTCAATGCGTTTAATTTCAGCGATAACCTGAATGTACGCCGCGATATCGGTCTGGTGCTGATCACCACCATCGAACCCATCCGCACCAGCGCCAAGTTCAGCGTACCCATATACTTCGGGGCCGGTTATTTATTGATGGAGAACGATATGTTTGCCATTTTCGGCCCGGGGATCAGGTTGAATTTTTAGGGCGGCCGCCCTGTCCCGGCTGCCATCTGCAACATGCAATCAGCCATGCACGATCAGTTTATCGACTTTGTCAGCCGTCACGACCTGTTGCAAACAGGCGACAAGGCCCTGCTGGCCTTAAGCGGTGGGATGGACTCCATGGTCATGGCCGAATTGTTCCGCACCTCCCCTTTCCCGTTTGCCATTGCCCATTGCAATTTCCAGCTCAGGGGAAAGGAGTCTGAAAGTGATCAGGAGCTGGTCGGCCAGCTGGCTGCTTCCCTTGGGGCAGAATTCTTCACAAAACGCTTTCCCACCACGGCCTATGCCAGGGAGCGGGGCATTTCGGTGCAAATGGCAGCCCGTGAACTGCGCTACCACTGGATGGAGGAAGTCAGGCAAAGCACGGGGGCAGCCGCATTAGCTACCGCACACCACCTCGACGATGCCATCGAGACCCTGCTGCTGAACCTGGTCAGGGGGACAGGCCCAGCCGGCCTGAGGGGCATCCCGGTGAAAAACCGGCAGGTGATCAGGCCGATGTTGTTCACCGGCAGGGAGGCCATCAGTGCCTTTGCTGCCGGAAAAGGCATACGTTACCGCGAAGACCTGTCGAACAAAGAGGAAAAATACCTGCGCAACAAACTCAGGGTACGGGTCATGCCGGTACTCAGAGACCTGAACCCCGACCTCACACATACCATGGGGCAGTTTTTCGAAATAATGCAGGGGGCCGAAGCGGCCAGGCAGATGATGGTCGAAAGGCAAAGGAAAGACTGCATGCGTTACCATGGAAAGGAAGCCAGGCTGCTGATCGCTCCGCTGAAGCAGTTGCCCAATCCGGAGTATTTCCTGTACGAGTTGTTGAAAGACTATGGATTCGGCTCCGCGGTTTGCCGCGACATTTACCGGGCACTGGACACCCAGCCGGGAAAGACCTTTATTTCGCCCACCCATAGCCTGATCAAAGACAGGGACACCCTGCTCATTTTCCCCTACTCCGAAGAGAAGGCAGCTCCTTCAGCACGGATTACCGAAAACACCCGGCAGTTGAGCATCGGCGATCACTCCTTTCGGTTTGCGTCGGGCCCTGTCGGCGAACGTCCGCCTTGGCCCAAAGACCAGAACACCCTGCTGGCCGACAGGGCGAAATTGCGTTTCCCGCTACTGCTGAGGCCATGGCACGAAGGCGATAAAATGAAGCCCCTTGGGATGAAGGGGCATAAGAAGGTGAGTGACCTGCTGACCGGAGCAAAAATACCCCGTCATCACAAAGGGAGGGTGATGGTATTGACCTCCGAAGACCGCATCGTTTGGGTGGCCGGCATACGCAGCGACGAAAGATTCAAACTCGATGACCAAAGCCGGGAATACTACCTGGTAAGCCTTGGCAAACCCACTTGATTCAATTAATTATCTATATAGTTTAACTAGTTTTAACACCCCCGGTGAATGCTCAACAGGAACAAAACCTTATTTTTGCAGACAATGCGGTTTGCAACAACACATAGCCCAATGAAATCGATCAGAAAACTGATGCAGCCTCTTGCCTTGTTGGTCATGGCACTGACGTCTTCCCTTTCGCAGGCACAGATACTGGAACCCGTCGAATGGAGCTTTTCACACGAAAGGATTTCCGAAGGCCAGTACGAACTGCAGTTAACGGCCAACATGGACGCTGGCTGGTACATCTACGGCACCGAACTGGAGCCGGGCGGCCCCATTCCCACCAGCATCAACTTTGATGAAGGCGAGGGTTTCGAACTGCTGGGACCCTTACGGTATCCGGCAGCAGAGGTAAAATACGATCCGAATTTCGAAATGGACATCCCCATGTTTGCCGACAGGGTCACCTTCCGCCAAACCGTCAGGGTATTGTCGGCCGAATAGGTGGTTGTCACCGGCGAACTCGAATACATGTCGTGCGATGACCAGCGATGCCTGCCCCCAGATTTCATTGGCTTTTCCTTTGAACTGCCGGGAATCGCCACCCCTGCACCCCGGGCGGAAGCAGAACCTCCGCCCCCGGCCACTCCTGATCCCGATGTGGAGGCAGTGCCCGATACCCCTGCGGTAGAAGAGGAGGTGGTTCGCGAAGACGTGAAAGCCGTCATTTACACCCCCGAAGAGGCCGAAGCTACCGGGCTAGGGTGGAGCTTTATCCTGGGCTTTCTGGGCGGGCTGCTTGCCCTGCTCACCCCCTGTGTTTTCCCGATGATCCCCCTTACGGTGAGCTTCTTTTTAAGAAATGCCGGCAACCGGGCAAGGGCCCTGAGAGATGCCCTGCTTTACGGTACGACCATCATTTTCAGTTATGTGGTACTGGGGCTGGCCATCTCGATGATATTCGGGCCGGCCACCCTGAACGCCCTGGCCACCAGCCCCGGCTTCAATGTCTTCTTTTTCGCATTGCTGGTCTTTTTTGCCGCCTCCTTTTTCGGCGCTTTCGAACTGACCATGCCCGCCTCCTGGTCTACCGCCCTCGACTCCAGGGCCGACAAAACCGGTGGGCTGATCGGGGTATTCCTGATGGGGCTCACCTTTGTGCTGGTGTCCTTTTCTTGTACCGGGCCCATTGTGGGTACCCTGCTGGTGGAGGCTGCCATCGGGGGCGACATCTTCGCCCCGGCCATCGGCATGCTGGGCTTCAGCCTGGCCCTGGCCATTCCCTTCAGCCTGTTTGCCGTATTCCCCACCGCACTGAAGTCGATGCCCCGCTCTGGCGGCTGGATGAACGCCGTCAAGGTAGTGCTGGGCTTCATTGTCCTGGCCTTCTCCATTAAATTTTTATCGGTGGCCGACGCCGTGGGTCAATGGGGCTTGCTTGACAGGGAGGTGTTCCTGGTGATCTGGATCAGCATCTTCTCGATGATGGGCCTGTACCTGCTCGGCAAGATCCGGTTTGCCTACGACAGCGAACTGAAATACCTTTCGGTTCCGCGACTGATGCTGGCCATCGCCACCTTTTCCTTTGTGTTTTATCTGATACCCGGCCTTTGGGGGGCGCCCCTGAGGGCTGTCAGCTCTTTTTTGCCCTCGACGGTAACCCAGGATTTTGACCTCACCCGCATCCGGGCCATGGAGGCACCGGCCGCCCAGGAAGGCATTTACGTGGGGGAAAGCGTCCGCGAAGGGCCTCACGGGCTGATGGCCTTTACCGATTATGAAGAAGGGATGCAGGCAGCCCGGGAGGCCGGCAAGCCGGTTTTCCTCGACTTTACCGGGCTGGGCTGTGCCAACTGCCGCAAGATGGAGGCCAGCGTATGGTCAAACCCCCGGGTACTGGAGCGGCTGCGCGATGACTTTGTGAAAATATCCCTTTTTGTGGATGACCGGACCCGGCTGCCCGAAGACCAGCAATTTACATCGACTGCCCTGGGCCGCGAACGCCTTGTGCGTACCGTCGGACAAAAATGGAGCGTGTTTCAGGCCGAAAGGTACGGGGCAAACACACAGCCTTACTATGTTATCCTTGATCACGACGAAAACATGCTGGCCCCGGCTCACGGTTACGACACCAATATTGAGCGGTATATCGAGTTTCTCGACACCGGCAAAAAGAACTTCAGGCCCTGAGGCCTCCCCCTTGCCCCTGGGCATTCATGCCTTATTGCCGTCAGACAACTCCCTGATGGCCACATAGGCCATTAAGCCCATGCCTGTTTCCAGGGCCTTTTCGTCGATGTCGAAGGTAGGGGTATGCACATTGGAGGTGATGCCCTGCTCCACATTGCGGGTGCCCAGGCGGTAAAAACAGGCATCGGTCTTTTGCGAATAATAGGCAAAGTCCTCCCCCGTCATCGACAGCTCCAGTTCTTCCACATTGTCCCAGCCCAGGTATTCGCCGGCATATTGCCTGAAATTGGCGGCCAGCCGGTGATTGTTCACCAAAAAGGGATAGCCCCTGTCGATGAACACCTCGCAGTCGCCCCTCATTCCCTGGGCGATAAAGACGGCCACTTCGCGGATCCGCAAATGGGCCTGTTCGCGCCAGGCCTCGTCAAAGGTGCGGAAGGTGCCTTCGAGGGTCACCTCATCGGGGATCACATTGGTTTGCCCGTCGGCGATCATCCGGCCAAACGACAATACGGTGGGGATGGCGGGGGTAGCATGGCGGCTGACGATCTGCTGCAGCCCCACCACAATATGGGAGGCGATCACGATGGGGTCGACATTCTCCTGGGGGGCCGCCGCGTGGCCGCCCCTGCCCTTCACCGTCAGGTACACCTCGTCGGTCGATGCCATGTAGTTCCCGCTGCGGATGCCCGCCTTGCCCGCCGGCAGCCCCGGATACACATGCTGGCCGAAAATGGCATCAGGCCGGGGGTTTTCCAAAACACCCTGCTGTATCATAAGACTCGCCCCCCCGGGATATTTTTCTTCGGAGGGCTGAAAGATCAGCCTGACCGTGCCTTCCCACTCATTGCGCAATGCCTGCAATATCCTGGCCGTCCCCAGCAGGCTGGCCATATGCACATCGTGCCCGCAGGCATGCATGACGCCAGGGTTCGCCGACCTGTACTCCACCCGGTTCTTTTCGTGGATAGGCAGTGCGTCCATATCGGCCCTCAGGGCGATTAGCCGCGATTTGGGGTTTTTCCCCTCGATATGGGCCACGATACCGGTTTCTGCGACCCCTTCCCCGAAGGCAATGCCTGTCTCCCTGAGGCGGGCAGCAATATAAGCGGCGGTTTTGGACTCCTGCATCGACAGTTCGGGGGTGGCGTGGAAATGCCTCCGGTAAAACACCACGTCGTCAAAATACTCCTTCGAAAGGGCCTGGATTTTATCGATCATTGCCATGAGAGGATAGGTAATTAGTACTCGCTAATTTACTGATTTTTCATTATCTTTGAACCACCGCAGCCGCGGTAACATTCCAATGTCCACCAGAGAAAACGCCAGTTTCCTATGCTGCAGATCAAACAATTTGCCTTCAACCCCTTCCAGGTCAACAACTACATCCTTTACGACGATACCGGCGAATGTGCCATCATAGACCCTTCCTGTTACGAAAAACACGAAAAACAGCAGTTGGCTGATTTTATTGACGAAAAACAACTGAAGCCCGTTTTGCTGCTTTTTACCCACTGCCATATCGACCATATCCTGGGAAGCCGCTTCGTTTCAAAAACCTACAAGATCAAGCCCCGGACCCACAAAGACAGCCTCACCTTCCTGGAAAACAGCAAGGAATACGGCAAGGTGTTCGGGTTCAAGGCAGACAGGCCGGTGTTGCCCGACAACTTTATCGGAGAAGGGGATGTGCTTAAATTCGGGGAGCAGGAACTCAGGGTGATCTATGCTCCTGGTCATGCAGCCGGTAGCCTTTGCTACCATCATACCGGTGAAGGCTTTGTGGTGGTGGGCGATGTCCTGTTCCAAAATGGCATCGGGCGCACCGACCTGCCTACCGGCGATCACGACCAACTGATCAAATCCATTTTCGAAAAACTGCTGGTACTCCCCGATAACACCACCGTATACCCGGGTCACGGGCCTTCCACCACCATCGGCCAGGAGCGCACGTCAAACCCTTTTCTCACCGGCATCTATTGAGCCTGGCCTTGCTGAGGCTTTCCGATGCCCTGCCGGGCAGAATCGGCGATCATGTTCTCATCGATCTTCATCATGCAATCAAAGTGCCCTTTGGGGCATTTTGCATAGCCTATCTTGGAGCAGGGCCGGCACGAAAGGCCCTTCACCTCCATGATGAGCGAGCGTTCAGGGCAGGTGGGCATATAGGGAACCATCCCGAAGCCGGGCACCGTATTGCCCCACACCGAGATCAGCTGCTTGCCAAAGGCCGCTGCAATGTGCATCAGCCCGGTATCGTGGGTGATGACCACCCCGGCTTTTTTCACCACGGCTGCCGACTGTTCCAGCGAATACATGCCGCAGGCATTCAATACCTTATTGCCGGCGGCGGCTGCAATCATCTGCCCGTTGGCGGCATCATCGGCACCCCCCAATAAGACCACCGGAGACTCCAGCCTGCGGCAAATGCCGGCGATCTTTTCGTTGGGAAGACGCTTGGTGGCATGCCGCCCGCCGATAACAAAAGCCGCAAAGGCATTGCCCCATTGCCGGGGAAAACCAGATGGCAGTGAGTCATTGTTGCCCGAAAAGAAGAAATCCAGCCCCTGACCATCGTTCTCAGCACCGGTTATTCTTGCGGCCTCAAAATAGCGGTCGACGATGTGCAGCGACGGCAGGCGGTTGATCTTAAACCGGGTGAGCAGCCATTTTTCCAGGTTCAGCTTGCGGCAGCTTCCTGTGGGCCGGCGCAGGGCCAGTTTGACCAGGGCGCTCCTGAGGTTGTGGTGCAGATCAATGAGGTAGTCAAAATTCAAGGCTTTCAGCCTGGTGATGAGTTCCCGAAGGCTGCCATCGAGAAGGTGAAGGCCATCCACATGGGGGTTGTTGCGCAAAAGGCCGGCGAAGGCCTGCTTGGTCACAAAATGCACTTCCACCTCTTTTCCGGGGATCTTTTTAAGGCAACGCAACACGGGGGTGGTCAGCACAATGTCGCCCATGGAACTGAACCTGATAACCAATACCTTTATTTTACTGCCGGCATTCACATCAGATCTCGTTAAAGTCGACCTTGAGTGACTGGTTGTTGACAAAGTCGTAGAGGGTCAGGCGGCGCATTTCGTAGAAGCCGCGCCAATAGTTGCGAAGGGCCGAAAGGTAGCGTTGTTTCGATCGGTCTTTTTCTTCCAGGGCCAGGTTGAGTTCGATGATGTCGATCCGTCCGATCATGAAGCGCTGACGGGTCACCTCATAGCGCTTCTCTGCAATAACATCGGCCTTCCTGGCCACTTCGAGCTGGCTGTCGAGCATATTGAAACCCATCACCCGTAAAAACACTTCCTGTTCAAAGTCTACCAGGGCCTGGTTCACGGTGGCATTGGTCAGCTCCCTGTTCGACTCGGCCATCATGACACGTCCGCGGGAGACCCCCCAGTCGAGGATGGGAATTTGTATCCCGATGCTCAGCTGTTGCTGATCGAGGGGGTCGCGGTAAACCTCGGCAAACTCGGGGGCACTCTGGGTAAGCCCGAATACGGCAAACAAATTGGCATTGAAGCGGTTTTCGGCCCTGGCCTGGTCTACTTGCCTGTCGGCCTCGATAAGCTGTCGTTCCTGTGTCAGCATATCGGCCCTGTTGCTCCTGGCCTCGGCAAGGGCCACCCCCACGTCGATGGTCAAATCGTGGGGGTCTTCGGGGGGAAGGAGTTCGAGGCGGCGCATATCGTCCAGGGCAAGAAACGAACGAAACCGAAACACCGCCGCTTCGTAGTCGATGCGCGACTGTTCGAGCATGGCCTGAGAATTCAGCAGGTTCAGTTCCATCTGTAACAGCTCGTTCTCTGCAATGCGGCCAAGCTCGTACCTGCCCTGGGCAATACGGTACAGGGTGTCGTTGCTGGCCAGGTTGATCTCATTGATCTCGATGTTGATCTGTGCCAGCAGCAGGTCGAAGAACAGGTCGGTGGCCCGGATGGAGATGTCTTCCATGGTCTCTACGTACTGCCTCTGGGCCTCTTCGAAACGGATGGGTTCGATGCGCCTTTCCCACTTAAAGGGATTGAAGGCAAAAATGGGCTGGCGGTATCCGATGTTGATGGGGGTAGACAGGTAGGAGACCTCGGTAAAGTCATCCCGCATCAGGTCGATGCGCTGAAGCCCCGAACTGACAAAAAGCTGCCCCCCGGTAGGCCCGATGCGCTGGTTCAGCGAAAGATTACCTGTCGAAGACACCAGGCTGCGCCGCCTGAAGATGTCGGTGCCGTCGGGCTGGGTGATGGGCGAAATGGTGCGGTTCAGGTTGGGGATGGTGGCCTCGAAGCGCAGGTTGGGCAAATAGCCTGCACGAAAGGTGCGGTGTTGCCAGTAACTACCGCGGTAACGGTGGCGGGCCATCATGGCATTGGGCGACTGCTCCCTGGCAATGTCTACCACCTCTTCCAGTGACAGGTAGCGGATGTCAGAGGCCAGTGCGGGCAGGGCCAGAAAGGGTAGTATGGCAAACAAAACAAACAACAACGAAAGCTTCATGTGTTTATCGATTTTTTTTTTAATGTGAACCATTGAAGGAGGAAGACAGTTTGAACGATGGAACGATGGAACGATGGAACGATAGAACGAAAGAACGAAAGAGTTGAATAGTTTAAGTGTTGAAAAGTTTAAGATAAACTATTCATTGTTCGCTGTGGACCCTGACGGGGAGTACCTCATGCAATTTGCCCCCAAATTTAGGATTAAAAAAGGTACGGAAACTATTTTTCCCAAAAAACAAAATTCCGGCCCGAACGCCGGTCATCTTTTTTAAAATCTTAACTTCGTCCATGAAAAACTTTTGCCGATGATCTCCCCCGACACCATAGACAAGATCATGGATGCCACCCGCATAGAGGAGGTGGTGGGTGAGTTTGTCAACCTGAAAAAGCGGGGGGTGAACCTGCTTGGGCTCTGCCCTTTCCACAACGAAAAAACGCCTTCGTTCAATGTATCGGCAGCCAAAGGGATCTATAAATGCTTTGGGTGTGGCAAGGGCGGCAATGCCGTGAACTTCCTGATGGAGCACGAACATTTCACCTACCCCGAAGCCCTCAGGTTCCTGGCCGGCAAATACAGCATCGAGATCGACGAAGCAAAGCCATCGCCCGAGTGGCAGCAGGCGCAAAACGAAAAAGAAAGCCTGTTCAACCTCTCGGCCTTTGCCCAGAAGTATTTCCAGGAACAGCTTCACGATTCGGCCGAGGGCCGGGCGGTGGGGCTGACCTATTTAAAGGAACGGGGATTCTCCATGGAAGTGATCCGCCGTTTCGGGCTCGGCTACTGTCCGGAAAAATGGGACAGCTTTTCGCAAACTGCCCTGAAAAGCGGATACAAAAAGGAGTACCTGGTCAAGGCCAGCCTGAGCAAAACAAAAGACCATCTGCTGTACGATACCTTCAGGGGACGGATCGTTTTTCCGATACACAACCTTTCGGGCAGGGTGCTCGGTTTCGGGGCCCGCATACTGGGCTCCGAAAAGAACAGGCCCAAATACATCAATTCGGCCGAAAGCGAGATCTACCACAAAAGCAAGGCACTCTACGGTATCTATTTTGCAAAGAGTGCCATGGCCAGGGAAGACAACTGTTACCTGGTGGAGGGTTATACCGATGTGCTGTCGTTGCAGCAGGCCGGGGTCAACAACGTGATCTCCACCTCCGGTACCGCCCTGTCGACCGGGCAGATCAAGCTGATCAGGCGGTACACCGCCAATGTGACCCTGTTGTTCGACGCCGACCCGGCCGGCATCAAGGCAGCTTTCAGGGGCATCGACCAGGTACTGGAGGAAGGCCTGAATGTGCGCATCGTCAGCTTCCCCGAAGGCGAGGACCCCGATTCCTATGCCCGGAAAAAACGGCCCGCCGAGGTCAGGGCGCTTATCGGCGAAAACGCCACCGATTTCATCACATTCAAAACCAGGCTGCTGCTGGGCGAAGTAAACAACGACCCCATCAAAAAGTCGGGGCTGATCCGGGAGATCTCCCGGACCATTGCCCTCATCCCCGAGCCCATTACCCGGTCGTTGTATGTAAGGCAATGCAGCGAGATGATGCAGGTAGATGAGAAGCTCCTGGTAGCCGAGGTCAATAAGCTGAGAAGGCAGCAATTCAATGCCCGCAGCCGTCAGGGGCCCCATTCCGCAGACGACCTTCCCCCGCCTTCGGCCGAGGCCCCGGCCAGGCAGGCAAACGAAGGCCAGCAAAACAACGACTCCCAGGAAAAAGAGCTCATCAGGCTGCTGCTGCAATACGGGGGGCATGCCATCCACTTCGAGGTGGAGAACGAAGACAAACGGATGGAAGAGGTCGGGATGAAGGTGGCCGAGTTTGTGGTCGGCGATATCCGGGCCGACCAGCTGCTGTTCGACAACAGGGCCTGCCAGCTTATATTCGATCTGTTTGCCGGGGCCTTGGAGCAAAAAAGCCTTCCCGGGATCAAACCCCTGACCGGCCATCCCGACGAAGAAGTAAGGCAGCTGGTCATCGACCTCCTGTCGAGTCCCTACAGTTTGAGCAAGAACTGGGAGAGCCGGCACAGAATCTATGTGGCAGATGAGGAAGAAAGCCTGAAGCCCCCGGTGATACAGGCCGTGTACGCCTTCAAGCTGAAAAAGCTCGAAAAGATGATCCTCGAAAACCAGAAACAGATCCGGGAGGCCTCTGCCTCCGACGACCCCGACAGCGAACCCCTTCAGCAGCTGATGGAGACCAACCGGGAGTTGACCGCCAAGCGAAGCCTTTTTGCCAACGCCCTGAACAGGGTGGTGACGCGGTAGGTGGAAGGTGGAGGATAGTAGGTAGTAGGTAGTAGGTAGTAGGTAGTAGGTAGTAGGTAGTAGGTAGTAGGTAGTAGGTAGTAGGTAGTAGGTAGTAGGTAGTAGGTAGTAGGTAGTAGGTAGTAGGTAGAAGACA
>PWJC01000162.1 GCA_003560165.1 Bacteroidales bacterium
ATACCACCGTCGGGGGCACCCCCCACCTCGACGATGCCTATACCGTATTCGGACAGGCGATCAGCGGCCTCGACGTGATCGACCGTATCGCCGACGTGGAAACCGGAGAACGCGACCGCCCGGTCGAAGATGTGCGGATTGTGGAGGTGGACGTAAGGTAGAAGATAGAAGGTGGAGGATAGTAGGTAGTAGGTAGTAGGTAGTAGGTAGTAGGTAGTAGGTAGTAGGTAGTAGGTAGGAAGAAGAATGTTGAAGAGTTGAAAAGTTGAAGAGTTGAAAAGTTGAAAAGTTGAAAAGCCAACAGCCAATAGCCAACAGCGAACGACCATGACCGATAAGATCGATGCCTTGTTGAGGGAGGTGGAGGAGTTTGAAGCGGATTCGCCCGAAGAGGTGGAAGCCTTCCGGCTGAAGATGCTGTCGAAAAAAGGCGCCATTCCGGCGCTTTTCGATGATTTCAAGACCGTTGAGTCCGAAAGGCGCAAGGAGATGGGCATGCGGCTCAACCGCCTCAAGCAGGCAGCCACCCAAAAGGTCCACGAGCTGAAAACCAAGCTGGAGGCCAGGGCAAGCCAGGCGGACAAGCCCAAAATGCCCGACCTCACCATGCCGGCAGCCCGCGACCCCATCGGCAGCCGTCACCCCATTTCATTGGTCAGGAACCGCATCAACCGCATATTCGAACGCATCGGCTTTGTGATATCCGAAGGCCCCGAAATAGAAGACGACTGGCATAACTTCAGCGCCCTGAACTTCCCTCAGGAACATCCGGCCCGCGACATGCAGGACACCTTTTTTGTAAGCAGGAACCCCGACCTGGCCCTTCGCACCCATACCTCGTCGGTGCAGGTAAGGGTCATGGAAGGCCAGCAGCCCCCCATCCGGACTATCTCGCCGGGCAGGGTATTCCGCAACGAAGCCATCTCGGCCAGGGCACATTGCATCTTTCACCAGGTAGAAGGCCTTTATATCGACGAGGGGGTTTCCTTTGCCGACATGAAGCAAACCCTGCTGTATTTTGCCAGGGAAATGTTCGGCGAACAGACCCAAATCCGGCTGCGTCCTTCCTTTTTCCCTTTTACCGAGCCATCGGCCGAAATGGACGTATCCTGCAATATCTGCGGAGGTCCGGGGTGCACCATATGCAAGTACAGCGGCTGGATCGAGGTCATGGGC
Organism: Bacteroidales bacterium; assembly: GCA_003560165.1. Taxonomy (GTDB): domain Bacteria; phylum Bacteroidota; class Bacteroidia; order Bacteroidales; family UBA7960; genus PUPG01. The sequence goes on from PWJC01000162.1 coordinate 1,177, forward strand.
TGCGGCATGGTCGACCCCAATGTGCTGGAAAACTGTGGCATCGACAGCCGGAAATACACCGGCTATGCTTTCGGGATGGGTATTGAGCGCATTGCCATGAACATTTACCAGATCAAGGACCTGCGGTTGTTTTTTGAGAACGACATGCGGTTTCTGCAACAGTTTGAATCGGTGCTTTAAGACCCGGATTGCCCCCTTATTTCCCTTCCAATGGACCATCAGTACAAAAAAGCCCGGGAACTCGACAACAAAGACCCCCTGGCTGGCTTCAGGCAGCGCTTCCACATCCCGGAGAACACCATTTACATGGACGGCAACTCACTGGGGCTGCTGAGCACAGATGCCGAACACTCCCTGCACAGGGTGATGAACGAATGGAAAACCCTGGGCATTAAGGGATGGACGGATTCCAAACGCCCCTGGTTCCACTTTGCAGAAGGGATCGGCGAAATGGCCTCCGGGCTCGTGGGCGCGGCCCCCGGCGAGCTGATCCTTTCTGGAAGCACCACGGTGAACATCCACGCCCTGATTTCCACCTTCTACCGCCCCGATGGCAAACGCAACTGCATACTGGCCGACGAGCTTAACTTCCCTTCCGACATCTATGCCCTGAAAGGACAGATCAAACAAAAAGAGCTGGACCCACAAGAAGCCCTGCTTCTGGCCAAAAGCACCGACGGCCACACCCTGGACGAAGACCGCATTGTTTCGATGATGACACCCGATGTGGCCCTGGTGTGGCTGCCTTCGGTACTTTATGCAAGCGGTCAGCTGCTCGATATGGAATACCTCACCCGGAAGGCCCATGCCAGGGGCATCCCCATCGGTTTCGACTGCAGCCATTCGGCCGGGGCCATCCCACACAGCCTGAGCCAGTGGGGCGTGGACTTCGCCACCTTCTGCAGCTATAAATACATGAACGGGGGCCCCGGAAGCCCCGCCTTTTTGTACCTGAACCGCAGGCATTTTCAAACCGAGCCCCTGATGGCCGGATGGTTCGGTTACCAAAAAGACAAACAGTTCGACATGTCGCTCCATTTTGAGCCAACCCCCTCGGCCGGAGGTTGGCAGATCGGCACCCCAAACATCCTGTCTGCCGCAGCCCTCGAAGGATCCCTGCAGCTCATCCTGGAAGCCGGCATCGAACGCATTCGCGACAAATCCCTTGGGCTCACCGCCTATTTGATGGAGCTGATCGAAGAGGAGCTTGCCGGTCTGCCCCACGGCTTTTCTGTGGTCACCCCAACCGAGCCGCGGCATCGGGGAGGACATATTGCCCTCACCCACCCCACCGAAGCCTTCCGGATCAACCAGGCCATGAAAGCCCGGGGCATCATCCCCGATTTCCGCACCCCCGGCATCATCCGCATCGCCCCGGTGGCCATGTACAACAGTTTTATGGATATTTGGGAAACAGTGTCTGCCATCAGGGAGATCATGAACAACAGGGAATACCTTGCCTGTGACAGGGAAAGGGGCGAGGTTTCCTGAAGCCCCGTGCCGGCCAGCTTGCCTAATGTGTTGTATCTCCGATTAAATAGGTTATCTTTGCAAACTTCTTGCACAAGCACTCACCTCAGAACCACCTCCATCATGAACAATCAGGAAATGGAATTCCGGCGTACGCTGGAAATACTTAAGAAAAACGGCAAAAAGATCCTTGCCGGCATCATCGTATTGGTGGCCCTGGCCACCAGCGTAAAAACCATCGGGCCCGAAGAAGAGGGCGTGGTCCTGTTTTTGGGAAAATACAACCGCAGCATGCCGCCCGGGCTGACCTTTATCGTCCCGTTCGGACTCGAAAAAATGCACAAGATTCCCGTGCAGCGGCAACTCAAACAGGAGTTCGGGTTCAGGACCATCGGTAGCGATGAGCGTACCCGATACGCCAAAGAAGCCTACCGCGACGAATCCCTCATGCTCACCGGCGATCTGAACCTCGCCGATGTGGAATGGGTGGTGCAGTACCGCATCGTAAACTCTTACAACTATTTGTTCAGGGTAAGGAATGCGGAAGACGCCCTGCACGACATGTCGGAGGCGGCCATGAGGAAGGTGGTGGGCGACCGCACCGTGAACGAGGTGCTCACCGTAGGCAGGCAGGAAGTGGCTTCCAGCGTGGAGGTGCTGCTGCAGCAGATGTGCGACGAATACGAAAATGGCATCCGCATCGACCAGGTGGTGCTTCAGGACGTGAACCCCCCCGATCCGGTCAAGCCATCCTTTAATGCCGTAAACGAAGCCCAGC
>PWJC01000085.1 GCA_003560165.1 Bacteroidales bacterium
GTACAGGTCAGAATAATCAGAAAATAGAACTTGAGTTCTTCATTTCCCAATAGTTGTTTGAACTGTCTTTTGATCAAAAAGTAATGCATCGTAAAACTTACACCGGCCAGCATCATGAATAGCATGCCCAGCAGCTTGCCAATGAGCCTCCATTGAATGTGTCTATGCTGGTGCAAATGATTTCAGGCTTTATTTCCTGTAAAAACTGGGAGACAACAGCAACAGTACCGTAAATATTTCCAATCGCCCCAGTATCATAAACACACTAAGGACCCATTTGGCCCCGTGGGGGATGCCGGCGTAGCTGTCGACGGGGCCTACATGGGCAATGGCCGGCCCCACATTGCCCAGGGTGGCCGCCGTTGCCCCGATTGCCGAGGCAAAATCGAGGCCGAACATGGTCATTACGGCCGAGCCGGCCATGAACAGCAGCATGTAGGCAAGGAAAAAGGCCAGAAAATTATGGATGATGTCCGGGGGAATGGTTTTCTTGTTCACCCTGACGGGGATCACGGCCATGGGGTGCAGCAGCCGCCTGAACTCGAGGCGGGAGTTTTTTACCAGCACCAGGATGCGGATCATTTTTAAGCCCCCCGCCGTCGAACCGATGCATCCTCCGGTAAACATCAGCAGGAACAAAAAGAACCAGAGGTACCCGCTCCATTCCATATAATCGGTGGTGACAAAGCCGGTGGTGGTCACGATGGATACCACCTGGAACAGGCTTTTCCTGAATGTGGACTCCACCCCGGCCTGCTGGGAAAGCAGCAGGGCCAGAAAAAACAGGAGGGTGAATATACCCATGAGCTTCAAAAAGAATCCGAACTCTTCGTTGTGCAGGATTTTGCCAAACTGACCCTTCAGCACGTAATAATGCAGGGAAAAACTCGTGGCCCCCAGGATCATAAACAACACGATCACATATTGGATATAAGACGAGTAGCCCGCGATGCTGTCGTTCTGTGTGGAGAACCCCCCGGTGGCCACGGTGCTGAAGGCGTGGTTCAGGCTGTGGAAAAAGTCCATGCCCCCCAGCATGAGCAGGGCGGTCTGAACCAGGGTAAGCCCCACATAGATCCCCCATAGCCGTTTGGCAGTTTGGGTGATGCGCGGATGTAGCCTGCTGGGGGTGGTGCCGGGCACCTCGGCCACGAACAGCTGCATGCCGCCCACCCCAAGTATCGGAAGGATGGCCAGGGTCAGCACGATGATGCCCATGCCTCCCAGCCAGTGGGTCATCGAGCGCCAGAACAGCAAGCCTTTCGACAGGGCCTCAATCTCGATCAAAATGGTTGCCCCGGTGGTGGCGATCCCCGAAGTGGCTTCAAAAAAGGCGTCTGAAAAAACAGGGATGGCCCCCGATATAAAAAAGGGGAGCGCCCCGAAAAAAGAAATACTCAGATAGGCCACCGTTACGATGAGGTAACCTTCCTTTTTGCCGATGTTTCGGTGGTCGTGGCGCCGGGTGGCCAATACCCCGGCCAGGCCCGATACCAACGTGATGCCAGCCGATATCAGCACGGAGCTGATGGTATGCGTTTCGCCGTAATAAACCGACCAGGGCAGGGACAACAGCATGAAGCCCGAGAGCATCATGACCAGAATGCCTGTAAACTTGATGATCAGCTTGACGTTTATCTCGGATTTTGCGGCCATGCTCAGGACTTGCTTTGAAACATCCTGTCAACCCCGTCAAAGGCCTCGGGCAGGGCGAATACCACCACCCTGTCGCCGACTTCCACCTGCATGTCGCCACGGGCTATGTGCCCCTCATCGTTACGTATGACCCCCCCGATGATGGCTTGTTTCGGGAATTTCAGCTTGTTGATGGGCTTTTTTGTAATGCGCGACCCCGGTTTGGCCACAAATTCAAACACTTCGGCATCGACGCTGGTAAGGCACTTGGTAGACAAGACCTCTGCGGTCATGGTGAAGCGGATGATGTAGCTGGCCGTGGCCAGCTTTTTGTTGATGATGGTGTCGATGCCAATGCTTTGGGAGATTTCGATGAAGTCGATGTTCTCGACCAGGGCGATCGTTTTTTTTACCCCATACCTGCGGGCCAGGAGGCAGGTAAGGATGTTGGTCTCGGAGTTGTCGGTAACCGATACAAAGGCGTCCATCATCGATACGCTCTCGCTTTCCAGCAATTGGATGTGGCGGGCATCGCCGTTGATGACGAGGGTCGATTGGAGTATGTCGGTAAGTTCACTGGCCCGGTCCGGGTCCATCTCGAAGAGCTTTACGTTGAATTTCTTTTCAAGAGCCAGGGCGGCCTGGCTTCCGACGGCGCCCCCGCCCACGATCATCACATGGTTGATGTCGAAGCGCTTTTTGCCGCTCAGCTCAAGCAAATGCTCAATGCCCGATGGCTTGGTCACCACATAGGCCAGATCGCCTTCCCGGAACACATCCCCCCCTTTGGGAATGATGGTCCGGGCGCGGCGGTGTATCGAAACTGCCCGGTATTTCAACCCTTCGAACTCTTCGGCGATCTCCTTGAGGGACTTTCCGATGACCGGTGCCTCCTTTTCCAGCTTAACGAGCATCAGCGAGAGTTTTTCCCCGCTAAAATCGAAGATCTCTGCCGCAGCCGTATTTGTCAGCAAATTGGCGATCTCATCGGCGGCAATCTTTTCGGGAGAAACCAGGTAGTCGATGCCCAGTTCCTTGTAAAGTTCCTTGCAACGATCTGTCAGGTATTCGGGCTCGTTGACCTTGGCGATGCATTTTTTTGCCCCCAGCTTTTTGGCCAGCAGGCCGGTAAGCAGGTTGAGCCTTGCGTCGTAATGGGCGCTGATGAGGAGGTCGGCCCGCCGGACATTCGCATTTTTGAGCACCTGTATCGATGTGGAATCGCCCACCAGGGTCAACAGGTCGGAGTGGGCCTCAATCAGCTTCAGAAAGGTTTTGCTGGGGGCCACCAGGGTTACGTTGTGGTTTTCGCCCGAAAGCAATTCGGCAAGATGCAATGCTATTTCGCTGTCGCCAGTGATGATGATGTTCATGAGCTCTCCTTTTTTTTCAGCGGTATACGCTATGCAAATATACTCGGTTTCGCTGATCCGCATGCAGCCTCAGCTGCAAATTGCACCGGGCGGAGGAAGATTTATTCCCGTGGCGTAGAGGCTTTGCGCAGATCCCTTTTGATCATTTCTTCCATGGCCTCAAGGGCCTCGGCGGGCTCCAGCCCCGATACCACCATCCGCTTGCCGCGGTAAAGGTTCAGACTGCCCGCGGGGGTGCCCAGCAAGCCGTAATTGGCTTCGGCTATTTCGCCTGGGCCGTTGACAGCACAGCCCATAACGGCGATTTTTCTCCCCGGCATTTCCGGCAGCCGTTTGCGGAGCTCACCGATCACCTCCCTGATGTTGAAGTTGCATCGCGCACAGCCCGGGCATACAACGAACTCTGTGGCGGTGCTTTTCAGCCCGCAGGCCTGCATCAGCGATTCTGCAACCGCAACAGGGAAGCGGGGGTCGGATATGCCGGGGGTGTGGAGGTCGAAATCACTCAGCTTGCCCCCGAGCAAAAGGGGGGCGCATTCGGCAACAATACGGGCAATCAGCCCGTCTTTGTTATTGCCGGTATAGGTCATTCCCGATGCCTCCGATTGCGGTGTCCGGGCAAAGCGGTAGTTGCTGCGAAGTGCTTTGGCAAAGGCTATTTCGGCCTCGGGGGGGTCGGTCAGGCTGGCCCGGAAGGTGGCTCCAATACCATCCTGCAGCAAAAGGATGATGCCCAGGGCCGATTTAACGCGTCCGCTGATCCCTTCACCGGCTTCGGTAACCCCGGTATGCATCGGAAACTGCAGCTTCTCCTTTTTCATCCGCTCGGCCATCAGCCGGTATGCCCTGATGGTGGTCAGGGGATCGCTGGCCTTCAGGGAAACCACGATCCGGTAAAACCCCAGATCGGTCAGGGCCTGTAAAAACTCCATGGTGACTTCCACCATGGCCTCAGCTCCCCGGCCGTAACTGGCGATCACATGCTGTGGAAGCGAAGCAGCGTTGGTGCCTATCCGGATGGCTGTGCCGTATTCCCTGCATACACCGGTCAGGGGTTTCAGCCGTGAGCGGATGATCTCCTGTGCCTTAAGGCGATCCTGTTGCCCTGAACAAATCGTGCCGGACGCGCGGGGGGTATAGTTGCCCGGGTTGATACGGACCTTATCGGCGATGCGGGCAGCCTGCAGAGACAGTGTAGCGGAAAAATGAACGTCGGCGATCAGGGGTTGGTGAAATCCGGACTGCTTCAGCCCCTTTTTAAGCTGCCCGAGCGCATGGACGGCTGCTTTGTCGGGAATCCCGATCCGCATATAGTCGGCGCCTGCTTCGAATGCGCGGATGCATTGAGCCAGTGTGGCCTTTACGTCGTGGGCCGGAGTGTCGGTCATCGATTGCACCCGGATGGGAAAATTCCCTCCCAGGGGTACCCCTCCGATATCCACAACAGCAGCAGAAGTCCCTGTGTTTGCCATGACCATAAACTTATATCTGAAGCTGCCGGTCTTGGGCCGGCGGGCTCAGGTTTGACGGATCTGCCTTCATGGATGGCCGTGGGGTTTACTGCCTGAGCATGCCACTGACCCTTTCCAGCTTGCCGTCCACCTCTGCCGGTTCCAGGTTCAGGATATGAGCGGCCAGGGGATAAAGGTCGACCAGTTCGAAGGCCGGGTGCAGGTGATGCTCCCTGAAGGCCGGGCCTATGGCATAAAAAATGGTATGCATGTCTTTTTTGGCGTTGTCCCAGCCATGTCCTCCGCCGGTATAGAAGCCGGGAGAGGGTTCTCCCCAGCCTAAATTCCAGGTCGAATCGGCCATGACCACCAGGTCGAGGGTCCGGGGATTGTGGCCGAATTTCAGCCTCTCGGGCAATTCGCCCGTTTTCCAGACATAGAGGTTCCCGACGTTTTTCAGGATGTTGTATATGCTGTCGGTCATACCTTCTACCGGCCGCCACATCATGGTCGGGTTCCCTCCGAAGGCTGTTTCCAGCCAGTCGCGATCAATGTATTCCGACAGGTCGATATACCTTTCGGTGCTTCTTTCGGTCATGCCATGGTCGGAAGTGACGATCAGGTTTACCCGGTCGGCAATGGGGAGCTCCCTGATCTTTTGCAGAAGCACCCCCACCAGGCTGTCAAGCTCCATGACGAGGGCATCGATCTCGGGGCTGTCTGGTCCGGTGCGGTGGCCTTGTCCGTCGGGCTCATTAAAGTAGAACGTGATCAACCGGGGCCTCATCACCACGGGGAGCTGAAGCCAGTGTATTACGGTATCTATCCTGGCGGCAAAGGGATCTGTTGTATTGTATTCTTTCCAGTAGCTGGGTTGTATACCCTGTACCGGGGCCTCCGACCCCACCCAGAAATAAGAGGCGGAGACCATCCCCTGCTTTTCGGCGGTGACCCAGATGGGCTCTCCACCGTAAAAGATCCCGTTCTCGACGGCATCGCGGTCGCGCATGCGGTAAGTCATGTCGAGCTCGGGGCAGTAAAAGTTGTTGTTGACAATGCCATGGTTGTCGGGATGCAATCCCGTTGCCATGGTATAATGGTTTGGAAAGGTGTTGGTCGGAAAGCTGGGAACCACATATTCGGCTTTAACCCCATTCAAGGCAATGTAATCCAGATTGGGGGTGTGGACCCGGTCTGCGTAGTCCCAGCGGAAGCCATCCATCGACAACATGATCAGATAGGTCTCCTGCCGGTCGCCGGGTCGCCCGTTGTTGCACTGGGTGAAGGATATAAGCAATAAGAGGGCAATAAGGGCTGTGGTGGCTTTAAGAATGGATTTCTTTTGCATCGTCGAAGCTTATTAAAAATAGTTGTTTGTGCAAAAGTAATGCTTTTCGGATTGGTATTGCCTAAAAAGTCATGGAAACAAACCCCACCGGATGAACGATTATGTGTATTTTTGTGGCAGCATGTCGACCAACACTGCACATCATATCCGCCATCCGGGAGTGGTGGAAAAAATTGAAACGGCCAGGGTTTTTGTTCGTATCCGTTCCCAGGCTGGCTGCGGTCATTGCCAGGCCAGGGGTCATTGCGGGATGGCCGAGTCGGTAGACAAAATCGTGGAGGTAGACACTCCGGAGGCAGGAAGCTACTCTGCGGGCCAGGCCGTGGAGGTTTTCCTTTCCTATTCGCTGGGATACAAAGCCCTGATGCTTGGGTATATTGTTCCCCTGCTTCTTTTACTGAGTGTTTTGTTTGCCGTGGCATTGACCACCAAAAACGAGGGCCTGGCGGCATTGTCGGCCGTATTGCTCATGCTGCCCTACTATGCGGTGCTCTATCACCACAGGGACCGTTTGCGGAAAACCTTCCACTTCCGGTTGCGTCCTGCCCCGAAACCCGAAAATTGTTAACTGTTTATCAACCAGCAAATTTAGATATATTCTAAACAATATTGTATGTGGCTGACAATCAGTTATTTTCTGTTTATGTGTATGGATAGGCAGGCTCAGGCTGTTGAGAGACAGTTTGTTGCCACTCTTTAAAAATCCTCCCCGATACCATGGGGGTTTCATTATGTTTTCTATTTTTGCCAGTGTTAAATTCGTAACTGCTTAACAATTCAGGTTTACGGATTTATCCGGTTGTTTGCATTCTGTAACAAAACTCTGAATCGTGAACGAATTTTTTAATGAAACCACCTTGCTTTCTGTCGCTTCGCTGGTTGCTATCGGAAGTGTGGCAGCCGTTGTGCTGTATGTGGTGGCCCAGAAATTCAAGGTTATTGAGGATCCGCGCATTGACCAGGTAGAGGATCTGTTGCCCGGGGCCAATTGCGGTGGTTGCGGGCTGGCGGGATGCCGGGCCCTGGCTGAGGCCATCGTAAGGGAAGAGCGTCTTGAAGGTTTTTACTGCCCACCGGGTGGCAATCAGGTTATGCAGGAGATTGCCGAAGCCCTGGGTTGGGAAGCCGGTGAGCAGACTCCCATGATCGCCGTTGTGCGATGCAGCGGCAGCCGGGAACTGTCGCCGCCGAAAGTAAACTATGAAGGAGCCATGACCTGTGCTTTTGCCCACAACTTGTTCACGGGCGAGGGGGGCTGCCCCTACGGTTGCCTTGGCTGCGGCGATTGTATGCGGGCCTGCCAGTTCGATGCCATGTACATGGACCGCCAAACCGGGCTGCCTGTTATTCTCGACGACAAATGCGTAGCCTGCGAAGCCTGCGTAAAGGAATGCCCCCGCGACATCATTGAGATGCGCAAAAAAGGCAAGAAAGACCGTCGGATCTTTGTTTCGTGCATCAACATGGAGAAGGGCGGTGTGGCGCGCAGAAACTGTAAGGTGGCTTGCATTGGCTGCGGGAAGTGCGTAAAGGAATGCAGGTTCGACGCCATTGTTTTCGAAAACAACCTGGCCTATATCGATTTTGCCAAATGCACCCTGTGCCGCAAATGCCCGCCGGTTTGCCCCACAAACGCCATCCACGAACTGAATTTTCCTCCCAGAAAACCAAAGGCAGGCAAGGAGGATGCCCCGGCACAGGCATAGGGAACTGGCCCCGGCACAGTCAGGCTCATGTTAGGAATATGTAGAACCGTAAACCAGACAGCATTGAAAACTTTTGCCATGGGGGGTGTGCACCCTCCCGAAAACAAGTTTGCAGAGAAAGCGTCAATTGAAGTTTTGCCTCCACCCAAAACGGTCTTCATCCCCCTGTCCCAGCACCTGGGCGTACCGGCCGTTCCCGTCGTCGAAAAAGGCGATGAGGTGAAAACCGGACAACTGATTGCCAAAGGGGAGGCCTTTATATCGGCCAACATCCATGCCTCGGTTTCAGGTAAGGTTGTTAAAATAGACCTGGTCACCGACTCCAGCGGTTACCGCAAAAAAGCCATCGTCATCCAGGTGGAAGGCGATGAGTGGGCGGATGGCATTGACCTCGACATCCCCCTGGTGAAGGAATGCCAGCTCGGGCGCGAACAGATTGTGCAGAAAATCAACGAGAATGGCATCGTCGGGCTGGGCGGGGCCACCTTCCCTTCCCATGTCAAAATGATGGTACCTACGGGCAAAAAGGCCGAATACCTGATCATCAACGGTGTGGAATGTGAACCCTGCCTGACGGCCGACCACCGGCTGATGCTGGAAAAAGGCGAAGAGATACTTGCCGGGATCAGCATACAGATGAAGGCCCTGGAGGTGGATAAGGCCATTGTCGGCATCGAGGCCAACAAGCCCGATGCTGTCGAACACCTGAAAAACTTGGCCGGGCCCTATCCTGGGATCAGCGTGGAGGCACTCGAGGTGAAGTATCCGCAGGGTGCCGAAAAACAGCTGATCAAATCCCTGCTTGGCAGGGAGGTGCCCTCGGGAAAACTGCCCATTGAAGTAGGTTGTGTGGTACACAATGTAGGTACCTCATTCGCTGTATACGAGGCGGTCCAGAAAAACAAGCCCCTGATCGAAAGGGTGGTGACAGTGACAGGTAGCTCGCTGAAAAAACCGGTCAACCTGTGGGTGCGCATCGGCACCCCGGTAATCGATCTCATAGAGGCTGCCGGCGGACTGCCCGAAGATACCGGCAAGGTGATCAACGGAGGCCCCATGATGGGCAAGGCGCTGAACGACCTCAATGTACCGGTTACCAAAGGCACCTCGGGCATACTGGTATTGACCGACGAACAGGCACACCGACCTCCCGAGCAGCATTGCATCCGCTGCGGACGATGTGTGACGGTTTGCCCCATGGGTCTGGAGCCTTACCTGCTGGCCATATTGTCTGATAAGAAACGCCTCGAAGAATGCGAACAGGAGCGGCTGATGGATTGCATGGAATGCGGTTCCTGCCTGTACATCTGTCCCTCGGGACGTCCTCTGCTCGATCAGATGCGTGTTGGCAAGACCAGGCTTGGGAAATTGATCAGGGAAAGGTCGGGTTGAGGAAGGTGGAAGACGGAAGACGGAGGACAGAAGAGGGTTGAAAAGTTGAAAAGCCATAAAAGTTACGCTTTGGACTAACACTTTAACGGAAGATTATGGGTAAATTAACAGTTTCGGGCTCGCCTCATTTTCATACCGAAGAATCGGTGAGCAAGATCATGTACGGCGTGATCTTTTCCCTGATTCCTGCCATGCTGGTTTCCTTTTACTTTTTTGGCCTGGCCGCCATTGTGGTAACACTCACAGCAGTGGTTTCCTGCATGGCGTTCGAGTATCTGATACAAAAGTACCTGATCCGGGGGCCTCTGACCATTTTTTACGGATCGGCCATCATTACCGGAGTGCTGCTGGCATTTAACGTGCCCGCCAACCTGCCCCTGGGCATTCTGGTCATTGGTTCGGCAGTTGCCATCGGTATGGGGAAAATGACCTTTGGTGGCCTAGGGAAGAATCCCTTCAATCCGGCATTGGTTGGCAGGGTTTTTCTGATGATCTCCTTTCCGGTACAGATGACGACCTATCCCAGACCCACGGCTTTCAGCACCCAGCTCACTGATGCCGTTACCGGACCCACCCCCCTGACCGTGATCAAGGATGGTTTGAGCCGGGGAGAGAAGTTTGCCGATCTGTTGGCGCAATTGCCCGATTACAGCAATCTGCTCCTAGGCAATATAGGCGGTTCGGTTGGCGAAGTATCGGCCATCGCCCTGTTGCTCGGAGGGCTCTATATGCTGATCAGAAAAATCATCAGCTGGCATATACCCATGGCCTATCTTGGGTCTGCAGCCGTATTCTCAGGTATTTTCTGGCTGATCAGCCCCGAAACCTATCCCGATCCGGTGTTTCATTTACTTACCGGGGGCCTGATGCTGGGAGCTCTCTATATGGCCACCGACTATTCCACCAGTCCCATGGCTCCCAGGGGCATGATTGTCTTCGGTGTGGGTTGCGGGTTGCTCACCATGATCATACGCCTTTTCGGGGCCTACCCCGAGGGCGTGGCCTTTTCTATACTTATCATGAATGCCTTTGTTCCGCTGATCAACAAAGGGTTTAAACCGAAACGTTTTGGGGAGGAGATTAAGAATGGCTAACAGAGAATCTACTTTTGCGAACATGGTGATTACCCTGATGGTGGTGGCCGCCGCGGCCTCATTTACCCTGGCTACGGTATACAACCTGACCAAGGGCCCCATCGAACGATCGAGAGAAGCTGCACGGCAGCAAGCTATCGGCATGGTGCTGCCCGAATACGATACCCTGGTGACCAAAAAGCTGATGCCGGTAAGCGGAAGCGATTCCCTGGAGTTCAATATCGGATACAGGGATGGTGAACTGGTGGGCGTTGCCGTGGCAACCTATACCGGCATGGGCTACAGTGGCCGCATCCGGGCCATGGTAGGTTTTGACCCTGAGGGGGTCATCATCGACGTAGTTGCTTTGGATCATGCAGAGACCCCGGGCCTTGGCGACAAGATCGAAAAAGGAAAATCGGACTGGAGCGATCAGTTCCAGGGCTTCGACCCCAGGGAAAAAACCCTGAAAGTACGCCAGGACCAGGGCGATGTGGACGGCATTACGGCGGCTACCATCACGGCCCGGGCCTATTGCGACGCCATCGACAGGGCCTTCCAAACCTTTATGGCAAACAAGGAGAACCTCATCAATAAGGAAGAAAGGAATTAAGCTATGGGACAGCTACAGAACTTTACCAAAGGATTCATCCGCGACAACCCGGTGTTTGTCCTGCTGCTCGGGCTCTGCCCGGCACTGGGTGTCACCACTTCGGCCTTCAACGGGCTGGGAATGGGGCTGGCCACTACCTTTGTCCTGGTCTCGTCCAATATCGTGGTCTCACTGATCAAGAACTTCATCCCCTCAAAGGTGCGCATCCCCTGTTTCATTGTGGTGATCGCCTCCTTTGTGACCATTGTTGAACTGGTCATGGAAGCCTTTATGCCGGCCCTGTTCGAATCACTGGGGCTGTTCATCCCCCTGATCGTGGTCAACTGCCTGGTAATGGGACGTGCCGAGGCATTTGCCCGGAAAAATGTTGCCTGGAGTGCCCTGGTCGATGGCCTGGGTATGGGTCTTGGCTTTGCCTTTGCGCTGACGCTGCTCGGCGGTGTCAGGGAAATTTTTGGAGCAGGGGAGATCTTCGGGCTGTCGCTGTTTGCCGGCGACGGCATGCTGGTTTTCGTGCTTGCGCCCGGTGCATTCATAGGGCTTGGCTACCTGGTGGCCCTGAACAATATCGTTAAGAAGAAACTTGCCTAAAACCATTGGTCATGGAATACATTCTCATCATTATCGGAGCCGTATTTGTCAACAATATCGTGCTGGCACAATTTCTGGGGATCTGCCCCTACCTTGGTGTTTCGGCAAGGGTCTCCACCTCTGTCGGCATGTCGGGTGCCGTCATGTTTGTCATGACCCTGGCCACCATCGTCACCTTCCTCATATTCCAATACATCCTTGTTCCCTTCGACATCACCTACCTGCAAACCATTTCCTATATTCTGGTGGTGGCTTCGCTGGTACAAATGGTGGAGATCATCCTCAAAAAGGTAAGCCCGGCCCTGTTCCAGGCCCTGGGCATCTTTCTGCCCCTGATTGTCACCAACTGCGCCATTTTGGGTGTGACCATACTGGCCGTTCGTGAAGATTACTGTTTTCACCTGCTGCAAGCGGTGGTGTTTGCCATTGGTCATGCCCTGGGCTTTGCCCTGACCATCATCCTTTTTGCCGGCATCAGGGAACACCTCGAACTGGTGGATGTCCCCAGCGGAATGCGTGGCGCACCTGCCGCCCTGGTGGTTGCCGGCATCCTGGCCCTGGCCTTTATGGGCTTTGCGAACCTGGTATAGCCAGCCTTCCCTTGCGCCTGAGCAAGCTGCCCGCTCCCGGGTAAAGGAAACGGCCGTCTTCGGCCACGATCCGGCCCCCGGCGATCACCACTTTTGGCCGGCCTTTCGTCCGGATCCCCTCATAGATATTGATGTCGCTGTTCTGGAAGTGGGTGGTGGCCGATATGACCTGCTCTGCCTGGGTGTCCCAGAGCAGCAGGTCGGCGTCCGATCCCTGGGCGATCACCCCTTTTTTCGGATACAGCCCGAACAGCCTGGCCGGTGCTGCAGAGGTCAGTTCTGCAAACCGGTTTACTGTGATCCGTCCGGTGTCCACCCCAAAGGTGTAGAGCAGGGTCATCCGGTGTTCGACCCCCCCTGCGCCGTTGGCAATCTTCCGGAAGTCATCTTTACCCAGGGCCTTTTGAGAAAAATGAAAGGGACAATGGTCGCTTCCCACCGTGTGGATGCTCCCCTCCTGAAGGGCCTGCCAGAGGGCGCGGCGATGCGCCGACGAGCGCAAAGGCGGACTGAGTACGCAGGGAGCCGACAACTCAAAGTCCTTGCGGTAATTGTCCACATCGAGCAACAGGTGATGGGGGCAGACTTCCCCCCACACCTCCTGGCCTTTTGTGCGGGCTTCCCGGATGTGCCCGATACTCTCGGCTGTCGACACATGCACAATGTATAACGGACAGGAGGTTTCACCGGCCATGGAGATGGCCCGGGCAACAGCACGGCTCTCGGTTTCCGGGGGCCGGGACAGGACATGGGCATGGGGAGACAGCACACCGCTGCCGGCAAGGCTGTGTCGCAGGCTGTCGATCTGCCCGCCCTCTTCGCAATGCACCAATACCATACCCCCGGCCTTGCCCGCAGCCTGCATCGCCTGCTTGATGGAAGTTTCGTCCATGCCGACGGTTTCTTTGTAGGCCATGTACAGTTTGAACGAGGGAAGACCTGCCCGGACACATGCTTCGATCTCCCCGGGCATGTTCTCGTGCCATTCGACCGGGCTGACGTGGAAACTGTAATCGGTCATACAGCCTGCGGCTTCCTGTTGCCGTGATCTCAATGCCTGCGAAAGCGGCATGCCCCTTGTCGGGGTAACAAAATCCAGGATGGTGGTGGTTCCTCCCATCAGGGCAGCCCGGCTTCCGGTGGCGAAGTTGTCGGACGATGGCCCGGCCATGGTGGGCAGCATCATATGGACATGAGGATCGACCCCTCCGGGAAATACCATCAGTCCACGGGCATCGATCTCACGCAGGGGTGCATGATCTTTGTTTCGGATGCCTTTTGCAAGCCGGCGGATGATGCCGTTACTGACAAGGATATCGGATTCAAAGCTTTTGTCTGCATTGACAATATGTGCATGGCGGATCAGCAGCCTCTCATCGTTTGCCATAGAAAGGGTTTTGATAACAGGGTTTATTCTGAACGGCAGCAGTCCGGGTGATCCACGCGCCGCCCTAAAGGAACCGGGGTGTCAACCTCAGCATCAAAAAAGCCCAGTGGGCGAACTCTTCGCTGCTTCCGCCGCGTATATGCTCCATGGATTCGGTGCCGAACATCACCGAGTAGCCCCCAACGATGCTTGTCGTTTCGGTGAACCGCCGGAAAAACACCATATCGATCTCTGTACCCAGGTAGTTGTCGATGACCTGGCCCTCATGCACATAGGTGTTTTGCAGAAAGAACAAGTGAAGGTGGGCCGAGAAACTGCTTTGATCCGACAGGACGAACTCTCCCTTTAGATAGGGGTTGACCAGGCCGGCATTTTGGGTGTGGTTCGGGAAATTGGTAAAGTAGTCCATGTACCCGTTCCTTGCATGCCCTACTCCATAGAGATCGTCGAAGGCATTGAAGCGGTTTCCGGGCCCGGTAGCGTCATTGCCCGAGAAGATCTCAATGCCCAGTATGGTGCTTAGCTGGGGGGCAAAACGCCTTCCGGCTTCGGCCATGAGGTACCAGGCATTGATGTTTTGCCCACTGCGGGTGTTCCCATGCTGATAGGCAGGATACAGCCGCAACTCAAACTCACCCAGGCGATGGCTCAGGTATCCTGCCCATGTGGCCCTGACATAGAGCCTGGAAGGGTCGTCGGGATGCTCATAGCCATCGGCGATGAAATGAAGGGAGAGCGAGGTATTTGGTTGCAGCTCCCTGTGGTACCAGATGTAGTTCAGTGTTTTGTAATTGTTGAGCAGGTAGTGGGTGTCGAACAATCTGTCCTGGCTCTGATTGAAGGCGGCACCGACATGCAGCTGCCGCTGCCCGTCCCCGTATTTTAAAACCGCCGCATCGTGGGTCCTGCCCGTGGGAGCCCAATCGTTGATGGCCATCAGCCGTTGGTTGTCGTAGCGCAGTTCCTGCCGTCCTGCCCGCAGGCTGAGGTTATCGGCAAACCGGAGTTCCATCCAGGCCTCGTACAGCCCGAAAGAGGGGTTGTGGTCCAGCTGCAGTTCCTGCCCCCAAAGCCGAATATCCTGGATGGAGATCCGGGTACTAACGCGCCCATCCGATCCATGGAACAACGACAGCCTGGTTCGCTGAGCGACCTGGCCGGCGGAACCTGTTCCCGGCACCGGCATTTGACGGTATCCGTTCCTGAATTCGGCCCTGCTGCGCATCTGGCCTTCAAGGCCCAATTGTGCGCTTGCAGGAAACAACAGGGCCAACAGTCCGACCCATATAAATAGCTTCTTCATGTGTTCGTGTTTTTTATTCCGGGAGAAGGACAGGGAAAATGTTGGAAATGTTAAAATGGTGTTTATACATTGCCTTCAGGCAGTGCGACAGTTACAACCAAGGAAAGCCCCAACAGGTTGAAAAGTTGAAAGGTTAAAAGGTTGAAAAGTTTAAGTATATGTTATTCAGATATTAAACTCTTAAACTCTTAAACTCTTAAACTCTTAAACTTTCTTCCCTCCGTCCTCTGTCCTCTGTCTTCCGTCCTCTGTTATCCCAGAATAGATACTTCATGCTAAAAATAACAAAAAAGAGGATACCAAAATACCCCCTCTTTGCCGGAAGATTCTCCGGACTATTCCAGGATGACAGACCCATCAGCGGGTCACAGCCCTGATCATGGCTTCGCTCTCGGCCGAGGCTATCCCCATTACATCTGCGATCACACCGCCCATCATATTTCCCATCATGGAGGTGTTCATCCACGAAACATAGGTTTTTCCGTCCGACTTTTCATAAATGGCCACTCTGCAGGGCATCATGGACGAGACAATGCGTTCGTCGTCGAGCCTCAATATCCGGTAGGCATGTTCGGGATGGCAGAGCTCAAATACTTTGGCGTTGCTAACTTCCTTGCCAAAACCCTGCATGGTTTCCCTCATGTCGTGTACTGTGGGGATCTTCCAGCCCATATTTAGGGCCGTTTGTTCAAACACCTCTACCGACCTGTTGAAACCGTACTGGCTTTCGGCCTCTTTCAGCATCATTCCCGGTGCCGCTTTGTACGCCATGAGCGAAGTGAACAGGATGCCGATGAACAGACCGGCTATGCCGAATACAAATTCTTTTTTCATGATGATTGTTTTTTTTGTGGTACTAATTTTTACCGTTAAGGTTGCTATTTTAATGCCATACAATGTATAATACAGAAAAACAGACGGATAGAGTTTTTGCGGATTCTGAAACTTCCGCATATGTTAACCATTATTTGTTAACTTTGTTGCTCGTTTATGTAAACCAATAATCCGGAGACAGGATGGATTATAAGCAGCTTTTTGAGACCATGCCGGCCGGGGTGGTGGTTGCCGATCACCACCTCAGGATCCACTACATGAACCCTTTTGCCCGCCAAATGGTTTTTGCATTGGCCCATGCGGAGGATGATCCGGCGGATGTCCTGCTGAGCGAAACGTTCTTCACCACCGACCGGCAGCGCTTCGACATGGGGGGCTGCATGCGGAATATGATCTCTTCGCGAAAGCGGGTTTTCCACAAGACCCTTATTGTGAAAAAACAAGGCGGCGAACTGCTGGTGTATTTCACGGCAAGGGGGTTTCGCCAACAGGGCAGCGACTTTATCCTGCTGATGATCTCCGACATATCGGCCGAGATGGACTGCATTGTCCATTCGCCGGGCAGCTTTCCGCGAAAGCAGTTTTTTCTGGAACAGACCATCATCGGACGGGATGAAAAGATCAGGGCATTGTACCGCATGATCACGCTGGCGGCCGACTCCGGCGTGAATGTGATGGTTAGCGGTGAAAGCGGTACAGGAAAGGAATTGGTGGCCGATGCCATTCACTATTTATCTGATCGCAGCAAGGGCCCCCTGGTGAAGGTGAATTGTTCGGCCCTTTCGGAACACTTGTTGGAAAGCGAACTTTTTGGCCATGTGAAAGGCGCATTTACCGGGGCCATCAAGGACAAGACCGGTAAATTCGAAGAGGCCTCGGGGGGAACGATATTCCTGGACGAGGTGGGGGAGATCAGTCTTTCCCTTCAGGTGAAACTGCTGCGGGTGATCCAGGAGAAGACCATTGAACGGGTAGGCGACAACAAGACCATTCGCCTGAATCTTCGCATCATTGCGGCCACCAACAGGAACCTGCGCGAGCGCATCGCCAGCAAGGAGTTCAGGGAAGATTTGTTCTACCGCCTGAACGTGTTTGCTATTAATATGCCCCCCTTGCGCGAACGCAGGCTCGACATTCCCTTGCTTTGCGACCACTTCATTGTTGAATTCAACCTTTCGACGGGCAAAAGGGTAAAAGGGGTGGGGAGGGAAGCCCTGCAGCTGTTGATGCGGTATCCCTGGCCAGGAAATATCCGTGAATTGCGAAACGCCATCGAACACGCCTTTGTGCTTGTGCAGGCCCAGGTGATCCAACCTGATGACCTGCCCGAAAACATCCGCGAATACCAGCCCGGGCATCGGGATGCCGGCCCGGGGTATGAAGGGCTGCCGGGGTCCGGGGCAACGGGCTTTGCGAAAACTCCCGGAGGGCGGTTGCAGATCAGCAAAGAGCAGCTTGACATGGTGTTGGAAGCCCATGCCTTTAACCAGACCCGTACAGCCGATTATCTCGGCATCAGCCGGGTAGCCCTGTGGAAGAAGATGAAGAAATTCGGGTTGTAAAACAGTTGGCGGCTTCAATCGGTAAGCCTGAGCATGAACCAGCCTTTCCCGGTTTCACTAAAACCAAGCTTTTTCAAGTATTTCCTGTGTGCTGAGGTAGTTGCCCGGGCCACTACCCTGGTAAAGCCATCGGCGATGAAGTCATTTTTCAGGCGGTGAAATATAAAGCGGCCGTTCTTGAAGTCCCGGTATTCTGGAACCACGTAGTCGAGGGCTACATGCAGGATGTGCCCGTTCTCCCGCCTGGCCAGGAAAAGCCCGGCCACGGCCATGTTCCTCAACACAAAAAAGCTATAGGTATTCAGTTCGGGTTTGTAGGTAAAGCCCTGAAAAAAGCCCTGAATGTCTTCGTGGTAAAAATCCAGGAAACGGAGCAGGTATTTGTTGTCATTTCGTACCTTCATGGTTTCGAAAACTTCCTGTTTCCTGAATATGTCCTGCAGGTAGTAAATGTCGGCCACCACAATAAAGCCATTGAGCAGGGCAACGGGAAGCACCCCGATCAGAAAGCCGTAGGCACAAAACAGGGTGGCCCCGATCAGGTTGATCACCCTGAACTTTACAATAGAGCTCATGGCCATGCTCAGGGCAATGAGCAGGGAAGCCAGATAGCCGATCCACTCCAAAATATTGTATTCCATCTTATTGAAGGGATTTGAAAAATACCCGGGATTGCCGGCAAAGTTAGCTTTTTTTGCCTTATCCGCGAACCAGCCCTGCCAGGGCCGGTGTTCAGCAGCCGGTAAACGGGCTGAGATCTACCGCAATGGCAGACTGAATGCCTGGGGGCAGCAGGCCGGCATGGGTGGTATGGCCCAGCAAATAACCTCCGCCTCCGGCACCACAGAGTTTCAGGCTATAGCTTCCTGTACCTAGGCCTCTCTCCCAGATCCTGATAAACTCAGGGGGGATCATGGGAGTGAAATGCCTGAGCTGCAGCAAGGACAACTCCCTGATGTGAGGCCCGGGTGTTGTGGATGCCGAAGTCATTGCCTCAATGCATTTTTCGGTACAGGGGATATAGCTTTCGTGCAGCATCCTGCGAAAGTCCGGCTGACAGTACCTGCGCTGAAAGCTCCTTACCAGGGGGGCGGTACGCCTCGCCTTTCCGGTATCAACCAGGAAAAAGGACTGATTCTCCTTCGTAGCCGGCTTTTTCAACCTGACCAGCGATGGCCCGGCGGCGGGATCTATGGTTAGCGGGGCCCCCAAATAGCAACTCAGGGGGTCGATGCCCGAACTGCTTCCATGAAAGAAAGCCTCCATGCGGCCAAGCAGCCCTTTCAAAAAGGACAGCCTGCCCGGGGAGATTTCAGCGGGGCTGCCGGGAACCGGACCAGGCCCGTATCGCCGGTAAATGGCCGCCACCAGTGCCCCCGAACTTCCCAGTCCGTAACCCGAAGGGATGTCCGACCACAGATAGAGCCCGTCGCGGAGGTCCTTATGCATGGCATCCAGGTCGAGCCCCCCCCAACCTTCTTCCTTGTCTTTGTGGAGGATCAGGAAGCGGTGGAAGGAGGCCAGTTGCCTGTTGGAGTTCTCTGCGTTTTTCAGCACCTGGGGCGCCATAAGGGGGTCTGTTGAACGCAGGGCGGCTTTTTTTTCCAAAAATGGCAGAGTCAGGGCCCTGGAGCCGAAGAGCAGGCTATACTCTCCGAAAAGCATCAGCTTGGCATAAACAAAAGTTTCTTCTACCATAAAACCCCCCGGGCCATCTTCGCCCTGTTTTCTATTTGCCCTCAACGGCCCTCCAGGATCCTGACCGGGCCATCGCCCATGGCATCGTCGATCCACCGTCCCTGCTTGCACAGCGTAAGGAGGGATTCCCTGATGAAGGCCCCGATCTGCTGTTGGTCCTTTTCAAAATATAGCAGGTGGATGTTTGGTCCTGCATCCAGGGTAAAACAAAGTTCCAGCCCGCTCTGCTCCCTGAAATTCCGTATGCGGTCTATCAGGTAAAGGGTATTGGGTCTCATCAGAATAAAGCCCGGGCTCGATGACATCATCAGGCTGTGCAGGCTGAGGGCTTCTTCTTCCACTACTTCTGCAAAAACCTCTGTGTTGCCTTCTGTCAGGGCCTGAAGTATGCGGCGCATATTGGCAGTGGCCTGTTTTATCCGTGTGGCACGGTAGGGGTGATGCTGCATCATGGCATGTCCGGCCGAGCTGCTCACCTCCTTTCTACCATCGTCAACGATCAAAATGGCATCCCTGAGGGTGCTGAATACGGGGTTAACCTTGCCCTTATCCAGGGTCGTGGCCACTTCGTCGGACGAGCCGGGCAACTCCCTGACCTTGCCCCAAACTACCATACCGCCGTATACCGAACGGCAGGCACTTCCGCTTCCCAACCTGGCCATGTAAGAAGCTTTTCTGAAAAAATTGTCTTCGGTGGTGGTTTTACCGCCTGCATCCTTCCCACCCACTTCCTGTTCCATGCTGCAAATACATAATGCCAGTGCACTGAAGGCGGCAGCCGAGGAGGCGATGCCGGCAGAATGAGGGAAGCTGCTGTGGCTGTTAATGTTCAGTATGGTATGGCTGAGGAAGGGAAAAAAGGGGATAAGTGCCTGCATATAGCCGGAAATGCGGGAAGCAAACACATGGTTTGGCTGTCCGTTCAGGGTAAATGAAGCCAGCCTGAACTCATTGCCTGTGGAGTGGGTGTAATCTACGGATATCTTCACCACGCTGTTGTTCAATACAAAACTCAGAGAGGGATTCATGGGCAGCTGCACCGGGTATTTTCCCCAATACTTGATCAGGGCAATGTTTGCCGGGCTCTGCCAGCTTATGTGCCCGCTTTTGTGTTCTTCAACGAGGTTGCTGTTTGTGCTTCCCATGGCGTTATTTACTGCTTTGTTTGCAAATCGCCCAATGCGAACACCGGGCCGTAACCCCTTGACGAAAAATAGGCAGCCAGCTGCCGGGGCTCCAGTGGAGCTGCAGCCAGCAGGAAATCACCTCCCCATGCACCCAGTGACTTGATGGCGCCGGGAAAGGCGGGGAATAGACGCTTTTGCACGGATTCTGTGCCGGTATAAGCCGACAGTATGCCTTCGTGTTCCCGCATCAGCCCCATGAAATCTTCCAGTTCGCTGCTGCGGGCCATCTGAACCGAAATCCCGGATATGGCCTGAATGTGGTGTGGCTTTACCCCGTCCGGATCGAAGTTCTCCAGGGCCCGGCTGCTGTCTTGCTTTCGGCCGCTGTATACAAATACCAGCTGTCTGCCGAAGGGTGGATCAAAAGCAACTGCCGAAGTTTCGGGTTTTGAGTTGCGGCCGCGGAAGCGGTAAAACAGGGGGGAAGCACTTCGGGCACAGGCAATGTCGTAACCCGACCCGCCGGATGCGTTGAACAGCATCTGATAAGGGTCTGCACTGGCCCACCAGGCGATGTTGGAGATCAATGAAGAACTGCTGCCCAGACCCCAATGCATTTCGAAACCGGTATCGGCCCGCACCTCGTGCCTGAGCCTTTCTTGCAGGAAGGCGGGGTTCTGTCTTTTGGCCTCCATCAGGAGGCTTCTCAGGAAGCGGCTGGTGGCTGACTTTCCGTTGCCCGCCGTTTCTGCCTGGTCCAGACTCCGGCCCCGAAAGCTTTCCCTGTACCAAATCCTGCCCCTGACATAGGTGGTCCAGTTTACCAGGACTTCTGCCGCAGGCGTGCTGCTGACACAGAGGCGCTGCCCGTAGCGAACCGGCATGGCCAGTGCAGTGGCCCCGGCCAGCACCAGGTACTCGCCCGACAGCAAGAGTTTCCCGTTGGAGTAATAGCAGGCAGCCTCACCGCTAGGGGGCGGGTAAGTTGCCTGGCTGTCACCTGCAATGTGCATAGGACTGGTCTTTTGGCTCACCCCGTTTCGCGGAGTTTTTTCAGGCAGTCCGCTACCGCCTGATGACTTACCTTTTTGTCTGCAAAATGCTGCCGGATCTGTTCGCTCTCGTCCGGGCCGGCGCCAAGCTGCATCAGGATATTTGACAGATGCATCCGCATATGCCCGGTCTGTATCCCGGTTGTGGTCAGCGAACGAAGGGCTGCGAAGTTGTTGGCCAAACCCGCCGAAGCGGCGATCATCATCAGCTGCCTTGCCCCGGGGTGGCCCAGCATCTCCAGCGAAGCCGCTGCCAGCGGATGAATCCCGGTAAGCCCCCCCACCGTCCCCAGCGACATGGGCATGAGCAGGGAGAATTCAAAACGATCAGAATGGATGCTTACCCGGCTCAGTGAACGGTACTGCCCGCTGCGGGCTGCATAGGCATGTGCAGCGGCTTCAATGGCCCGGAAATCGTTCCCCGTGGCCAGTACGACGGCATCCACCCCGTTCATAATGCCTTTGTTGTGGGTGGTGGCCCGGTGAACATCTGTTTCGGCAATTTTTACCGCAAGGGCAAAACGCCTGGCGAACTCCCGCACCTCCATGCCGGGTGCAGCTCCTTCAAGTTCGCGGATATCGCAGGATGCACTGACCTCGACCAGGCAGTCTTCATTGTAATTGGACAAAATGGCCATCAGGGGCTCGAAGTCCTGGGCCCTGAAGTCCGGGCTTTGCTCAAGGTAGGCCTGCATGGCCAAAGAGATTTCTTCCAGGCATGAGTTGATGAAGTTGGCCCCCATGGCATCGGCGGTATGGAAACCGGCCTGCATCTGGAAGTAATGATCGATCACTCCGGTCCTGTCTGCCAGTGCGAGGCTGGAGAGCCCGCCTCCCCTTTTCTCCATGTTCGCCAGCACCGGTCGCAGATGCCAGCGAATATAATCTTCCAACTGCGGCAGCTGAGCCTTGAGCTTTGCTGCATTTCCGGTAAACAAAAAATGCAGCTGCCCGTTCTTTTTGGTTTCGCTCACCCTGGCTTTGAATCCTCCCTTGCCTGCCCAGTAACCTGCAGCCCACGAAGCTGCTGCCACTACCGAACTCTCTTCGGTTACCATGGGCAGCATGTAAACTTTGCCATTGATCAGAAAGTTGGGCGCCACACTGTAGGGGAGGGGATAATTGGTCAGGGTGTTCTCGCTGATGCCCTGCAACACAGCACTGACCGCTGCATCCGGATGGTCGAAGCTCCCGAATTTCTTAAGGGCAGCATCAGGATCGCCGAAAAGCGCTGACACCAGCAGCCGCTTCTGCTGCCTTGGTAATCTGGAAAACCCTTTCAGTATTTTTTGCTCAGGCATGGCAGGCAGTGCTCATGATTTATTCCCTGACCCTCAAAAATGCGTAGGCCATGGCCAGTCCCTGGATCTGGTAATTGACAAAAGTTCTCAGTTGCTCATAATCTCCCCTGGCGTGTTTTAAAAAAGTGGAGGCCTGTCCGTAAATTGCCGGGATCTTTGCCTTGTGGATCAGGTAGTACCCATCGAGAAAGGACCTGATCCCTCCCGATATGATCAGTTGCCTGCAAGGCAGTTCCTGCAAGCTTGCTTTGGCAATGTGGTTGGTCATATCGACCATTTGCCAGGCATCATGGCCCACATAGGAAAGGGGTTCGAACAATTCACGGGGCTGGTCACCACCTCTGAGCAACTCCACTTTCGCAAAGTTGGTTCCTCCGAAAGCGCCAAACTCTATGGCCGCCAGCGGAAGCTTCAGCAAGGCTTCCAGGCTTTCCATGCCCATCCCCTGTCCCACCTCTTTTACCATAACAGGAAAATCAACGCGTTCCAGAAGATCCTGAACCGAATCGAGTGGAGGCCGCTGAAGGCAGTCGCCTTCGGGCTGGAACCATTCCTGGAAAGGGTTTATATGGACAATCAGGCCATCGGCCCTCAACTGACCGACCAAACGCCTGATCTCATCCACACTGCCCTCCGACAGGGATTCCTCTACCTGGTTGATGCCCAGATTGGCATACAGGGGCAATTCATCGCCGATCACATCGCGCATGTCGAAGTCGGGGAAATAGGTTTTCTCACGCATCAGGATCCGGCAGGATCCGAGCCCCATCCCCATGCCAAACTCCCGGCAGGCCCTGGCCAGGTTCCTGTTGATGGTGCCTGCCAGTCTGGTGCCTCCTGTCATGCTCGACACCCAGATGGGCAGGCTGAGTTTTTTCCCGAGAAAATCGGTTGCCGGGATGGTGTCCCCTGGGTGGGCGCTGAGCAGGGGCTCGTACATAAAGCGTTTGTCGGCATCCCCGGAAAGGATCTGTGATTGAAAAGCCAGGTCGATATGGTCCTTTTTACGGTTTTCCATCCTGGTTTGGCTATACCCCGAGATATCGCGAAATGACCATGCGAAGGATCTCCGAAGTGCCTTCTCCAATTTGAAGCAAGCGCTGGTCGCGGTAAAAACGTTCTACCGGATGGGGTTTGAAAAGCCCTTTTGCCCCATGGATCTGAACGGCTTCATCGGCTATTTCGCGGGCAATTTCGGAGGTGTATAGTTTGCTTATGGCCGCCTCACGGGCAAACTGCATGTTGTTGTCCTTTCTCCAGCAGGCATTGTATAAAGTGTTGCGGGCCAGTTCTATTTTAACGTCCATGTCTGCCAGCTTGAAGCCCACCGCCTGGAATTTGGAAATGCTCTGTCCGAATTGTTGCCGTTGTTTTGCATGCTCCAGCGAGGCCTCCATGGCACCCCGCGAGAGCCCAAGGCCGATGGCGGCAATGGAAAGCCTTCCCGAATCGAGGGTGTTGAGCATGATCCTGCCTCCCTGCCCTTCTTCGCCCAGCAGGTTGGCGGCAGGAACACGGCAGTCCTTGAAAAACAATTTCCCGGTATCGCTCGAACGCCACATCATCTTCCCAAGGATGCGCTCGGTGGTGAAGCCCGGGGTCCCTTTCTCCACGATGATGGCAGAAAGCCGTTTTCTGCCGTTTTTTTCACCGGTAACAGCCTGCAGGGTAACCCCGGCCGATATTTCGGAAGACGAATTGGTAATATGGGTCTTTGAGCCGTTGATCACCCAATGATCGCCTTCGAGCCTGGCATTGGTTTCCGAGCCCATGGCATCGGAGCCTGCATTGTCTTCGGTAAGTCCGAAGGCCCAGATCTTTTCGCCCGTGCACAAGGGTGGGATCAGCCGTTTTTTCTGTTCTTCGGATCCGTACTTCAACAAGGGGGCAATGCCCAGGGAGTTGACTGCTGCCACCGTGGCTGCCTGTGAACTGTCGACCCTGGCCAGTTCCTCTACGATGATGATGTATGAAAGGGTATCCAGGTTACGACCGCCCAGTTCCCTGGGCGCCTGTATGCCAAAAAATCCCATTTCCCCCATTCTCCTGGTGAGTTCGGCAGAGAAGGTTTCCTTATCTTCTAGTTCAGAGGCAACCGGCTTGATTTCCTGTTGCGCGAACGCCCGGACCTCCATTCTGAGAGTTTCATGCTCCTGTGTCAAATACGGACTGTTGAACATTCGTGTAGATGATAGTAAAGTTAATTCGGAATATATGCCTATTAACAACCCAAACGCGCACTGGTTCGGTAAAAGTAAAAAAAATAAGCGCCAACAGAGTAAACTATCTCACTTTATTTGATAAACAGATAAGCGGGGCATTGTCTTCGACCATGTCGCCTTCATTTACCTCTATTTTTTTTACGAATGCTTTTGCCGTAGCCGCTATCTTGTTTTCCATCTTCATGGATTCCAGTATCAGCAGGGTATCCCCCCTGTTTACCTGCTTGCCCGGGTCGACGCAGATCCTGACCACTTTCCCGTGCATGGGCGACCTGACAAGATGTTCTCCTTCCAGCACTGGGTTCTCATTGATCGCGCTGAGGATTTCCCTGGTCAGGTACCTTTCGGGGCTTACCCTTATGGCGAACCCATTGTACTGAAACAGCAGCGCCCCGTTTACACTCAGGTAATACAAGATATGGACGCTGCCCCCCACCTCGATCTGCATGCGGTAATCGTTGCACATAATCAGGCGGTAACTGGTCGGGGGGGCATCGTCTGTGCCCAGGTGATCGTGGGTATAATACACCAGGCGTAGTTTGATAACTTTGCCATTGACCAACAAACTGGGTTGGGGAAGCAACCTCCAGAACCCGATGCGCTGCCAGGCAGATTGTCCCTGTTTTCTTTTGTGCCCGTTGGCAAACAGGAATGCCACGGCCAACAGCCTGTTTGTTAGCAGAACTTTTTCGGATTTCGCCCCGGTCTTCTTCGTGCTGGCCCGGCTCTGTCCCGTGTGGCTCTTTCCCTGGACAAAGCTTGCTGAAGAAAGCAGTTCGAGCAGGTACTGCTGATTGGTGGTTATGCCCAGGATCACGTAATCCTTCAGGTAGCGGATCAACTTTTTTCTGGCAGTCTCCCGGCCGGAGGCATGGCATATTACCTTGCTGATCATGGGATCGAACAGGCTGCTGATCTCCCCCGGGCCGTCCAGTGAGGTGTCGATACGCAGCCCGTCCCCTGTGGGCAGCTTGTGCATCAATACCTTGCCCGGGCAGGGACGAAAGTCATTCTGTGGGTCTTCGGCATATACCCTCGCTTCGATAGCATGCCCGTGAATGCTGACTTCATCCTGCGAAAAAGACAGGGGTTGCCCGCTGGCGATCCTGATTTGTTCCCTTACCATGTCGATGCCGGTGATCATTTCGGTAACGGGGTGTTCGACTTGTATCCTGGTGTTCATTTCCAGGAAAAAAAAGTCCTTGCCCTGGACCAGGAATTCGACGGTGCCAGCACTGTAATAACCGATGTGGCTCCCCAGCGCAATGGCTGCCTGAACGAGTTGGCGGCGCAACTCAGCACTCAGGTTGGGCGCCGGCGATTCTTCGATGACTTTCTGGTGCCGGCGTTGCAACGAACATTCCCTTTCATACAGGCTGATCAGCTGTCCGTGCTGGTCGCCCAGCAATTGAACTTCGATATGCCTGGGAGAGGGCAGTAGTTTTTCAAGGTATACCTCGGGATTGCCGAAATAACTGCCGGCTTCCCTGCGAGTGGCCTCGAGGGCCTCTGATAGCTGTTCGGCCGACTCTACCCTCCGCATGCCTTTTCCGCCACCCCCGGCTGCCGCCTTGACAAGCAGGGGGTATCCCAGCTTTCCGGCTTGCCTGTCAAGGCTTTCTAGGTTGCCTGTGACCCCTTCAATGACAGGGATGCCCAGTTTGCCGGCAAGCATTCTGGCCTCGGCCTTGTTTCCCATCAGCCTGATGGCATCTTCACCGGGTCCGATAAAGATCAGCCCGGCTTCCCTGACGGCCTTGGCGAATTCAGGTTCTTCCGACAAGAAACCGTATCCGGGGTGAATGGCATCCACCCCGCTTTCGAGGGCAATGCCGATCAGTTTCCGGATGTCAAGGTAGGTCTCTGTGAGGTTGTCCCCCCTAAGCAAAAAGCGTTCATCGGCCTGGCGGGCATGAAGGGCTCCTGCGTCCGTGGCGGTATATACCGCCACGGTGGCGATGCCCATCTGCCTCAGGGTATCGAAAATCCTTACGGCAATTTCTCCCCTGCCAGCCACCATGACCTTGTTGATCTGCCTTATGGGGTGAGGTCGTTTTTCCATCCTGGTTTGCGTTTTTCAATGAATGCCCTGATGCCCTCTTCGGCTTCCCTGCCCTGTCTGGTTTTTTCCAGAACGATGGACGTATGGTCGAGCAGATCGTTGTTGAGCCCCTTGCCGGCAATGTGGATCAGGAGCTGTTTGCTGGTTTTGACTGCCCCGGGGGCATTTCCGGTCAGCTGATTGCATAGTTCTCCGAGCCGGTCTTCCAGTTGGTCCGAAGAGAGGGCAATATCCACAAGCCCGGCTTCCCTGGCAAGCTCTGCATCGAGCTCCGCTCCGGTAAGCATCAGTTGCCTGGCCCTGAATTCGCCGGTACGGCGGATTACAAAGGGCGATATGGTTGCCGGGACCAGTCCCAGCCTCACCTCACTGAAAGCAAACCGGGCATCCTCGGTGGCCAGTACAAAATCGGCGCAGGCGATCAGCCCCATGGCCCCGCCCATGGCAGCTCCGTGGACTACGGCCAGCAAAGGTTTGGGGAAACCAAAAAGAGACATGAACAGACGGGGAAGCACATAGGAAGGCTTTTTGTCCGGTTTCAGGCCCTGGTCATTCATCCAGTGAAGATCGGCTCCTGCGCAAAAAGCTTTTCCCCTGCCGCGCAACACCACCACACGGACCTGCTCATCCTGTTCCAGCTTGCCCAGCAGGGTGGACAGCTCAGCGGCCATCTGACTGTCGATGGCATTGCGTGTACGGGGAAGATTCAGCCAGATGGTGGTTATGTGTCCCGAAACGGCGGTCTGTATGGTATGCATAGGGCTCATTGACATTCCTGATATGTTAAAGGCCTGTATCAGTTCCTGGTCCGGGAGCCATCCCGGCCATTTGCTGGCCCGGGCTACATCCTGTAGATGCCGCTTCGGGGTTCTGCCCAGGGTTTGTTCAGAGAGGTGGCAATGGCCATGGCCACCACCTGCCTTGTTTGCATGGGTTCGATGATGCCATCGTCCCATAGCCTCGACGAGCTGTAATAAGCCGACCCTTCCTCTTCGTATTTCTTCAGGATATCTTCCTTCAGTTGTTCGATCCCATCCGGATCAGGTGGCATTCCACGGGCCTGCATCTGCTCAGACTTGACCTGGGCAAGCACATTGGCGGCTTGTTGTCCCCCCATGACCGAAATGCGGGCGGCCGGCCACATGAAAAGGAAATGGGGGTTGAAGGCCCTTCCCGCCATGGCGTAGTTGCCCGCACCATAAGACCCCCCGGTGATGATGGTGATCTTGGGGACTGTGGCATTTGCCACGGCATGTACCAGCTTGGCCCCGTCCCTTGCCAGTCCGGCTGTTTCATAGGCTTTTCCGACCATAAACCCGGTGATGTTCTGCAAGAACAAAAGGGGGATCTTCCTGAAATTGCAGAGTTGTATAAAATGGGTGCCTTTCAGGGATGATTCGGCAAAAAGGACCCCGCCGTTGGCAACCACTCCCACGGGATAGCCCATGATGTGCCCGAAGCCTGTGACCAGGGTGGTGGCGTATCTGGCCTTGAACTCGTGAAACCGGCTCCCGTCGAGCAGGCGGGCAATGACCTCATAAGGATCTGTTTGCTTTTTAGGGTCTGTTTGGATCACACCCGGCAACTCCCACGGATCGTAGAGGGGTTCTTCGGCCTCCCTGAGGCTGAGTTGCTGTTTCCGGCCCGGCTGCAGGGTCTCGAAAATGCTGCGGCAAATGGATATGGCGTGCTGGTCGTTTTCGGCAAAATGATCGGCCACCCCCGAACGGGTGGTGTGGACCTCAGCCCCGCCCAGCTCTTCGGGCGTCACCACTTCGCCGGTGGCCGCCTTGACCAGCGGGGGGCCACCGATAAAGATGGTGCCCTGGTTCCTGACAATGACCGTTTCATCGCTCATGGCAGGTATATAGGCCCCTCCCGCAGTACATGAGCCCATCACCAGGGCGATCTGGGGGCAACCCTGAGCCGAAAGCTGTGCCTGATTATAGAAAATGCGGCCAAAGTCTTCCTTGTCGGGAAACACTTCGGCCTGTGCGGGCAGGAATATTCCCCCTGAGTCGACCATGTAAACACAGGGCAAATTGTTCTGCATGGCGATCTCCTGGGCGCGTATGTGTTTGCGGATGGTTTCCTTGACATAGGTACCGCCCTTTACGGTAGCATCGTTGGCAATGATGATGGCCTCCTGGCCGTGGATCATTCCGATGCCTGTCACAATGCCCGCGCCCGGAAAGCTGTCGTCGTATTGGCCGAAGGCTGCCAGTGTCGATAATTCCAGAAATGGAGTGCCTGGATCTGTCAGCAATTCGATCCGCTCTCTTGCCAGGAGTTTGTTCCTCGATCTGTGCTTGCGGATCGCCTCCTCGGGCCCACCCTTCATGGCTTTCTCCATGATGCGGCGGTGATTTTCCAGAAAGGCCCTGTATTGAACGTGGTTATCAATGAATTCACGGCCCTTTGTGTCGATATGTGACTGTTGGCTATACACGCTTTGTTATTATGTTAAATGGTCAATGACGGTTTATGGTACTCCGACCGCCTGCATCTTATTCCACAACCGCCGCGACTGGGCAGCAGATTCTTTTAACACCGTTTCCTCGTCAATGGTTTGAAGAACCCTGTTTTTTACGATCAGCCTGCCCCCGGCAATGACATCGCGTACATTTCCTGCATGCATGCCAAAGACCATGTGGGCGGGCAGGTTGTCGCTGTTGAGCTCGGTGGGGCTGTCGTAGGCGAGCACCACCAGATTGTTGTCGTCATCGCCGGCAAAGCCGTTTTGTTTCAGGTAGCGGTGTATGTTCCTCAGTCGGGCGTATGCCGAAACGGGGTCGATCTGGTCCACACCCTGCCCTGCCAGAAAGGCTGCCCTGCAACTGCGCAGCATATCGCTGTGCATGCCGTCGGTGCCAAGCATGATGCGGCTTCCCAGACCCCGGGCGTTGAACCGTCCAACCTTGTTTTTGAGGTTGCTTTCCATGTTTTGAGCCACCCAGCAAGGTTTGTTTCCCAGAAGTTTCCGTTCGTCATCGTCGAGGTGTAATCCGTGTACCATGATGGTTTTGGATGAGTCGAGCACCCCGGCCCCGTCCAGCCTCTGAACCACCCGGCTGTTGTAGTTGTCAAGGCAATGCTCCTGGTCGCATGTGTCTTCTGCAAGATGCATATGGATGCCCGAATCATGGCGCTGCATCAGCTCTACTGCCTTTTTCAGGGTGTCGTTGCCAACGGTAAAGGAGGCATGCAGCCCCACCAGGCCCTGCTTGCCTTGCAGGTAGCTGTCTGTTTCTTCAAGTCCCAGGGCTGTGCTATGTGATCCGTCGCGGTCGCTCACTTCGTAACACAGCAGATGGGCAATACCCACCTGTTCAAAAGAGCCGGCAATGATGTCGAGCGAACCCCTGATATGATGCGGTGATGCATGATGATCGGCTACAAAGGTGGCCCCCGACTTTGCTGCAGCCATGGCGGTCACCAATGCACTCATTCGTATGCTGTCAGCATCCAGGCTTTTGTCCAGACGCCACCAGATGCTGCGCAGTATGTCTAGAAAGCCTGCAGGCGGGCTTGGCGGAGGGGGCATGCCCCTGGCAAGGGCCGAGTAAACGTGATGGTGCGCCACGGCAAAGGATCTGGTTACCAGCTTTCCCCTGCAGTCGATCACATCATGCTCCCCGGCAGCAATGCCTCCCGGGCTGCCCAGGGTGATCCTTCCCCCGGGGCCCTCTTCCACCAGAACATCCGCTGGCTGAAAGACCAGGGTGTCCCAATGGACAAAGTTCGCATTCTGTAATAATATCGCCATAAACAGGATATGTTTTCAACCAGCCAGCCTCTCTTTGCGACAACCAGCCAAAAGCCGACTGCCAAATTACGCATTTTTTCGCACAGGGGGTCGCAGCGGCAGGCTGTTTCGCTTTTGTCCGTCAAAGGCAGAGTATGCGTTGGCAATGGCCGCGGCGGTAGGCACCATACCGATTTCACCGATGCCCTTGGCCCCGTAGGGCCCGTAAGGGTCCTTTTCTTCTATCCCGATCACCCGCACCAGGGGCATGTCTTTGGCCCGGATAATGTTCAGGTCCTTCATCCTGAAGCTTTTGGGGATCCCTTTACGCATGGGAAGGTTTTCGGTGGTGGCGTAGCCCACCCCCATGTGTACGGCCCCCTCGATCTGTCCTTCAAACAACATGCTGTTCATTATTTTTCCGGCATCGTGAGCAGCGATCACTTCGGTCAGTTTGCCTCTGTGGTCCAATACGGCCACCTGGGTGGCATAGCCATAGGCAAAATGGATCTTCGGATCCACCGTCATGCTATCCGGCCTTGTGGTCCAGTCGCAAACATATTTTCCTTTGTAGATGCGCCCCGAACATTTTGCCAGGCCTTTCAGCAGACCCTCCTGGCCAATGTCTTCCCTGATCTGACGGGCGGCATTGATGATGGCATTGCCCAGCAGGGCGGTAGCCCTCGACGAGGTGGTCATTCCGGCAGGAACCCCGGCCTCGGTATCGGTCCTGACTTCCATGATCGCGGCATGGATGCCTGTTTCCTGGTAGAGGGTCTGGATGGCCATGGTGTGGATACCCTGCCCCATTTCGGTCCAGCCATGATGGATGATCACCTTTTCCGCAGAGACCACCTCTATTTTCACCTCGCTGTCATCGATCATTCCATTGCCCACCCCGGTGTTTTTCAGGCCGCAGGCAATTCCGGCAAAGGGGGCCTTGAGGAAATCTTCCCTGACGGCCTCCAGGGTCTTCTTAAGCCCCACTCCCTGTAACCGCTGCCCTGTGGCCGTGGCGGCCCCGTCTTCCAGGGCGTTGTCGTAACGTATCTGCCAGCGGTCGAAGCCCCCTTTCAGGCACAGTTCGTCGATGCATCTCTCCAGGGCAAACACCACCTGGGGTACCCCGAATCCCCGCATGGCACCTGCGGGCAGGTGATTGGTGTACACCGTTTGTGAGGTGATGTCGACTGAGGTGACTACGTATCCTCCGGTGGCGTGGCCCACCACCCTTTCCATGACCTTGGTGCCTACCGAGGCATAGGCCCCGGTATCGCCCACGGCCTTCAGTCTCAGCGCGGTGAATTTGCCACTGTGGTCGCATGCCAGTTGCATGTCCATCCATACAGGGTGTCGTTTTGGGTGCATGCGTATGGACTCCGCCCTGCTGAGGTGCAGCTTTACAGGCCGCTTCAAGACCCATGCGAACAAGGCCGCGTGTCCTTGTACGCTGATGTCTTCCTTGCCGCCAAATCCACCTCCGCTGGGTACCTGGCTTACCCTGACCATTTCTTCGGGCAGGGCCAGCAGCCTTGACACCATCCTTCTGTCGACGTAGGCTCCCTGTCCCTGGCTGTGCAGCCTGAGGCCTTCGCCCTCGGGCAGGGCAATGGCAGCCTCGGTCTCCAGAAAGGCGTGTTCGATGTGCTGGGTTCTGAAAATACCTGAGGTGGTATGGGCGGCCTCACTGAAGGCTCTTTCCGTATCGCCGAAGCGTATGCTGCAACTTTCCAGCACGTTTGATCTGCCTGCATGGACCTGCGGGCTCCCCTCTTTTGCGGCCTGTAAGGGATCGGTCACCGGCTCCATGACCTGGTATTCCACATCCACAAGCCTGGCGGCCTCCCGGGCAATGGCTTCGGTTTCGGCCACCACCCCGGCCAGCACATCGCCGATGCAGGCAGCGGTTTGCCCCACATCGACCATCAGCGGCCAGTCGTCCACGATCAGGCCGACCTTCCGGTCGCCCGGAATATCCGGGGCCGTGAACACCCTGATTACCCCGGGCAGCCTTTTCGCCGGGGTGGTATCTATTTTTATGATCTTTGCCCTGGGGTGGTCACTGAACCTGAGCGCCCCATGCAGCATGCCATCGATGCGCATGTCGTCCACAAAGGGTTGTTGTCCGAGGGCCGTGCGAAAAGCCTGGTATTTTGGGAGGGGTGAACCGATGGAAGCACCGCTTTCCGGGAGGCTGTACCCGGGTATTTGCTGCTGGGAGAGGGCCTGCTGTATGGCGTCGACAATCTTCACGTAGCCGGTGCAGCGACAGAGGTTGGGATTGATTGCCCGGACGATCTCCCGGCGGCTGGGGATCTGGCTGCGAAAAAAAAGCCGGCGTGAGCGCATGATAAAGCCCGGACTGCAGAAACCGCACTGAACAGCTCCCTTTTCGGCAAACATGCTCCCGATGAGCTGACGGAAGCTCTCGGGCAGGCCCTCGGTGGTGATCACCTCCGCGCCATCCAGGTCTTTCATCAGGGTGCGGCAGGCAAGCCCCGGCCTGGCATTTATCTCCAGTGTGCAGGCCCCGCAAATCCCTTCGCCCGAGCAGCCGTCCTTTGCCGAGGTGATGCCGCGTTCGAGCCTCAGGAAGTCCAGAAGGCTCGATTTGCCCGGGCCATGGTAATATAGGGTTTCTCCGTTCACATTCAGGGTGATCATCGTTGCTTGACTTTTGAGGTTAGCCTTCAGGTGTTGTTCGCCATGATTGCTTCCAGGGCTTTCAACCCGTTGCTGCCCGGTTCAATGGCCGGGGGGACAGTGAGGGTTTTGCCGGCAAAAGCCAGGTCTTTGAGCCCGCTGCCCGTGAGCAGGACAATGTTGTTGCTCCCCGCTTCCAATTTGCCCATCTCGTGGTATTTCAGCAAACCGGCATAGGCCGCTGCGGCCGCCGGTTCGGCAAACAGGCCCGTGGTGCGGGCCAGTTCGGCAGCCCCGTTGCGGATGTCGTCGTCACTGATGGTCATGCCCTCGCCTTCGTACCTGTGCAGGAAGTCTCTGGCCATGTAAAAACCCCTTGGCACATCCACCGAGATGGAGTCGGCTAGTGTGGTGCTGGGTTTGGAGGCGAAGGCTGCCCTGTCCAGGTTGCGGACCAGGTTGTCGCTTTGCCCGGATTGTATGGCCACCATGCAGGGCATCTGATCGATGTATCCGAGCTTGAGCAGTTCTTCAAACCCTTTGCAGATGCCCGATAAAATGACCCCGTCGCCCGTGGGTACAAAGACCCGGTGAATGGTCTGGCCTTTTAGCTGGTCAAACAACTCATAGGCCGCGGTTTTTTTGCCTTCGAAGGTCAGGGGATTGTAGGCGGTGTTCCTGTTGTACCAGCCGAAGCTTTCTGTGGCCATCAGGCTGAGTTCGAATGCCTGGTCGTAATTACCCCTGACGGGAAACAGCCTGGCCCCGTACATCAGCACCTGGCTGATCTTTGCCGGGGGGGCTGTTTCCGGAACCATGATCACTGCTCTTTGCCCACGGGCCGCGCACATGCCTGCCAGCGATGAACCTGCATTGCCCGTAGAGGCCACCACAAGAGGTTCCAGCCCCTGTTCATAGGCAAAGGCCGATACCAGGGCAGAAGCCCTGTCTTTAAAGGAAAAGGTAGGGTTCTGGCTGTCGTCTTTCAGATAATAGGTGTAATGCAGTTTTTTGCCCCTGAGCCGGTCGTGGGCAATCAGGGGAGTATGACCTGTGCGAAGTGGGGGCAGGCTGGAAAGGGAATTAATGGGCAGCAGGTCCAGGAAGCCCTGGCTTTTCAGGGAGGAAAAACGGGGGTGTTTTTCACGCAGCCCTTGATAATCGTACAATACCTTCAGTAAACCCTGGGGGGGCAGGCCGGGAGAGCTGCCAGGGCTGCAATGCGGACAAAGATAATGCACCTTGTCCCTTCCGCCCGGAGAGCGGCCGCATTGGATGCATTCGTAAATGAATTTTTCCTGTTTACCTGCCATGGGGCTTTAATTCTTTGGTCAATTTAGGTAATTTTTTGGCAAAGGCAAAAATTCCCGTTCCGAAAATTTATTCACCCTGCACAAGGGTGAGACCAGCCAGGCCTGGCAGGTAATGAGGATTGTTTGTAATTTTCGAACAGCCGGGGGCCGGCAGGAGTTGCCAGCCTTTCAGCCTCCCATGCTTCTAAGCACCCCTGTTCTGTCGTTGAATTCTGTGATCAGCTCATCCCAGCGTTGTACCTGATTGAACAGCCTGGGCCATACATCCCTGTCGTACCAGAGCTGGTTGAGGTCTTCCACCTGTTTTTGCTGCTGCTCCACCCAGGTGAAATATTTCAGGTTATGGATGGCTTTGCGGTCGTGATAACTGAGCTCTTTCAGGTAGTCGGCCGATGTGCCCAACACACATTTTTCGTGGTCGATGGCCGCTTGCAGTGGCGTATATTCGCCCCGCACTTCCCTGAGTTCATCCAGGCGCGAACGGTAGAGACCGGCTGAGTCGGTGGCGATGCTCAGGATCACATCGTCGGAAGATAATTCGAAGTATTTGGCGGTTTTGATGGCCGAAAGCATATTGGCAATGCAGGAAATGCCCAGCAATCCCAGCCTGGAGACCGTTTCAGCATCCAGCCCTGCCGAAACCAGGAACTCCTGGCCGGCCTTTTCGTTAAATAGCCTGAAAATGCGCATGCAGTCCTCGTCGTCGATGGCGGTGACCAGGTCGGTATTCCTCACATTGTGTATCCAGGGTACGTGTTTGTCGCCGATGCCTTCAATGCGGTGACCCCCAAAACCGTTCATCAGCAGGGTGGGGCATTGCAGGGCTTCGGAAGCCACCACCTTGATGCCAGGGGCGATGGTGCGCAGGTAGTCGCCCCCGGCGATGGATCCTGCCGAGCCTGTAGCCGATACATAGGCCGCCATCCGGCTGCGGGGAGACCTGACCCGGTCGTATGCCTCCTCCAGGGCCTTCCCGGTTACGTTGTAGTGCCAGGCAGCATTGCCGAATTCCTCGAACTGGTTGAATACCAAGCAATCGGGCCGGGTACGGCGGATCTCCCAGCAAGCATCGTAAATTTCCTTGACGTTCGATTCGCAACCCGGGGTGGCGATTACCTCGCACCCGATCTCCTCCCGCAGCCAGGAAAACCTTTCCTGGCTCATTTCTTCGGGCAGGATGGCCACCGAATCCGAGCCCATGAGTTTCGAATCGAAGGCCCCTCCGCGGCAATAGTTGCCCGTCGAGGGCCATACTGCCTTGTGGTAAGTAGGATCGTAGCCTCCGGTAATGATGCGGGGGGCCAGGCAACCGTAGGCAGCCCCGACCTTATGCGCTCCCGTTGGGAACCATTTACCCACCAGCATCACGATGCGGGCCTGGGTACCGGTGATCAGGGAGGGGAGTTCGAGGTAATTCACCGGGCCGTATAGCCCACCTTTTTCCCTGGCTTCGTTTTTCCAGGTGATCCTGAAGAGGTTCAGGGGGTTGATATCCCACAGTCCTACCTGCTTCAGTCTTTTTTTAATGGGCCGGGGAATCTTGTCGGGGTCGGCCTGCTGGGCGAAGGTGGGCAAAACGATCTCTTTTTCCCTGAATCGTTTTACAGCATTTTCCAATGCTTTTTGGTCGGTGATCCGGTCGATAATTTCTATCATTGGATTAAATTGAATGAATGATTTTTTTGTCCGGGTAACAGTTTCCTGCCTGCATCCATCAGGACCCGCATGGCGGCTGCCTCATGAAAACCGGCTTCTTTAACGCAAGGGGTCAGCAGGCGCGCCTGCTTCAGCGTGAAGGCCTTTTTTTCAAAAGATGCCACAACAAAGTCTGTTTCGTAAACATAGTCGAGGGCAGTTTCGGTCAGGGTACGGAACCGCCCGTTTTGTTTATGGATCAGGTTGTCTCTGTCCTGCAGCCTCACCAGGTAATAGCCGCTTTCCGATCCCTGAAAGGAAGCCATGCTCAGGTGAAGCCGGGGTTTGTCCTTGTAAGGGGCCCCCGAGGTAGGGCAGAAGGTCCGGCAGTTGCCGCATTCGTTGCAGAAATTGGCAATGTTCAGGATCTGCACACCCTGACTGAGTTCAAACCTCCCATCGGGCTGTTGCCCGATCCGGTCACCTTCTTCCCTGACCAGTTTTACCATAGAGTGGCTAACCGCTTGAGTGGGATAGGCTATGTTGGCCAGGTTGGGGCAAACGGTGGTGCAGATGTTGCAGATTTCGTCGCAATGAAGGCACCTTGCGGCTTCGTTTACGATGCTGTCCTCATCCAGGCTTTGCTGTACCAGGCTGAAGTCCTGTCGCTTTTCCGGAGGGTTTTCGTTCAGGGGGGGCGCAAAAGCACGCTGACCCCGTTTGATCATCAGTTGCTGCCGGCTATGCGCCTTGCCGTTTAAGGGAAAGGGAAAGCAAAAGTCCAGGCCGGAGCTTTCGATGATCTGCCGTGCTGCCTTTTTGCCATCGCCGATGGCGTTGATGGCTGTAGAGGCACCCCGCATGGCATCTCCACCGGTGAATACCTTTTTCAATCTGGTCTCGTAGCCGTTTGCGGGTTTTTGCAGCAGGGCGGCCTCCATGAAATCCACATCCAGCCACTGTCCGATGGCCGGGATCAGGGTATCGCAGGGTATTTCAAATTCGGAACCGGCTATTTTTTTCGGGGCCGGGCGCCCTGAGACATCGGTTTCGCCGGCCTCCATTTTGCTGCACAGCAGTCCGCTCACCCTCCCTCTGTCTGAGACCACCTTTTCGGGCCCGGCCCATTCAATGATTTCCATTCCCTCTTCGAGTACCGCCCTGATCTCTCCCTGGTCGGCGGGCATGTCTTCTATCCGCCGGCGGTAGACAATGCGTACCTTCCCCTGTTTGCCGACCAGGCGCCAGGCTGTCCGGGCGGCATCCATGGCGGTATTTCCCCCTCCGATGATCACGACCTGTTTTCCAATGCCGGCCGAGACTCCCTTTTTTGCATCGAACAAAAACGTCAGGGGGTCGAGTACGCCCCGGGCTTCGATGCCTTCCAGACCAGGAGGGGCCGATACCTGGGCCCCGGGTGCCACAAAGAGGTAGTCATGATCTTTTTTCAGTTGCCCGAACAAGGCGGCATCGACCCGGCAGTTGTACCGGATGGCGACTCCCAGCTTTTCCAGCCGGTCCAGGTCGCTTTCAATGGCCGATTCCGTGAGCCTGAAGCCCGGAATGGCGTACCTGATCATGCCTCCCGCCTTTGAACGGGATTCAAGCACTTCGACCCGGAAACCCGCCAGGGCCAGGAAATAGGCACACGACAGCCCGGCGGGGCCGGCTCCGACAATCCCCACCCTGAGCCCGTTGGCCTTTGCGGGCAGTGGCAGCGGGACCGGCAGCTCCGAAACAAATCGCTTGACCTCCCTGATCAGCAGGGGATCGTCGTAATGCACCCGGGTGCACTTGCCCTGGCATAAATGGTCACAAACCATGCCGGTAACGGCCGGGAAGGGGTTGGTCCGCAGTATCACCTCGTGGGCTTTTTTAAAATCTTTTCCCGAAGCATGGAAGAGGTATTCGGGGATGTCCTGCGCAGTGGCACAAGTCTCGCGGCAGGGTGCCGAAATGCAGTCGAAGGGGCCAAGTTTGCGCTCTGTTCTGATGTCGGGGGTACTCAGGGAATCTTTCCGGTATGCCCTGTAATCTACTACCCTGCCGGCATACCGGATCAGCCGGTCGAGGGCGGTCTGCGGCCTGCCCTCCCTGTCTTTTGTGATCCCGCTCAGCTCATCCACATTGGAAAGGCCGCGGGCCAACATCTCCTTTTCGATATTCTCAATGTATTGCGGCAAGCGCATATAGCCGCCGGGCTTGAGCAGGTCGGTACAGACCGTTACGGACGCAAAGCCCGAGGCCAGCAATTCCACCACATTAAAGGCATCTGCACCCCCCGAGAAGGACAGGTGCAGCCCGCCGTTGAAGTCCTGCTGAAGCCTGGCCGCCAGTGTCACCGACAGGGGATGAAGTGCCCGACCGCTCATATACATCCTCTGCACCCCGGGCCCGAACACCTCTTTGTTATTTTCGGTTTCAAGGGTATTGGTCAGTTTTAGTCCGAAATCCAGTTTCGCTTTCGCGGATGTGGCCTGTAGGGAGCGGATCATGGACCGGGCGTCGGCAAGCTTCAGGTCGTGTTCAAACGCCTGGTCGGGCACACTGGCCCCAAACCCCAGCCGCTCATTGAGGATCTCCCGCAGCTTTGCCGGCCCCAGCAAGGTGGGGTTGAGTTTGACCAGGGTATGGAGCCTTTTTTCCTCCATCAGATAGCGGGCAATGGACCCGATCTCAGCGGCAGGGCAGCCATGCATGGTCGAAAGGGTAATGTTGTCCGAGATCCGCGACGGGATATCGACCTCAAGGATGTCGGGGGCAATGGGGCGCAGGGTCTCTTTCAGCTTTTCCAGTTCGGGGCCACAGTCTGCCATTTTGCTGAGGAACCACTGCACATTCTCCTGCATGATGCCCCGGAGGTCGTATCCCACACTCATGTTGAACACCACGCCGGGATCCCCTTTCCCCTTCATGCGGTGATGGAGCAGATGGATGATGGCCCAGGCATTCAGGTATTCGGAAAAACTCTGCCGGATAGTCAGTTCCTGCGACCATTCGCAGTTATATCCCTCGTCCTGCATGTCGATGCAGGGTTTTGCCACATCCAGTTCATCAAGGGTCTGTACCGTTTTCAGTTCGATATACCTTGCGCCCACCAGCCAGGCCGCAATTATGTTCTGTGACAGTTGCGTATGAGGACCGGCAGCCACGCCCAGGGGGGTGTCGATGCCATGGCCGAAAACTTTGCGGTGGAGTCCCCGGTGTTTGTCAGCAGCAAAAAACATGGGCCCGGGGATGCCCAGCAGGCTGTTCGTTGCGTCCAGTTCGCTGATCATCAGCTCAAGCAGATGGGCCGGGTCGAGTGGAAAAAAACGGTCGGACATAACAGCCTTTGTTTGGGGTTAGTGATCAAAAATAGGAAATGTTTTCTGAAATCGGCAGCGAAAGCAAGCTGCCGGGGGGATAATCCTTATTTTTGCGGGAAAGGCCATTGGGAGGCGGAGGACGGAAGGTGGAAGGTAGAAGGTAGTAAGTAGTAGGTAGTAGGTAGTAGGTAGGAAGAAGAAAGTTGAAGAGTTGAAGAGTTGAAAAGTTTAGAAGGCAGAAGACAGAAGACAGAGGACGGAGGACAGAAGACAGAAGACAGAAGACAGAAGACAGAAGACAGAAGACAGAAGACAGAAGACAGAAGACAGAAGGTAGAAGGTAGAAGAAAGAAAGAACGACTATTTGACCTTTCGACATTTCGACTTTTCAGACTTTTCAGACTTTTCTGACATTTCAGACTTTTCGACTTTTCATAATATTATAAAC
>PWJC01000013.1 GCA_003560165.1 Bacteroidales bacterium
CATTGAACCCCGTCAACGACCCCGATCAGGGGGGCCGGAAGTTTGTGGAGGATGCCGGGGGAGAGCTGTGGTTGCTGGGGAGCTCCGGGCTTTTTCGCTTTGATCGCGGCAAGGGCCGCTTCCTTGAGGTTCCGTTGCACGACGCCTCGTTTCGATTCGGGGAAATAAAGGCCGCAGCGGCGTTTAACCATCAAAACCGGCAAGAGATCTGGGCAGGCACCGCCCGGGGCCTGTTGGTGATCGACACGGAAACCGGCGCCCACCAGGTATTGCCCCAACCCGGCGATGATGGCCATGCACTGAGCAGGGGCAATTACATCAGCATGATGGTCGATCGTTCGGGCAGCATTTGGCTGGGCAGCGACGGCAGCGGGATCATGCTCTACGACCCTTATTCCAATAAGTTTAATTACCCCGCTGAACGCGGCCGGAGGCTGTCGGGGCGGGAGTTTTCAACGCGTCAGCTCAGTGTGCGGGCATTCCATATTATCCCGGGTCAGGAGGGCATATTGTGGGTGGGCGGCCGGGAGGGCCTGTTTGCAATTGACCGCGATGCTGGCGTTGTGCGGGAGATCGGGCTGACAGCAGAAGGCCGGGGGGAGGAGCTCAGGATAAACGCCATCGATTCGGACCCTCAGGGCCGGCTATGGCTGGGCACCAGCCTGGGGCTGGGCAGTTACGAACCCGGCAGCGGCCGTTTTGCCCTGTATCCCACAGGTCTTCAGGACGGCGACGAAACCGGTGAACCCAGGGTATCGGCAGTGCACGTCAGCGGAAATCAGATCTGGGTCATGACGCCCAATAC
The DNA here is from genome assembly GCA_003560165.1 of Bacteroidales bacterium. GTDB lineage: Bacteria > Bacteroidota > Bacteroidia > Bacteroidales > UBA7960 > PUPG01. The sequence continues at coordinate 806 of PWJC01000013.1, forward strand.
CATCGCCCTGTTCGACAGGCAACGCGGCGGATTCATCCATACCCGCTACAACAACCATGTGCTGAACCGCTTTACGGAGGATGTATTCCCCGCCTTCTACGAAGACCCGGGGGGGGACTTCTGGTTCGGAACGGGCAGCGGACTCCATCGCTACGAGCGGGAAACCGGCCGGATCACTTCGTACCGGAACGACTCCGGCAACCCGTTCAGCCTCCCCTTTAACGACATCAGGGCCATTGTGCCCGACCCCACAAAGCCCCGAATCTTATGGCTGGCTACCGGAGGTGGCGGACTGGCCCGTTTTGATACCGTCGATGAGCAATTCATTTCCTTTACCGAGGCCGACGGTCTGCCGGGCAATATGCTTAGCGGCCTCCTGGCTTGCCCAAAAGGGGAGCTTTGGATCAGCAGCAGGCGGGGGCTGTCGCGGTTCAGTCCCGGAGAGGGCGGTTTTACGAATTATACCCACAAAGACGGTCTGCAGAACAACGAATTCAACAGCGGGGCATTTTACATGAGCCCGGATGCGGAAATGTTTTTTGGCGGCAGACAGGGATACAACAGCTTCTTCCCCCATATGGTGGTGCAAAAGAACCATCGGCCCCCTGTGATGATCACCGGCTTCCGTCTGCTTGGCGACAAGGACGGCCGGGAGCAACTGCCGCATATTTTTCCACAGGAGGAGATCCGCCTTGCGCACAACCAAAATCATTTTGCCGTTGAGTTTGCGGCCCTCGATTTCGCCTCGCCCGAAAATAATCGTTATTCATACAGTTTGACCAGGCAGGGCGAAAACTGGATCTCTCTGGGCACCAACCGCAGCATCATCATCACCGACCTGAAGCCCGGGCGCTGGATCCTGAGGGTTAGGGGGACCAATAACGACGGGGTGTGGAGCGATCAGGAGGCGGTCGTCGACATAGTGGTAGCCCGGCCCTGGTGGGGCCATGGACTGGCACGGGTTTTCTACGTTTTGCTTTTTTCGGCCGCAATGCTTTTGGTCAGGCACTATGAGCTCTCCCGCATCAGGCTGAAAAACATGAACAGGCTGTCGGCCCTGGAAACTTCCAAACTCAAGGAAGTGGATGCCATGAAGTCGAGGTTCTTTGCAAACATATCGCATGAGTTGAGGACGCCCCTTACCCTAATCAAGGGCCCGATCGAAGACATGATCGACGAATACCCGGATCACGACGAAAAACGAGCCAGGCTTTTGAACATGCATCATCATACCGGGCGCTTGCTGGCCCTGATTGGCCAACTTTTGGACCTGTCAAAGCTGGAAAGCGGACTGTTCAAAATACAGGCATCGGGCGGCGACATAAACGAAGTGCTCAGAAGGGTTTTTATGTCGTTTTCTTCCCTGGCCGGGCATAAAAAGATCCGCATGAGCTATGTGGACGATCCGTCGCTTAAAGACCCCGGCTTGCTCGGGCGGTTTTACTACGACCCCGACGTGATGGAAAAGATACTGGCAAACCTGTTGTCGAACGCCCTGAAGTTCACTCCTGACGGAGGAAGAGTCACTTTGACGGCCTGCTTTGACGAAAAACAAGGCAGCAGGGGGGTATTTGAGCTGGTGGTTAAAGATACAGGAATTGGCATCCCCCGCGAAAAACTCCCCCTGATCTACGACCGTTTTTTCCAGGTCAACGAATCTGCGGAACGGGCTCACCAGGGTTCGGGGGTTGGCCTGGCTTATGTGAAGGAACTTGTCGAATTGCACCACGGCCGCATTTGGGTCATGAGCAAACAGGGAGTTGGAACGGTGTTCAGACTGCAGCTCCCCCTGGGCCATGAACATTTCGAGCCCGGACAGTTGGTTCAGCTGCCGGCCTGGCATGCCGGGAATGAACAGACCGGATCGCAGGATGCACTGAACTACGGTCGTGCCGGGCTGGTGGCTGCCAGGGAAGCCAAAGCATGGGATCGGCCCATTGTCCTGGTGGTCGAAGACCATGAGGATGTCAGGGCCTATATCGCGGATGCGCTTAGCGTGGCTTTTGCGGTTATGGAGGCGCCCGATGGGAAAACCGGCCTTGAACTGGCCAGAGAGCACATTCCCGATCTGATCATCAGCGACATCATGATGCCGGGCATGGACGGTTTTGCATTTTGCAGACAGATCAAGGCCGGTGAACTAACCGGCCACATCCCTGTTGTGTTGCTAACGGCCAGGGCCGAGGACACCGACAAAATGGAGGGACTGGAAACCGGGGCCGACGAGTACCTGACAAAACCCTTCAACAGGAAGGAACTTAGTCTGCGGGTGAGGAACATCATAGATGGCCGGCGCAAATTGTTGAAAAGACATGGGTTAAAGGGACCGTTCAATCTGGACGGCCCCCATCTGCGCCCGGGAGATCGCCTGTTTTTACAGAAACTGCTGACCCTGGTGGAGCAAAACATCGACAACGACGGCTTTTCGGTCGAAGACCTGGCCCGGGGATCAGCCATGAGCCTTTCCCAGCTGCACCGTAAACTGAAGGCCCTGCTGGGACAATCCGCAAATCAATTCATTCGTGCGGTGCGCATGCAGCGGGCCAGGGAGTTGCTGGAAAAGAATGCCGGGAACGTTGCCGAAATCGCCTATATGGTCGGCTATGCCGATCCGGGCTATTTCACCAAAAGCTTCCGGGCATTTTTCGGGCAACTGCCTTCGGAGGTAAAGAACAGCCGCCACGAAAAAAAATGACCTGCAGCATCCCTGCAGGCCATTCACTGTTGGTCAAAAACCCGGCAAGCGATTATTCGGGCGATACATAGTTCATAAACCAGTTCAGGCTGCGAACGCGGGGGTTGGGGCCGGTCATCGCCCTTTTGTCCTCGTCGGTCAGGTAGGGAAGCATGACGTCTTCACCGGGCTGCCAGTTGGCGGGGATCACGAGCCGTTCGTTCGCGTGCTGGGTCTGAAGGGCCTGCAACGTCCGTTTGACCTCCCCGATGCTCCTGCCTATCTCGTTCGGATAGAACGTAAAGGCCCTTACCCGGTTTTCGGGGTCGATGTAGAACACCCCCCTGATGCTCTGGCCAACTTCACTTTGCGAATCGAGCATGCCGTATTTGTTGACCACGGCATAGGAGGCGTCTGCCACCATCGGGAAATCGATGCTGGTTGCTCCCCTGCCTTTGAAATCCACCTCTTCCAGGGCCGCTTTCCAGTCGCGGTGCGATTGCAGCTCATCGGTCGAGATCACTATGATGCTGGCATTCAGTTTATCAAACGCATCTTTCTGATGGGCCAGCTCAAGGATCTCGCTCGAACATACCGGGGTGAAATCACGGGGATGGGCAAAGAGGACCTTCCAGGTGCTGCCAAAATCTTTCGGGAAATTGATTTCCCCATGCGTGGATTGCGCCTTGAAGGCGGGGGCCTCCGAGCCGATCATGGGGATCCTTTGGTTTACGCCCGTCCGGTACTCTGACCTGGGTTGTGCCCACAACAGTCCGAGCGAAAACAACAATACTGCGGTTGTCATCATCAGTTTTTTCATAGCTTTTTGTTTTTTAAGTGAATACATCAAGTGTAACTTTAAGGATGCCCAAATATATCCCTTACGCCCGGGCATGGATTGGAAGTTCCGGTCAGATAAGGGGAGTTTTCTTTCGTCATCCCGGGTATGGATTGTTTGCGGACACGCACGGAAAAAGCTCAGCAAACCCGCTTTTGACGGACGTTTTTCCGGATAGGCAGGGCGAAAACGCCCGATTTTTCCCATGATCTGCACGATCATTCCCATTGCCCCGGGCTCAGTGCCGGCAGTTTCGGGCATAGGGTCTGGTCGCGGGAGTTTGATTCACAGGGGCAGAACTGCAGTCGGGAATGGCGGTCTTCATTGGGTGGTTCTCCAAGGGGCCTCGAAAGGAGTTGTTTTACGGGCGTTCAGGGACAAAAAAGCAGCCGCACATGGTTTTGTGCAACTGCTTGATTACCCGGTGGGCCCAGCTGGGCTCGAACCAGCGACCAACTGATTATGAGTCAGCTACTCTAACCAACTGAGCTATGGGCCCTGAAGACGGTCCCGCAGCCGGTCATATCCCCGCTGCGGGAAGGCAAAGTTACGCATAATCCGCGTATATCCGCTAAATTTTTTACTTTCGCCCCCGGGGCCGGGCACGCCGACGGCCGCTGCACTAAAAGCCTGGGAACATGGACATCCGGCACATTGTATTTGACCTGGGTGGGGTATTGCTGAACATCGACTACCGCAAGACCATCGATGCCTTCAGGGCTTTGGGGGTGAGGCATTTCGACCGTCTGTTCACCCAGGCCGGGCAGCTGGAGCTGTTCGACCGCTTCGACCGGGGCGAATTAAGCCCCGGGGTGTTTTGCGCGGAGTTGCGGAGGCTGACGGAATGCCCCTTGACCGACCGGGAAATAGTCCGGGCCTGGAACGCCATGCTGCTCGATATGCCGGCAGGGCGGATCGGTCTCCTCGAAAGGGTAAGGAGGAACTACCGTCTGTTTTTGCTCAGCAACACCAACGCCATCCACTACCCCGCCTACAGACAGCTAATGCAGAAAGAGCACGGCATCGATGATCTGTCGGCCCTGTTCGAAAAGCACTACCTCTCGCACATGATCGGCATGCGAAAACCCGACATGGAGGTGTATGAGCTGATCATGCAGGAAAATGGCCTGGAGCCCTTCGCCACATTGTTCCTCGACGATACCCCCGGCCATGTTGCCGGCGCCCGTAGAGCGGGCATGCACGCTATCTGGCTGGATGTTCCCCGGGTCGGGGTGGAGGGGTTGTTCACAGAGGCAGGCCGGCTGAAGGGAGTGGCGGGCAAGATGGCCAGGGCCCCGCTGCCCTGCTGAGGCAATCCCATCGCAGATCAGCCGAAGCGCTCCCCGATCTCGCCGAGCACCTCCATCAGGGCGTCGAGGCTGCAGGCCGTGACCAGGCGGATACGGTATGGCTTCACATGGGGAATGTCTTTGAAATAATTGGCGTAATGCCTGCGCATCTCGAAGATGGCGGTACGCTCTCCCTTCCATTGGACAGACAACAGGATGTGCCGGCGGCAGACGGACAGGCGTTCGGTCAGCCCGGGCGGGGGCATGGACCGGCCGGTATTCAGAAAATGCCTCACCTGCCTGAACACCCACGGATTGCCGATGGCAGCCCGCCCGATCATCACCCCGTCTACCCCATAGTCTTCAAAGGCCTTCATGGCCGAAGGCCCGTCGGTGATGTCGCCGTTGCCGATGATGGGGATGTGCATGCGGGGGTTGTTTTTCACTTCCCCTATCAGTATCCAGTCGGCATGGCCACGGTACATCTGGCAGCGGGTGCGCCCGTGGATGGTCAGGGCGGCAATGCCGCAGTCCTGAAGCCTTTCGGCAACCGCCACAATGTTCTTGTTTTTCTGGTCGTACCCCAGCCGGGTTTTTACCGTAACGGGGATGTTAACGGCTGCTACCACCCGCCGGCAAATTTCCTCCATTTTGGGCACATCGTTCATGATGCCGGAGCCGGCGCCTTTAGCAGCCACTTTTCTTACGGGGCAGCCGAAGTTGATGTCGATGAAATCGGGCCTGGCACGGCTGGCAAGTTCGGCCGCGGCCGCCATGGCCCCGGAGTCGGCTCCGAACAGCTGTATGCTGACGGGTCGTTCCTGGTTGAGAATATCCAGCTTTTTCTGGCTTTTGTCTGAATCACGGATCAGACCGTCGGCCGAAATGAATTCGGTCACTACCCAGTCGGCCCCCATTTCCCTGCAAAGCAGGCGGAAGGGCGGATCGCTGATGTCTTCCATGGGGGCCAGCAGCAGGGGGAGGGGTGTAAAATGCACCTTCCCGATGCTCAGCTCTCTCGACCAGGATGCCGGAATATTCTTTTGCATGCCAATCCGGGGGATTTCTTATTTTTGGTCTTTGATTGGTTTGATCTGCAAAAATAGAACAATTACGCCATATGGACGACCGGGGGATACTGGGTGGGATGCATCCTTTTGTGAAACTGATCTTGCTGGCCCTGGTCATGGTGGGCAGCACCCTGGTGGTGTTTGTCGTGGGCATGCTCATTGCAATGCCCTTTTTCGGGCCGGATATGCTGCGGCAGCTTGGCGACACCGGGCCCGAAAACATCCAACTGCTCAGGTACGTCCAGCTATTGAGCCACCTCGGCCTGTTTGTGGGGGCTTCGCTGGTGTTTGCCTACCTGGTGGGGGGAAGGCCCCTGCGCTATCTCGGGTCCAGGGGCCATCCGGGCATGACGGCGCTGGTGCTGGGCGCCCTGGTCATGATTGCCGCCCTGCCAATGGTCAATTTCCTGGTGCTGATCAACGAACAGCTGAGCCTGCCCGAATCTCTTCGAAACCTCGAAGAATGGATGCGGCGTACCGAAGAGGCCGCTGAAGCCGCGACCAGGCTGTTTTTGGATGTTTCCACCTGGCAGGGCTTGCTGTTCAACATCTTTCTGATTGCCTTGATACCGGCTATCGGGGAAGAGTTTGTTTTCAGGGGGATCGTGCAGAAGCTGTTCAGGCAGTGGACCGGAAATGTGCATTTGGGAGTGATCATTGCCGCGGTACTGTTCAGCGCCATGCACCTGCAGTTCTTTGGATTCTTGCCCCGGCTGCTGCTGGGCCTGCTGCTGGGGTATATGTTTGTTTACACACGCAATATCTGGGTCCCGGTATTTGCCCACTTTTTTAACAATGCTGCGGCGGTGATCATTTACTTCCTGGCCCACAACGACCATATCGACTTCGATGTGGAGGGTGTGGGAGCAGGACGCTTTGCCCCCTTGCTGTTTTTGTTCAGCCTGCTGATGGTGCTGCTGCTGTTGCGGGGGATGTGGCGGGTTTCACGCCACAGGCACCTCCTGAAAGACCCCCCATAATTCCGCCTGGACTTAAAGGTCGATCAGCAAGCCATTCTCTTCTGACTCCTCCAGTTTGGTGTAAAAAGACTTCAATGTGTGCTTCAGCTTGTCGAGGGTTTTGGAGGGTTTGGCTATAAGTATATCCATCCCTTTGCGGTCGAGACGCTCGATAACGGTCCTGACACTGATCTGGTGAATGTCCAGGGCCGGCTGATAGGCTGTTTCCCGGTCGTATTGGGTTTCCACCTGGTTGACAAGGCCTGCCTCCTCCAGTTCATTGAGAATGCTGCGCGTCAGGCTGTTCGGGATATGCAGCAAGCCCGAAACCCCTTCGGGACCCAGTAGAGGCTTTTCCTTTTGAAAGCGCGAAACCAGCAGTTGCATAATATACAATGCAAGGACCTTTTTATTGAAAGCTGCGATATCCTTTGTTTCGGCTTCAAATTCGTAGCTTTTTACATTCTGGTTGGCAAAGGACAGTTCGGCCCCGAACAGTACCACGATCCAGCTCACGTGCATCCAAAGCAACAGCAGGGGGAGGGCCGCGAACGAGCCATAAATGGCACCATATTTGGCTGCGCCGATCTGAAAGGCTATATAGGCCCATTGGGTCAACTGGAACAGGGTGCCCGCAATAATGCCGGCCACCAGTGCAGAAGAGAACTTTACCCTGGTGTTGGGCATGATCATATACAGGATGGTGAACACCGACCATATCAACAGGTAAGGGATCAGGTTGACCAGGAAAAGGAGTACGGGGCCAAGTATGGCGAATTCGGTTTCCTGGACCTGGGTGTTCAGGTACACGGTGACCGCGCTCGACATGATAACGAACAGGGGGGCAATGAACATCATGGCGAAATAGTCGCTGAACTTCCTTGACCACGACCTGGGTTTGCTGACCTGCCATATTTCGTTGAAGGACTCCTCAATGTTTACCAACAGCATGGTAATGGTGTAGATGAGAATGACCAGGCCTGCCGCGGCCACGGCCCCACCGTGGGTGCCTTCGAGGAAGGACTGTGTGATGTCCATAACCCAGTTGTATACTTCTTCCCTGCCGGCCAGTGCGGTCTCGAGCTGCCTTTCGACGTACATCTCCAGCCCGAAGCCTTTTGCAATGCCAAAGGCCATGGCTACCACCGGCACTATGCTGAACATTGAATAATAAGTCAGTGCCGGGGCCCTTAACAGCAACTGGTCTTCACGGAAGCCCCGCAGGGCCAAAAAAAAGATCCTCAGCTGCTTGACAATAAAGGTTTTGCGTGGAGACAGGTCCTTCAAGGGAACTCTCCAGATATCCTTCCTGACATATTGCAGGGTTCTTCTGGCAGACTTAAATTTTTCGGATATGCTTTGTTTCATATGCCGGAGGCGATGGCCGTTTTTGATGACTCAGTTTCAGTTGCTGACAAGGGTAAAGATACAAAAAAAGCCAGCTGAAACGGTACACCAGGCAGCTGGCTGTTTTAAACCCTTCAACTCACTTCCGTCTTCCGTCCTCTGTCTTCCGTCCTGGACGGGTCAGTAGATCAGGTCAAGGCCAAGTTCCCTTCTGAACTTTTGAAGCCCGGGGTTTTTCTCCATAAGTTTTTGCAGCTTTTCTTTAGGCAGATAGGCTTTCTGGCCCGATTTGCCCCTGGCGATCCGGGTCTGTATCAGCAGCGAATAATTGCCCAGTTCTCGGTGAAGCACCCCGAGGAGTTCGGGTGTTTTTTCCATTACGACCTCTTCCTGAATGGCATTGTCGACGCTTACCATAATGACTCCATCTGCCAGGAGTTTGGGTTTGTGACGGGTCAGGGCCAAAAACAGGCCCAGACTATCCTCTTTATGAGAGGCGGCCAGTTGCTCCCACACTTCACGAAAACGCTCATTTGAAAATGCGGCCTCTGGCCGGTCGGACTCCCTGCCCTCCTGGGTTTGCTTTACTTCCTGCCTGGCTTTTTTCTCCTTGATTTTGAGGGTGAGCCTGCCGATGGGGCCTGAGGCCGGGACCTGCACTTCGGGCTTTTGTGCTGGCCGTGGCCCTGATCCTTTCGCGTGGGTTGCTGGCGGCTGAGAATCCTGGGCAGGCGTTTCGGAGCTTGCTGCTATGGCCGCGCCCCCGGCTTCAGTCTCCTGTATGTCTGCCCGGGCAACTGTCTGTTTGTTGACTCTGGTATCTGAAGGGGGGATCAACTCACGGGCCGACCCGCTGCTTGCTTCCGGGCTTTTTTTTTTACCAGGGAGGCCATTTGCAGGAGCGACAACTCCAGCAGCAGTCTTTTGTTGCTGCTGAGTTTGTATTGGGTGTCGGCCCTGTTGTTGATTTCCAGGGCAGACATCAGCAGGTCAGGGGGGCAGTTGGCGGTTTGCTCCAGGTATTTTTCCCTGATATCCTCACTGGCCTCAATGAGCGTGATGGTAGCGGGTTCCTTGCATACCAGAAGATTGCGCAGGTGGTTTCCATAACCGGCTATGAAATCGGCCCCTTCGAAGCCCCTTTGGAGGATCTCATCGAGCAGCAGCAGTATCCCGGCGGGTTTTTCTTCGAGGATAAGGCCGGTCATTTTGAAATAATAATCGTGGTCAAGAACGTTCAGGGTTTGGATTACCTGCTGATAACTGACTTTGTTCCCTGTAAAGCTGACGATCTGATCGAAGATCGACAAGGCGTCGCGCATGGCACCGTCTGCTTTTTGCCCGATGACGTGCAGGGCATTCACGTCGGCCTCCACCTTTTCCTTTTCGGCCACCCAGGCAAGCTGACGGCTGATGTCGTCGACGGTGATGCGGGCAAAGTCGAATATCTGGCAACGCGACAGTATGGTGGGGATGATCTTGTGTTTTTCGGTGGTAGCCAGGATAAACTTGGCATAGGCCGGAGGCTCTTCGAGTGTTTTCAGGAACGCATTGAAAGCCTGTTGGGAGAGCATGTGTACCTCATCGATGATATAGACCTTGTAGTTCCCTACCTGGGGTGGAATGCGGACCTGGTCGACCAGGGCGCGGATGCCGTCGACCGAATTGTTTGATGCGGCATCCAGTTCGTGCACGTTGAATGAATGCGAGTGGTTGAATGAGGTGCATGATTCACACTCGTTGCATGCTTCGATGCTGCCGGTGAGCTTCTCGCAATTGATGGTCTTGGCCAGTATCCTGGCGCAGGTGGTTTTGCCCACCCCCCTGGGGCCGCAGAAAAGGAAGGCCTGGGCAATGTGCTTGGTCCTGATGGCGTTTTTCAGGGTGTTGGTGATGGATTGCTGGCCCACCACCGTATCGAAGGTAGAGGGTCTGTATTTACGGGCTGATACAACAAAGGAATCCATCGGGCGAACGATCTTGATTATAGACTTTGCAAAGCTACGTATTTTTATAAAAAACCCGGCAGTTGTTCGTCTGTTACTGCCGGGTTTTTTGAGTGTCTAAATTAGGCCTTTCTCGTGCTTCTCGCCAATGGCCTTCAGCATATCGGCCGTCATGCCATCCAGGTCGTAATCAGGCTTCCAACCCCAGTCCTGTCGGGCCGGGCCATCATCGACCGAATTGGGCCAGGAGTCAGCGATCTGCTGGCGGAAATCGGGTTCGTACGAAATTTCAAACTCAGGAATGAACTTCCTGATCGATTCGGCCATTTCGCCCACGCTGAAGCTCATGGCGCCCACATTGTAATCACAATGGTAGTTCAGATCGGAAAAGTCAGCCTGCATCAGATCGACGGTGGCTTTCAGGCAATCGGGCATATACATCATCGGAAGCCGTGTATCCTCGTTCACAAAGCAGGTATATTTCTTATTTTTGATGGCTTCGTAATAGATGGCCACGGCGTAATCGGTGGTACCTCCACCGGGAAGGGTCTCGTGGCTGATGATGCCCGGATAGCGCAGTCCCCTGACATCCATCCCGTAACGTTTTACATAATAGTCTCCGATTAATTCACCGGCCACCTTGGTCACACCGTAAATGGTGGTGGGTTTGAGTATGGTCTCCTGGGGGGTGTTGTCGACGGGGGTGGTGGGGCCGAATACGGCGATTGAGCTGGGTACCACGACCTGTTTCATGCCGTGCTCCCGTGCCAACTCCAGTATATTTATCAGACCGTTCATGTTCACATCCCAGGCAAGCATGGGGTTCTTTTCGCCGGTGCCCGATAAAATGGCTGCCATATTGACAATGGCATCGATCTTGTATTTTTTTACCACGGCAAGCAGCCCTTCCTTGTCAAGTGCGTCTACCACCTCGCAGGGCCCGGTGCTGGTGAGTTTTTCGGATGGTTTTGTTTTCCGTACACCGGCAACCACATGGTCTCCTCCATAGATGTCCCTCAATAACAGGGTTAACTCCGAGCCGATCTGTCCTGCTGATCCTACTACCAAGATGTTTTTCATTAGTTGTCTGATTTTTAGCCGTTAATATTACTATTTACACATGAAGTTCCCGTCGCGGCAGCAAAAATAGATATTTTTATGAAATATCCAATAGGGTTAACTGCTTCAGCGGCTGTATACCCGGAAGGAAAATTGGGGATGCCGCCCTGGGGAGGCTGAAGGAAAAAAACTATCTTTGCCCCTGGAAATCATCAACGTTTTATTCATGTCCCAACCAAAAATCAAACAACGTATGTACGGAAAAATAAAGGAACATCTTCAGCAGGAGCTGAAATCCATCCGGGAAGCCGGCTTGTACAAGGAGGAACGCATCATCGTGAGCCCCCAGGATGCGGTGATCAGGGTGCAGACCGGGCAGGAAGTGTTGAATTTTTGCGCAAACAATTACCTCGGGTTGTCCAATCATCCGGCCCTGATACAGGCCGCCAGGGAGGGCATGGACTCACGTGGCTTCGGCATGTCGTCGGTGAGGTTCATATGCGGCACCCAGGACTTGCACAAAACCCTGGAAGAGAAGATCGCTGAATTTTTCGGCACCGAAGACACCATTTTGTACGCCGCTTGTTTCGATGCCAACGGCGGGGTGTTCGAACCCCTCCTCACCGATGCCGATGCGATTATTTCCGATTCGTTGAATCATGCCTCCATCATTGACGGGGTGAGGCTTTGCAAGGCGGTGCGATACCGCTATAAGAATGCCGACATGACCGATTTGGAAGATAAACTGAAACAGGCCCAGGCGCAGCGTTTCCGGATCATTGTTACCGACGGGGTCTTTTCCATGGACGGCAATGCCGCCCCCATGGACCGGATCGTTGAGCTGGCCAGGAAATACGATGCCCTGGTCATGGTAGACGAATGCCACTCGGCCGGAGTGGTGGGTGAAACCGGCCGGGGGGTCACCGAGCAATTCGATATCCGCGGAGAGGTGGACATTATCACAGGCACACTTGGAAAAGCCTTTGGGGGAGCCATTGGCGGCTTCACCACCGGCCGCAGGGAAATCATCGAATTGCTGCGGCAGCGCTCCAGGCCTTATCTTTTCTCCAACTCCCTGCCCCCCTCTGTGGTCAATGCCGGCATCAAGATGTTCGACATGATGGCCGAAACCCATGAACTCCAGGACAAGCTTCACCGGAATACGGAATATTTTATGGGAAAGATGAAGGAAGCCGGTTTTGACCTGAAGCCTACCCAGTCGGCCATTGTGGCGGTGATGCTCTACGACGCCAAACTTTCACAGGATTTCGCGACCCGGCTGCTCGATGAGGGCATCTATGTGATCGGGTTCTATTATCCGGTGGTCCCCAAAGGGGAGGCCCGGATCCGTGTGCAGGTATCTGCTGCCCACAAAACCAGCCACCTCGACCAGTGTGTAGAGGCCTTTGAAAAAGTGGGCAGGGAGCTGGGCGTATTGAAATAGGCCGATGCTGAAGCTGGTAGACACCCACACCCACCTTTACCTGTCGCAATTTGACGCGGACCGGGAAACTGTGGTGCGAAATGCCAGAGCAGCCGGGGTGAGGCAGATGCTCATGCCCAATATCGACAGCCACACCGCAGGCCCCATGCTTTCGGTGGCCCGGCAGTTTCCCGGCATCTGCCTCCCGATGATGGGGCTGCATCCGACCTCCGTCAAGGCCACCTGGCGTTCCGAGCTGGACCATATTGAAAGCTGGCTCGGCAAGGGAGGCTTTGTGGCCATTGGCGAAACCGGCATGGATCTTTACTGGGATACCAGCTTCGCCCCTGCGCAGGCAGAAAGCCTTGAACGTCACATCGGGTGGGCCCTCAAATTCGGACTCCCCCTGGTGTTGCACTCCCGCAATGCCCTCAATGAAATATTTGACATACTGCAAGCCTGCCGTGGTCAGGGACTGAAAGGGGTGTTCCATTGTTTCCCCGGCGATGCCTCACAGGCGGCAAAAGCCATTGATATGGGGTTTTTGCTGGGTGTCGGAGGTGTGCTTACCTACAAGAACAGCCAGATGGCTGGGGTGGCAAAGTATGCAGCCCTATCTGACATGGTCCTGGAAACGGATGCGCCCTTCCTGGCACCTGAACCCCATCGGGGCAAAAGGAACGAGAGTGCATTCCTGTTGGCCATTGCACAAAGGCTTGCAGAGATCAAAGGAATGGATGTGGATGAGGTGGCGGCAACGACCACCCGGAATGCCGTAAAATTATTCGCCCTGAACCAGAAAGTCCCTAAGACAGAAACGCCATGAGCATGCAACCCGGCATACTGGTGATCTATACCGGTGGCACCATCGGCATGGTCGAGGATTCGGAAACCGGGGTGTTGAATCCCTTTGATTTCGAACACCTCACCGATCAGATACCGGAGATCAAAAAATTCAATTACCGGATCGACAGCATTTCGTTCGATCCCATTATCGATTCGTCCAATATGGAACCGGCTGTGTGGGTGCGCCTGGCCAGGCTTCTGGAAGAAAACTATGAGGCCTATGAGGGGTTCGTTATTTTGCATGGGTCCGACACCATGGCCTATACGGCCTCGGCCCTCAGCTTCATGCTCGAGAATCTGTCCAGGCCGGTGATATTGACGGGGTCGCAGTTGCCTATCGGTATGATCAGGACCGACGGAAAGGAAAATTTCATCACTGCCATCGAGATCGCTGCCGCCAGAAAAGACGGGAGGGCCATCGTGCCTGAGGTTTGCATTTATTTCGAATATCAGCTATACCGTGGCAACCGCACCCATAAATACAATGCCGAGCATTTTGAAGCATTCCGCTCGGTCAATTACCCCGTGCTGGCACAGGCCGGGGTGCACATCAGGTACAATGAGGCCGCCATTCACCAGGCCACCGATCAGGAATTCCGGATCTTCACCCGGCTGGACACCAATATCGCCGTGTTGAAGCTTTTTCCGGGTATCAGCCCTTCGGTGGTTTCGGCCGTGCTTTCGACCGAAGGGGTCAGGGCCGTGATCATTGAAACTTACGGGGCAGGCAATGCCCCCACTCAGCAATGGTTTATGGAAGCGTTGCGAGAGGCCACCGCCAAAGGACTCATTATCTGCAATGTTTCCCAATGCCGTGGCGGGGCTGTCATCCAGGGGAAATACGAAACCAGCGCCTGGCTCGAAAAAGCCGGCGTGGTCAGCGGCCGCGACATGACCATCGAGGCGGCTGTCACCAAATTGATGTACCTGCTTGGCAACGGGTATTCGACCAGCCGGGTTAAAAAGTATTTTCAGAAACCCCTGCGCGGTGAGATGACCGCCTGAATCTTACTTGCTGCACTTTTCCTCGTGCATGAAGGGGTAGCGGAAGTCGGTGGGGGGGTTGAAGGTTTCTTTTACAGTACGTGCATTAATCCACCTCAGCAGGTTCAGGTAACTCCCGGCTTTGTCGTTGGTTCCTGACATCCTTGAGCCCCCGAATGGCTGCTGGCCTACAACCGAACCCGTGGGCTTGTCGTTGAAGTACATATTCCCTGCAGCATACCTCAGAATCTGGCAGGCCTTGACCGTGGCGTGACGGTCTTTTGAAAAAATGGCCCCGGTGAGGCCGAAGGGCGATGTCTCGTTGCAAATGTGAAGGGTTTTTTCAAAGTCCTGATCTTCATAAACAAAAACAGAAAGTACGGGCCCGAATATTTCTTCCTCCATGGTGACAAAATGGGGGTCGGTGGTAAGGATTACCGTGGGTTCGATGAAAAAGCCACTTGATTTGTCCCCCCGGCCGCCGGCGATTACTTCGGCGGCTTGAGACTGCCTGGCCTTGTCGATATAGCCCATGATCTTGTCCCAGGCCTTTTCATCGATCACGGCATTGACAAAATTACAAAAGTCACGCACATCCCCTTTGCGGATCATGCCGGTATTTTTTTCGATCCGGCGGCGCACGGCATCCCAAAGCGAACGGGGAATATAGGCCCTGGAAGCTGCTGAGCATTTTTGCCCCTGGTATTCGAACGCACCCCTGACCAGGGCGGTGGATACCTCATCCACATTGGCTGAGGGATGAACAAACACAAAATCCTTTCCTCCGGTTTCCCCCACTATCCGTGGGTAAGACCGGTAATTGCCCAGGTTTTCGCCGATGGTCTTCCAGATGTGGTTGAAGGTATTGTTGGAACCCGTAAAATGGACCCCACCCAGGTTTTTGTCTTTCAACGCGATGTCGCCGATCAGGCCGCCCCGCCCCGGGATGAAATTGATCACTCCGTCGGGTACCCCGGCCTCCCGGTAGATCTGCATCAGGTAGTAATTCGACAAAAGGGCGGTTGAGGAGGGCTTCCACAATACCGTGTTGCCGAGCATGACCGGGGCAAGCACCAGGTTGGACGCAATGGCGGTGAAATTAAAGGGACTTACGGCAAATACAAAACCTTCCAGGGGCCGGTATTCAATACGGTTCAGGTTGCCCACTTCCGAATGGGGCTGGTTGTCGTAAATCTCCGAAACATAGTGTGCGTTGAAGCGAATAAAGTCAATGGTTTCGCAGGCGGCATCTATTTCGGCCTGGTAGGCGTTCTTGCCCTGGCCCAGCATGGTGGCTGCATTGATCAGTTCGCGGTATTTGGCAGAGATCAGTTCCGCTATCTTCAGTGCGATGGAAACCCGTTCCACCCAGGATATTTCGGCCCATTCCCTGTGGGCCTCCTTGGCAGCTTCAATGGCCATCCTGACTTCTTTTTCGGTGGCCTGGTGGTAAGTGGCCAGTACATGAGAATGCTTGTGTGGCATAACCACCCTGGCGGTATTGCCGGTATGTATTTCCTTTCCTCCGATAATCAGGGGAATCTCTATCTGCAGTTTGCTCTGACGTTGGAGTTCGGCATCCAGGGCCCTGCGTTTGGGGGTGCCTTTGGTATAGGAATTAACGGCTTCGTTTTGGGGGCGGGCATAATAAAATTGTGCGTTGTTCATGTCAAAGGCTTTTTGGCTTGTTTGGTGAATAGATGCGGCGGGTAAGGCAACTGCCTCAGTGGGCATGGCCTCCTTTCCCGGGTCACGGTGGCCAGAGGTTCAACAAGAAAGTCCGTGAAATGTTTATCCGCTTTCAGGCCTTTGCGGCTTCCCTGGCGGCCACGTTCTGTGAGATGCGGATGCTCACTTCGTAAAGGGCGAAAAGGGGCAGGCCAACCAGGATCTGGCTGAACACATCGGGAGGGGTGATCAGGGCAGCCAGGGCGATGATGAGCACGAAGGCAAGGCGGCGGTTTTTGCGCATGGTGGCCGGTGTAAGGATGCCCACCCTGCTCAGGAAAAAGACAAAAACGGGGAGTTCGAAAAGGATGCCCGTGGCGAAGGTTATGGTGGTTACCGTGCTGATGAACGAACGCAATGCCACCTGGTTCTCTACCAGGCCACTCACCTGGTAAGAACCCAGGAAATTGACCGACAGGGGAACGATCAGAAAATAGCTGAACAAAACACCGGTGAGGAACAATCCGGAAATGATCACCACTGCCCCCCCTGAGTTGGCCCTTTCGGCAGGGGTAAGCCCCGGCCTGATAAAACGCCAGAACTCATAAACGATATAGGGTATGGAAACAATGATGCCCACAATCAGTGAAACCACCACATGAGTGGTAAACTGACCCGCCAGGTCGATGTTGATCAGTTTCAGGGGTTCGGCATTGATGCAAAGGGCAGGGGCCGACAATTGCTGAGAAAGCCAGCAAAAGGCGCGGTTGGTGATAAAATAGGGCTCTTTCGGGGCCAGGATCACCCGGGTGAACAGAAAGTTCTTGGCGATGAAGGCCAGGATGGCAAAGGCAACTACGGCAAGGGCCGACCTGATCAGATGGCCGCGCAGCTCTTCCAGGTGGCCCCAGAACGTCATGGTGCCATCAAGGCTTTTCCGGTATGTGTTTTCCTGGTTCGTCAAAATAGTTCGCCTGGGATTTACGGACAAAAATAGTACAAAAAACAGGCATAAAAAAAGCCCGCCGGTAAGCGGGCAGGCTTTGAGATGATTTCTGCCTCAACAGGATGTTGAAGTCAGACAGGGCTTATTCGGGATGAATTGCTTCAACCGGGCAAACGTCTGCGCAGGCACCGCAGTCGGTACATACATCGGGATCTATCTTATAGATATCACCTTCAGAAATAGCATCAACCGGGCATTCGTCAATGCAGCTGCCGCATGCAGTGCAATCGTCATTGATTATGTAAGCCATTTCACTGTGTTTTTTGGTTCCTAAATTCAGAATTAATTCGCCACAAATGTACATGATTTGGAAACACCTTCTGCAACTTTTCGATAGCCCGCTTTAATTTGAAATTGATTTAAATAAAGGTTTTGTAAACAAGGGGTTGGAGGTTGCGGAAACAAAAAAAATGGCGATTTTTTCAAGCGGATACGCATTAAACATGTAACTTCGCAAAATCAATTGGATGCAAATACATTACAGTTAATCAACCAACTTATCGTCTATCTACAAAAATCTGCAGTTTATTATGGGAAAAAGACATGATGTACGTGAATTGGAGGATGTGGTGGTGAAGTTTGTGGGTGACTCCGGCGACGGGATGCAGCTCACAGGGACCTTGTTTTCTGAGGTCGCCGCCCTGTCGGGGAATGACCTGGCCACCTTCCCCGATTTTCCTGCCGAGATCCGGGCACCGCACAATACCATTGCCGGTGTGAGTGGTTTCCAGGTGCATATGGGGCAGCGGAAGATCTACACATCCGGCGATATGTGCGATGTGCTCGTGGCCATGAACCCGGCTTCGCTCAAAGCCAACCTGAAGTGGGCAAAACCCGGATCGACACTGGTGATCGATTCATCTGCATTCGACGAAAAAACGATCGGAAAGGCCGGTTACGTGCAAAACCCCCTGGAAGATGGAAGCCTGGACGGCTATCTGGTGATCAAGGCCCCCATCACCAGCATGACTCATGAAGCCCTGTCGGGACTTGGCGTTGACAAGCGACTGGCCGAGCGTACCAAGAATATGTTTGTCCTTGGTTTGATGTTCAATCTTTTTGAACGCGACATAGCCAAACCTTTGGAGTTTATCAAGGAAAAATTCACAGATCGCCCCAAGGTGGTTCAGGCCAACCAGGCAGCTTTGCAAGCCGGTTACCATTTTGCCGAAAACACCGAGGCCATCAAGGTCAGTTTCCGGGTAGGGCCGGCCCCCATGGAAAAGGGGCTGTACCGCAATATACATGGGAACATTGCTACTGCATGGGGGCTTCTTGCCGCCGCCGAACGCAGTGGACGCCCTCTTTTTCTGGGCTCTTATCCGATCACACCGGCTACCGAGATCCTTATGGAGCTTTCCAAGCACAAGTCGTTGGGTGCAAAGGTGTTTCAGGCCGAGGACGAGATTGCCGGCATCTGCTCGGCCATTGGCGCCAGTTTTGGCGGCTCAATGGCGGTGACCACTACCTCCGGGCCCGGGCTGTCGCTAAAAAGCGAGGCATTGGGTCTGGCCGTGATCACCGAATTGCCGCTGGTCATTGTCAACGTGCAAAGGGCTGGCCCCTCGACCGGGATGCCCACCAAAAGCGAACAGTCTGACCTGATGCAGGCCCTTTTCGGCCGCAATGGCGAAAGCCCGCTGATGATCATGGCTGCTTCCAGCTCGGCCAACTGTTTTTATTATGCCTACATGGCTTCCAAATACGCCATGGAGCATATGACCCCGGTCATCCTACTTACCGACGGTTACCTTGGCTTCGGATCGGAACTGTTCAGGATTCCGGACGTCAATGACCTTCCGGCCATCAATCCGCCAATGGCCGACTCGAACGATAAAAACTTCAAGCCCTACCGCAGAGACGAAAAAACCCTGGTGCGCAAATGGGCCCCACCCGGGGTAGAAGGATTGCGTCACCGCATCGGAGGACTGGAAAAGACCAATATCGATGGAAATGTGTCAACCGATCCGCTGAACCATCAGCTGATGACCAACATCAGGGAAGAAAAGGTGGCCAGGATTGCCGATTACATCCCCCTTCAGGAAATCCACGGCGAGGATTCGGGCGAGTTGCTGGTTGTCGGCTGGGGAGGCACCGAGGGTGCACTTCGTTCGACCGTTTCGGCCATGCAGGAAAAAGGGCACAGCATCAGCCACGCGCATTTCAACTACATCAAGCCCCTGCCTAAAAACACCAGGGAGATCTTGTCTGGCTTTAAAAAGATCGTGGTATGCGAGTTGAACAACGGTCAGTTTGTCAACTACCTCCGCATGTTGTATCCCGGATTTACCTATCATCAGTTTAATAAGGTGCAGGGCCTGCCTTTCCATGTGCAGGAGCTCACCGAAACATTCACCAAACTCTTGGAGGAAAAATAAGCATGATCGAATATAAGAGAGTAGCTAAGTCTCCCGTAGAGCTTACCAAGCAGGATTTTGTAAGCGACCAGATGGTCAAATGGTGTCCCGGCTGCGGTGCGCATGCCATCCTGGCTGCCGTGGGCAATGTGTTTCCCCGGATCGGCTACCGCAAGGAAAACTTTGCCATGGTATCGGGCATCGGTTGTTCATCGCGCTTCCCCTACTATGTAGACACCTTTGGCTTTCACGGCATCCATGGCCGGGCGGCGGCCATTGCCAGCGGGCTGAAAATTTCCAACCCGGGTCTGAGTGTGTGGATGGCCACTGGCGATGGCGATTCGATGGCCATCGGGGGCAACCATTTCATCCACATATTAAGGAGGAATATCGATGTGAACATCCTGTTGTTCAACAACCAGATATACGGACTGACCAAGGGACAGTTTTCGCCCACCACACCCATGGGTACGGTGACCAAAACTTCTCCCTACGGCACCATCGAACACCCGTTTACAGTGTCCGGCCTTGTGATGGGCTCGCAAGGTACCTTTTTTGCCAGGGTGCCTGACAACAACATCAAGCTGATGGCTGAAGTCATGTACGAAGCGGCCAAACACGATGGGACCTCGGTGATCGAGATCCTGCAAAACTGTGTCATTTTCGCCGACAAGATCCATGAACACATCACTGCCCGCGATTTTCGCGAAGACAGGCAGCTTTTTCTGAAACACGGGGAACCCATGATATTCGGCAAAAACCGGGACAGGGGAATCATAATCAATGGCACCCGGCTCGAGGTAGTGGAGATCGGGGCAAACGGGATCAACGAAAAAGACCTGCTGGTTCACGACCAGTATTCGAAGGATCCCGGCATCCATCGGATGCTGGGGTGGATGAAAGCCCCTGATTTTCCGGTGGCCGTGGGCGTGATCCGATCGGCTCCCTTCGATACCTACGACGATTTGACCGAGCAGCAGATCGAAACCGCCAAAAAGACCTCCAGGATCAAGACGGTGAACGATCTGCTCAGAAGCGGGGATACCTGGGAAATATAGGATTGCCCCTGACCAATGACCAGGCATGTCCTACAGGAACCAGCAATGTTTTTCCCTGCCTCCCTCTAACAGGGCGTTTTACCTGAAGACCCTCCATTGGGCTTCCCGGCATTTCGACACCTGTGTTTTTTTGAATTCCAACAACTACCAGCTCGACAGCTATGCTGCCACGCCCTTGGCTTTTGGCCTGGGCGCGGCAGCATCGTGGGCCAGCGACGGCCGGTCGGGCTTTGAAGGCTTCAAAGGCTTTGCCGACAGCCACGACGACTGGATGTTTGGTTTTTTGTCCTATGAGCTGAAAAACCAACTGGAAAACCTGCAGTCGAAAAATCCGGATCGCCTGGGTTTTCCTGCGGCACACTTCTTCAGGCCGGTTATCCTGATTTTGCCAGGCAAGGGCGAGATGCTGATCGGATGCCTGCCAGGTCATGGCCGGCTGTCCGACCCATCCGTCGTATATTATGACATCATGGCTAGCGAGCCGCCTCCATCAACCCGGGGCATATCTTCGGTCATCCGCCGGCGCATCGACCGTGAAAACTACCTGAGGCAGGTGGGGGCAATCAAAGAACATATTCAGGCAGGGGATATTTATGAAATGAACTACTGCATGGAATTCTTTGCGGAGAACGTACATGCCGACCCCCTGGAGGTATATGATGCCCTGAACCTGGCCTCTCCGACCCCGTTTTCCTGTTTTTATATGCTGGACAACAAATTTTTAATGTGTGCCAGCCCTGAAAGATTTTTACGGAAGAAGGGCCAAAAGCTGATATCGCAGCCGATGAAGGGCACCATGGGCAGGGGAGGCACAAAAGCCGAAGACCTCATGCTGAAACAGGCCTTGCACAACGACCCCAAAGAGCGCAGCGAAAATGTGATGATCGTCGACCTGGTAAGGAATGATCTGTCGCGGACGGCGTTGAAAAACAGCGTTTGTGTCGAGGAGCTTTTCGGGATCTATTCTTTCAGGCAGGTGCATCAAATGATCTCGACAATCACCTCCCGTTTGCGTCCCGGCCTCCACTACCTCGACGCCGTCAGGCATGCTTTTCCGATGGGTTCGATGACCGGGGCCCCCAAGATCAGGGCCATGCAACTGATCGACCAGTACGAGGACCACTGCCGCGGACTGTTCTCCGGTGCAGTGGGCTATATCAGCCCCGAAAAGGATTTTGACTTCAACGTGGTGATCAGGAGCATACTGTACAATCGAAAAAATATGTATCTTGCCTATCTTGCCGGCAGTGCCATTACATCGGGTTCCGTGCCCGACAAAGAGTATGAGGAATGCCTGCTGAAAGCCGCCTCCATGGGAAAGGCGATCGGAAACCCGGGGCTGCTGTTGCCCTGAGCTCCCGGAGGCATACTGGCCGTAATTTTGTGAATGGATTAACCTATGAAGTGTAACTGTTTAGTGTGTTTGTTGATCGCAGTCATTCTTTTGGCCCCTGCCCCGGCCAGGGCAGAGGAGAAAGATGTAAGCGATATGGAACATCGTGAACGGATTTTTGTGGGAGGGATGATCGGCCTGCAACTGGGCACCCTCACCGCCGTGAGCATCAACCTGCATGGGGGGTACCGTCTGACCAATCGCTTGTCGGCCGGCATCGGAGGTATGTACCAGTATGCCAACGACAGGTGGTTCGGAGAGTCATACAGTTCGCACGTATACGGAGGCAGTGTTTTTGCCCGTTTCGGGCTTGCCGGCGATTTGTTTCTCCATGCCGAATACGAGCGGCTGCAGGTAGAGTCAAGATTGTCATTGCAGCCCCCCGATGAGAGGCCCAGGATCACCGAGCAGAACTACCTTCTGGGTGCGGGTTATGGACTGCGGCTGTCGGAAAGTGCTGTTATCAATCTGATGCTGCTGTACAATTTCAATGACGACAGCCAGGTGCATTTTTCCAATCCCTTCATGAGGGTCGGCATCGACATCTATTTTTAAACAGCCTTTTGCCGGGCAGTCTGCAGGATTTTGCACGCCCGGGCCTGGTCCGGCTGGCCGGCAGTCTGAAAAAAAACGCCCCCACTTTTTACAATCAGTCGACGCAGTTAAACAATTCCTGTTTGACGGTGGTTTATGAAAGTATAGCCGGAAAACGGCATTCATTCTATTCATACATAAAATCAATCGCAACATGAAGACAGACCTGGACATTGCCAAGGCCGCAAAAATACGTCCGATTACCCAGGTAGCCGCCAAACTTGGTGTTGAAGAGGACGACCTCTACCTGTTTGGCAAACACATCGCCAAGCTGCCGCTGAGGCTGATCGACCCCAGCCAGTCTCGCAAAAAAAAGCTCGTACTGGTAACGGCCATTACCCCCACACCTGCCGGCGAAGGGAAAACCACGACCTCCATCGGACTTTCGGAAGGACTGAACCGAATAGGTGTAAAATCCACCGTAGTGATCCGTGAGCCATCGTTAGGTCCGGTGTTTGGGATAAAGGGCGGGGCGGCCGGAGGAGGCCATGCCCAGGTGATCCCCATGGAAGACATCAACCTGCATTTTACCGGCGATATGGCCGCGGTCGAAAAAGCCCACAATTTGCTGTCGGCCCTCGTGGACAATCACCTGCAAAGTAAAAGCAACACATTGAACCTTGACCCGCGCAAGATAGTCTGGAAACGGGTTACCGACATGAACGAGAGGGTGCTGAGAAATATCATCGTGGGCCTTGGGGGGCCCAAGCAGGGAGTTCCCCGCGAAACCGGGTTCGACATCACGGCAGCCTCAGAGGTCATGGCGGCCCTTTGCCTTGCCAGCGACCTGGAAGACCTGAAAGAAAAGTTCGGCAACATCCTGGTTGGCTTTACCTACGACGATCAGCCCGTGTATGCCAGGGACTTCAAGGCCCAGGGTGCCATGGCCGCCCTGATGAAATACGCCATCATGCCCAACCTGGTGCAGACCCTTGAAGGAAATCCCGCCATTGTTCACGGAGGACCCTTCGCAAACATTGCGCAGGGAACCAATACCTTGATTGCCACCAGGATGGGGCTATCCCTCTCGGACTATGTGGTGACCGAGGCTGGCTTTGCATCGGAACTGGGGGCCGAAAAATTCCTCAACATCAAATGCCAGTACGGGGGGCTTTCGCCCAATGCCTCGGTGATCGTCGCCACCATCAGGGCCTTGAAGTACCATGGAGGAGCCAAACTGTCGGCACTGAAAGATCCCGACGCTGAGGCCGTTGGAAGGGGCCTTGAAACCCTGGACAAACATATCGAGAACATCCGACATTTCAAGCTGAGCCCGGTTGTGGCCATCAATAAATTCCATACTGACACCGATCAGGAGGTTGACCTCGTGAAAAAGCACTGTGAGAATCAGGGAGTAAAAGTGGCCATTTACGAAGGCTGGGAAAAAGGCTGGGAAGGTGCCATCGAACTGGCCAGGCTCGTGAAGGAAGCTGCCGAAAGCTGCACCACCTGCTTTGAACCCCTCTACGACTTTAACTGGGACATTGAGAAAAAGCTGCACACCATAGCCACCAAACTTTATGGCGCCGACCATGTAGAGTATACCGTGAAGGCGAAAGCCCAGATCAGGCAATTTGAAAAGCTTGGCCTCGACAAATTGCCCGTATGTGTGGCCAAGACCCAGAAGTCACTGTCCGACGACCAGTTCAAGCTTGGCCGGCCGAATGATTTCACCGTAAAGATCAGGGAGTTCGAGGTGGCCGCAGGGGCTGGCTTCCTGATACCCATTGCGGGCACCATCATGCGCATGCCCGGCCTGCCCGGCATGCCCTCGGCCGAAAAGATCGACATCGACAAGGAGGGGAACATCACAGGATTGTTTTGATCAGCCTGGCCTGGAGCGTCTTCTTAGTGGACATCCAGGCCATGCCTCATATAGATCAGGTGTTCTAGGGTCTTGAGTATCTCTTCCATGTATTCGCCAACAGCCCTGGTGCTTCCGGGCAGGGTATATACCAGGGTTTCACCGATGATCCCGGCCACCCCCCTGCTGAGAAGGGCATTTGGTTTTTCTTTCCCGTATTTGATCCGGATCATTTCCATAATACCCGGAATTTCCTTGTCGAGCATGGGGCGGATAGTCTCCACCGTAATGTCGCGGGGGCCGATCCCCGTACCTCCTGTGGTAATGATCACATCGGCCTCGTCGTAGGTGGTTTTTTCGATCAGTACGCTGAGGCTGGATGTGTCATCGGGGATTACTGTATGCCTGATATCGATCTTTCTTGGCTGACTGCCGAAATGCCGTTCGAGCAGCTCGACGATGCGCGGACCGCTCCGGTCGGCATAATCACCCCGGCTTGCCCTGTCGCTGAGGGTTACCACCTGAATGCGGAACACCCTGGGCACATACCTGAGTACGTCGCCCGGCCGCAATGAACCCTGACGTATTACCCGGGCAAAGATCCCTTCTTTGGGCATGACGCAGTTGCCCACCTCACGAAAAATGGCACAGGCTGAACCGTGGCAGGATTTTCCGATCTGGGTTACCTCGAGCTCCACATGTTCTCCTGTAAAGCGATCGAGGGGTGAGGTTTTCGACAGTTCTATTCCGTGGGTGGTCAGGTTTTCGGCAAATTCGCCATAGGCGATGGATCGCCCGGCTTCGCGCGAAAACCTGTCTACGCTTTCTTTTCCGAGGAGGCTTACCTGCCTGTGCCAGGGCCCGGCATGTGCGTCTTCCATGACACCAAGATGGTTCAGGGTGATTTCTTCTGCGGGAAGTTTTAACGTGCCTTTTTCCCTGGAGCGATTCACCGACAAGATCTTCAAAACATCGTTTTGCATGCCTATTCCTTTGTTTTTGAAACCAAACTGAGCTGTCCGATCAGCATTTGCTTATCGACGGCCTTGCACATATCGTAGATGGTCAGCAGGCATACAGAGGCTGCCGTCAGGGCTTCCATCTCTACCCCGGTACGTCCGTTGCAAATTACAGTGGCCCTTACCTTTACCCCCGATTGAGCGGGGTCTTGCAAAAGCCTTGTCTCTATTGCCACCTTGCTGATCTGCAGCGGATGGCACAGGGGAATGAGTTCGGACGTGCGCTTGGCTGCCTGTATGCCGGCTATCTCGGCTACTGTGAGCACATCGCCTTTTTTGATCTGGTTATCGGCTATCAGCGCGGCGGTGGGGTCTTGCATGGCGATAAAGCCCTCTGCCACAGCAGTCCGTTTCTGAACAGCCTTCCCGCCCACGTCGACCATCCTGGCTTTGCCTTCCTGGTCGGTATGTGATAATGAATTCATTTGTTGTTGGTTTAAGATCCGTCAGCAGGCGGGCTATCCGCCGATATTGTGGAAGCAGTTCAACCGGTTTACCGTCCCTTTTTCAGGTTTGGTGTCCAGGGCCATTTCCATGGCTCTATGTATGCCCAGCTGCCTGATATCGTAGCTCAGGTCGCTGAACAAACATGGTTTCATCTTTCCGTCGCTGGTAAGCCGCAAACGGTTGCAATGCTTACAGTCGCCCCCACTGCCGCCCTCCACGATGCCAAAATGCCCTGCCTGCAGGTCCATTTGCTGGATGAAGCGCAATTGCAGTCCGTTCCGCATACAGTAATCAGCAACCCCCCTGGCATCCTCTCCGTGCGGGCCGGGGCCCACCACGCAGTTGACCTTGACAGGAAGCAGCCCGGCCTCTCTGGCAGCCTCTATCCCCTTGAACACTTTTTGAATATCGCCACCACGGGTGATCTCCCTGAACTTTACGGCATCTGTGGTGTCGAGGCTGATGTTTACCCGCCGGAGCCCGGCCCTGGCCAGGGGAAGGGCAAAATCCGGCAGCAGTATCCCGTTGGTGGTCATGGCCAGGTCGCTGAGCCCGGGGACCGCCGATATCATGCTCACCAGCTCAACGATGTCCCTTCTTACCAGGGGTTCCCCTCCGGTAAGGCGTATCTTGTCTACCCCAAGGGCCGCGGCCACTGCCACCACTTGCTGTATCTCTTCGAAGCGCAGGATGTCCTGGTGTCGCAACATGCAGGGGTTGTCTGCGGGCATGCAATAGTGGCAGCGGAGATTGCAGCGGTCGGTAACCGATATGCGCAGGTAATTGATCTTTCTGTTAAAGCGGTCTAACATCGGCCAGCTCTCCTTTCTCTATATTAAGAATGCCTTTGGGAATGCACATCAGCCCAACGGAGAGGCTGATGGCATGGATATGGGCCGAACCATGGTATCTGGCCGGAACCGCCTCTCCCTGGCTGTTGACGATCACGGGTAAAAACTCAAGGCGGTCGGCCTTTTTTCTCTTGAAACTTACCCCCATGGGTATTTTCAGTTCAAGAGGATGGTAATCATGCCCCATCATTTTGTATATCAGGGGTTTGACAAAGGTCTCGAAATTGATGTACGACGATACCGGGTTCCCGGGCAAGCCAAAGATGGGCGTGGTGCCCGATTTGCCGAAAACGGTGGGCCTGCCCGGTTTGACAGCCACTTTTTGAAACAATATGTCGACATTGTTTTTTTTCATGATCCCGGGAACGAAATCGAAGTCGCCCATCGAAACCCCTCCGCTGATCAGCACGAGGTCGTTGGTGGCCAAGGCCTGTCCGATGGCAAGCTCAGTGGCTTTGGCATCGTCAGGTACGATCCCCATGTAGTTGGGAATGCAGCCGGCCGCCCTTGACTGTGCTGCCAGCTGGATTCCGTTGCTGTTGCGTATTTTTCCCGGCCCCGGTACCTCCCCCGGTTCGACCAGTTCATCACCGGTTGACAAAATGCCCACCCTGGGCTGTTTTGCCAGCAGCGGGCGGGTCGATCCGCTGGCAGCCAGCATGGCTATGTGCCGGGGCAGGATCAGGGTCCCCGCACGGCAGATCACATCGCCTTTTTTTACATCCTCTCCCTTTGTGGCGATATTTGACATGGTCTTCCGGGCGGCAAAACGTATTTTCCCCTCCCCGGTTTCCCTGCATTGCTCGATCATGATCACGGTATCTGCTCCCCGGGGCACCATGGCACCTGTCATGATCTTGCTGCATTGACCTTCTGCTATATCCCGGCTGGGGATATCGCCGGCAGCCAGTACTTCAATCACTTCCAGTTCCCCGTCCAGGTCGTTGCGGCGGCAGGCATAGCCATCCATGGCCGCCTTGTCGAAAGGCGGCATGTCAACATCCGAACACAGGTCTTCTGCCAGCACGCGGTTAAGAGCATCTGCGAAGTCGGCGCGTTCGCTGCCCGTGGTGGTCACACCAGACAATACAATGGAAAGCGCTTCTTCGAATTCGATCATTTTCCTGCTACATTTCTTCCATACACCGCCGGCAGCCGGAGGTGATTACTCCCCGTCAAAACCGATCACCTGGTATTCGTGATCAAGGGTGTTGACAATGAGCAATTTGTTTCTGAGTACGCCTTCTTTTCCCAGCAATACCTTCAGGGCTTCGGCAACCTGCAGGGATGCAGCCAGTGCCGGGGTGAAGGATGGGTTGCCCAACAGGGTTTCCGCCCCTTTTTCCACCTCATCCGGGTAAATCCGCTCCAGCAGGCGGTCGCCCGGCATGATGGTGCCTACCTGGGCATACCATCCGGCAATTGCCCCGAACACCATGGGGATATTCAGCGCGTTTGCCGCAGCAGCCACCACCTTTCGGGTGCTTACATTGTCCAGTGCGTCGACGATCAGGTCGTGCCCTACCAGGATGCCGGCCGCATTATCAGAATTGATCAGCAACTGTCGTGCCACAACCTTCACTTCAGGATTGACTTCTCCGACCCGCTGCCGGGCTTCCTCTGTTTTCGGCTTGCCCAGGTTGGCTGGCAGGGAGAGGAGCTGGCGGTTCAGGTTGGATACCTCAAACACATCCCCGTCGATCACCGTCAGATGACCGATCCCCAGCCGCGCCAGCAATTCGATGATGTAGCCGCCCAGGCCGCCGCATCCCACCACGGCCACCCTGAAGTGCCGCAGTCTGAGGTTCTCCTCGTGGCTGAGCATGTTTTCGTTGCGGACATACCGGTCTTTCAGCTTCATGGCTTGCGTGTTACAGATGGTTTGCGAAGTTACAAAAAACCATTGGAAGCGGGGTTATCAGATCTTGTGCCTCAGTGAACAAGGGAGGCAACTGAAATGTTCTGTTTGGCGGCACCGGCTTCTGGCCGAAGTCTTACTGCAAGATGCATTCAAGACCAGGGCAGGGCATGATTCTTCACAGGATTCATTGCCCTCCTGTGGATGTCAGTCAATCATTAATGTTTCATAAATAGAATAAGAAATGCATAAATTTTTGAGTAGGTATTGAGCAAATTATGCGTTATTTGTGTCAGCAAGCCGGGCCCTGTCTTTAAACCGGACAATGTTCCGGAGTTTGAAGAGTATGTTCCGGCATTTGTTGCACCTGGTTTTTTATGAAAGGTGCCGTTGTGCACCAAACGCAACTGCCTATGCTGAAAAGCTGGAAAACCGGCCTTGTCTTTCTTTTTCTGGGTGGGCTGGTCCTTTTGTTTATCGTTGCGCCACTTGCCGGCATGTTCCTGAATACGACTTCTGCGCAGTATGCCGAAACCATAGCCGATGCACAGGTAAGGGAAAGCATCCGACTGACCTTGTTCAGTTCGTTTGCCGGGGTTGTGATCTTTGGTATTGCGGCCATACCGCTGGCGTATTTGCTGGCAAGGAGAAATTTCCGGGGAAGGGGGATTGTCAACGGAGTGGTCGATCTGCCCATTGTGATCCCTCATTCGGCTGCAGGGATCGCCCTGCTGGGGGTGTTCAGCCGTGGGAGCTTTATGGGACAGGCCGGTGAGGCAGCAGGGATACAGTTTGTCGGAGGTACGGCAGGTATTGTGATCGCCATGGCTTTTGTGAGCATTCCCTTTCTGATCAACGCGGCCAGGGATGGATTTGAGGCGGTACCCGAGAAGCTTGAAAAAGCCGCCCTGAATCTTGGTGCTTCGCCCTGGAGAGTGTTTTTTACCGTTTCGCTCCCCCTGGCCAGGCGGTCGGTTTTGACCGGCCTTACCATGATGTGGGCCAGGGGCCTGAGCGAGTTCGGCGCAGTAGTCATAATTGCCTATCACCCCATGGTTGCCCCGGTGCTCATTTGGGAAAGATTCACCTCGTTCGGGCTGTCGTATGCCCGGCCCGTTGCCGCCGTGTTTGTATTTATATGCCTGCTGGTTTTTGTGGGGTTGCGTTTGTTTGCCAGCCGTTTGCCGGAAAGAAATCAGGGATGAGACAAAAATTTTTGCCACCGGAAGGGATACGGATCTGTGAACAAAATGATAATGCCGGGTTGATGCCGGCTTGATGAACCATGCTTCAACTAAAAAACATAGGGGCAACACTCGGCTCCTTTTCGCTTGCCGGCATCAGCTTTGAAGTTGACAACGGCGATTACCTCGCTTTGCTGGGTGTATCGGGTGCGGGCAAGACGGTGCTGCTCGAAGTGCTGGCCGGTTTGGTCAGGCCGGAGCAGGGACAGGTGCTGCTTCGAGGAGAGGATATCACGGAAAAAAAAATACAGCGACGCCGCATCGGCCTGGTATACCAGGATCTCTGCCTTTTTCCCCATTTGAGCGTTTGGGAGAACATTGCCTACCCCCTGAAGGGGAAACAGGGTTCGCGCGTCGAATCAGGCAGGCGCATACGCTTCCTTGCCTTTGAAACCGGGGTGGAACATCTTTTACAGCGCTATCCTGCCACGCTTTCGGGAGGTGAGGCTCAACGGGTCGCCCTGGCGCGTACGCTGGCGGCAGATCCGGATATTTTGCTGCTCGACGAACCCCTGTCCAATCTGGATGTGAAACTGAAAGCCGGATTGCGTGCCTTGCTGCAACGCATTCATCAAAGCGGGAAAACAGTGATCCATGTAACCCACGACTTTATGGAAGCGGCTACCCTGGCCAATAAGGTGGCCGTGATCGAGGCAGGGAAGCTGATTCAGTTTGGAACGCCTGAGGAGGTTTTCAGGCATCCGAGAACCGAATTTGTGGCCCGGTTTAGCGGGGTTAAAAACCTATTTGCCTGTCATGTCAAACCCAATGACGGAGATGGTGGATTGCTCGAAGCCATGGTTGCCGGCAAGTTGAGCATCGGCTTTTTGGGCAACCACAAACAGGAACAAGGCTTTGTGATGGTCCCGCAGCAAGACATCATTGTTTCGGAACAACCCATCAATTCTTCGGCAGTAAATCAATATCCGGGCCTTATCAGGGAAGTATACCTGTCCGGGTCGGGCATGGAGCTGATCGTCGATGCAGGGGTGGAGTTTGTGGTATCGGTCAGCCGCGAATCCTGCGAAAGAATGGGCCTGAACCCGGGCAAGCAGGTCTGGCTTGCGTTCAAGGCGTCGGCGGTAAGGTTTGTGGAAGCCTGAGGCAGGAACCTTTTATAAACATGGATGATGTATTGATTTGCTGCTCAACTATTCCTAACTTTGATCGCCGGAATTTTATGATAAACACCCAAATATTTAACCATATGAACCCAAAAAACAATTTTGCCCGAACCTTGCTGTTGCTGCTGCTCGCCGGGACAGCTTCCTGTCATTTATTCAGGGCCGATGAGCCGGGGCAAACCATGCCCTATGCCAAAAACATCATTTTCTTTGTTGGCGATGGCATGGGATACAATCATGTACTGGCGGCCAACTATTACGAGCACGGCCGATCGGCCGCCCAGCCCTATGAGCAGGAAGGCTGGTTGCAAAGAGGGCTGGCAACCTATAATGCTGCCAGGTTGAGCAATGGCGACACCATTTTCCGAAACGGGTATGCACCCCGTACGGCCTGGGAAGATGCCGGCTACCTCATTTTGGATTACACCGACAGCGGAGCCGGTGCCACGGCCCTGTCTGCCGGGAAAAAAATCCTTGACGGCGCCATCGGGATCTCTCTTAATGGCGACACACTGCTCCACATCAGCCAGGCAGCAAAGGCCCGCCGCAAATCCACCGGGCTGGTAAGCAGTGTGCCATTGAGCCACGCCACCCCGGCAGGTTTTGCTGCCCATAACCAGCATCGTTCCAATTATGAGGAGATCGGGCAGTATTTGCTGTTTCATACCCGGCTTGATCTGATCATGGCGCCGGGGCATCCCGAATACAACAACGACGGACAGCCCGAAACCATGTCGGCCAGGTATGTGGGAGGCTGGGAGATTTGGGAGCAGCTTTCGGCCGGCGACCAGCGCACCGAATTCACCGACGGCGACCGGTTGCTGTTTGTGCAGGACGTGGACGGCGACGGCAGCCGTGATCCCTGGGTGCTGATCGAAGACAGGGAGGATTTTTTGGCCCTGGCCTCAGGCCCCACGCCCAAACGGGTACTCGGCATACCCCGGGTATACTCCACCCTGAACCAGGGGCGCAGCATGGCCGAGGGCGAACAGATGCCCTTTACCCGGCCCTTTAACGAAAACGTGCCTACCCTCGAAGAGTTAACCCTGGCTGCACTGAATGTGCTGGGACAAAACGATTACGGCTTTTTTGTGATGATAGAGGGCGGGGCCATCGACTGGGCCAGCCACGACAACCACCTCGGACGCACCATCGAAGAGCAGTTCGACTTTAATCGTTCGGTGGATGCAGCCATCGCCTGGGTGGAAGAGAACAGCAGCTGGGAAGAGACCCTGATCATTGTGACCAGCGATCATGAATGTGGCTATCTGACCGGCCCCAACCATCCCGATCCGGTAAACGAAAAGGTAGAGAACCGCGGGCAGGGGAATTTGCCCGGGCATCAGTGGAATTTCGACAGCCACACCAATATGCTGGTGCCCATGTATGCCAAAGGCCCGGGAGTGGAATTGCTCGATATGTTTGCCGAAGAGAAGGACCCGGTGCGCGGGCCCTTTCTGCAAAATACCGAAATCGCCCAGGCCATCTTCCTGATGTGGGGCAAGCCCCATATCGAGGTTCACCGGCTAAACCGGTAGCGGCCTTATTCCATGATGATGTCGTACGGCAGCCGGGTAAGGATGCCCGTCATCTGACGGAGTTCCTCCAGTTGGCGGTAATACCGGTAGCTGCTGCCCAGCTTCTGTTCGACCATCCTTTCGCTGATGCCTCCGAAGTCTTCCATCAGCTGAGTGAAGAAATCTTTGCGGATGGGGTATTCGCGGATGCGGTATACTTCGAGTTCTGCCAATTCTGCAGCCACCTCAATGGCTTTTTGCAATCCGCCGAAATCGTCTATCAGTCCGTTTTGCCTGGCCTCGGCCCCGCTCCAGACCCTTCCCCTGCCCAGTTTGTCCACTTCCGATACCGGCAACTCCCGGCCTTCGGCCACGTGATTGATAAAGGTGTCGTAGATCTCTTCAATGGACTCTTCGATGATGCGGCGCTCGGCCGGGGTCATCGGCCTGCTGATGGAGCCCAGGTCGGCAAACTGATTGGTTTTTACGTTGTCGAAGGTGATGCCCAGTTTTTCGTTGAAGAAGTCCTGCATATTGGGTATCAGGCCGAATACCCCGATCGAACCGGTGATGGTGCTGGGGCTGGCCAGTATCCTGTGGGCTGCACAGGCGATATAATAACCCCCGGAAGCCGCCAGATCGCCCATGGAGGCGATAACCGGCTTTTCCTCTGCGGCCAGCCTGACCTCCCTGAGGATCACGTCGGAGGCCAGGGCGCTCCCCCCGGGTGAGTTGATGCGGAACACAATGGCTTTGACAGTTTCGTCTTTCCTGGCCTCACGAATTGCCCCGGCAATCCTGTCGGAGCCGATGATGCGGTTGCTGCCGCTGCCTTGTACGATAGTGCCGCTGCCATATATTACAGCAATCCGGTCGCGGGTGCGGGGGGTTTCCATAGATTTTGGCCGCGGCGCCCTGTTGTACTGTGCAAGGCTTACCAGCTGGATATCGTTTTCGGGCTCCAGTCCAAGCTTGTTGCGAAGCACATCCAGAATCTCATCGCGGTGGGCGATACCGTCGATCATCTCGGACTCCAGGGCCAGGGAGGCGTTCCGGGTGAGCAATTGATCTGCAACCTGGTTTACCTGGTCGATGCCCAGCCCCCTTGACTTGCCCACATCGCCCATAACGTTGTTCCAGATGGCAGCGGTATATGACAAAATCTGTTCCCGGTTTTCGGGACTCATGTCTTCGCGGAACAAAGGTTCGCCGGCGCTCTTGTATTCGCCGTGGCGTATCAGCTGGGGATCGATCCCCAGCCTGTCGAGCATGTTTTTGATAAACAGGAGCTCCGAATTGATTCCCCTGAATGCGATCAGCCCCTCGGGATGCAGGTACACCTCATCGGCCACACTGCCCAGGTAATAGGCATTTTGCATATAGGTTTCACCATAGCTGACGACAAACTTCCCCGCGTCCTGGAAGTCCCTGATGGCCTTTCGTATTTCGTCGGTGGTTGCCCAGCCGGCATTCAGAAAGCTCAGGTCGAGGAAAATGCCCTCAATGTGGTCGTCGGCCATTGCCTTTTCCAGGTTTTTCAGCAGATTGTTCAGCCCGATGGCCCGCTGTGGAGAGAAGGACATCCAGTGGAAGGATTCGAAGGGGCCTCGGGGTTCGCGGTCAATGATCTCTCGGTCCAGCTTCAGATGCAGCACCGATTTCTCATGAACTTCGAATACATCCCGCCTTGACAGGCTGGCAAGGGAAGCGAACACCCCGATCATGACAAACAAAAGGATGACGAAGGTGAGAAAAAATCCCAGCATGGAGGCAAACATAAATTTGAAAAACTGCTTCATGACATGATGAATTTGAGATAAATACAGGTTGAACGCATAAAGGTACAAATTTAGGAAATACCGGATTGCCGCAAAGAGAGGAAATCAAATTTTGTGTTCAGGTTTTTTTTCTTCAAATTTGCCCTGAAATCAATCGTCCGCAGCATGTCAACAGCCTATATTTTATTGGGAGGCAATATGGGGGATGTTCCCGCTGCATTTGCCCGCGCCATTGCCATGATGAAGGAGGAAGGCCTGCAAACAAAAGCAGTGGGCTCCCTTTACCGGAGCGAGCCTTGGGGAATGGAGTCCGGGGGGCAATTCCACAATCAGCTGGTGGTGATTTCGACGGGGCTGCCACCAGCCGCCTTGCTGGAGATCCTGCAGCGGATCGAAAAAACCCTTGGCCGGCGGCGGGTATCTTCTGCTCCCGCTCCCAGGCCCATCGACATCGACATCCTGATGATCGACCAGGAGGTTGTGGATTTGCCTGGGCTGACTGTCCCCCATCCGCGCCTGCATCGGCGAAGATTCGCCTTAATGCCCCTGAGCGAACTGGCTCCCGGGCTGCGTCACCCCCTGCTGGGCAAGACCGTCGCCGAGTTGCTGTCAGAATGCGACGATCCACTGAAAGTAGCCCGGCTGAGCCTTCCGGGGCTTCCTCACATCGAACATAGATGAAGCCATGAGGTACAACTACATTGCCATAGAAGGGAACATCGGTGCGGGAAAGACCACCCTGGCCACCAGGATCTCCGGCATCTACAACGGAAAGCTGATCCTCGAGCAGTTTGAGGACAACCCCTTTCTGGCCAAATTCTATGAGAACCAGGAAAAGTAT
The DNA here is from genome assembly GCA_003560165.1 of Bacteroidales bacterium. Lineage (GTDB taxonomy): Bacteria > Bacteroidota > Bacteroidia > Bacteroidales > UBA7960 > PUPG01. The sequence continues at coordinate 35,800 of PWJC01000013.1, forward strand.
GCCTTTGCTCTCGAACTTTCCTTTTTGGCCGAAAGGTACCAGCAGCTGAAAACCGAACTGTCCAATCAGGACCTGTTCTCGGATTTCACCATTTCGGATTACTTTTTGAACAAATCACTCATATTTGCCCGCAAAACCCTGAACGACGACGAATACCATCTGTTTATGACACTGTTCAATATCATGAACGCCAATCTGCCCAGGCCCGATTTGCTGGTACACCTGTATGCCAGCACCGAACGGCTGCAGCGGAACATCAAACACCGGGGCCGGGAGTATGAACAGCGCATTGCCGATGAGTACCTCGACAAGATCCAGGACAGCTATTTCAATTACCTCAGGCAGCAGCCCCAGCTCAGGGTACTGGTGCTCGTCATCAACGCCATCGACTTTGTTGCCTATTCCTCTCATCTGGAAATGGTGCTGGAGGCCATCGACCAGGAATACCCCCGGGGCATCACCCGGATAAGGCTGGGTGTAGATGCCCCATAAAAAAAGGCCCCGAAAATGGGGCCTTTTTTATGGTCTGCCTTCAGGGAGTTTACCGGACAATGTCGCGGAATTCGCTCTGCCCGAAGAACATGACGAATTCACGGTCTTCGGCGGCTTGTCCCCTCATGTCGGCATCCAGTTCGATGGCACGGCGCAGGTTGCTGTACAGACTGGTCGGGTCGTTTTGCCTTGCGGCGATCACTGCCTTCAGGTAAGCGACCTCGGCCGATTCGGGAGCGCAGTTCAGGGTGCTGACGGCGGCCTGGCGGTTGCCTGCCATCAGTTGGGCAAGGGCCACATTGTATTTGCAGGTGAGGCCTGTAAAAGATGACAGGGCAGCCTGGTACTCACCGGCCCTGATCTGCAAAATGCCCATATTGTAATCTACGTTGATCCCTTCTGCCCTGGCGGCCCGGAAGAGAGATTCGGCGGTCTCATCGTCGGTTTCCCATGCAGCCACAACACCCAGGTTGTTTTGAACATGTCCGTTGCCCGGCGCCAGCTGATTGGCTCTTTCCAGGTATTCTGCGGCCTGCCCGGTTTCTTCCATTTCGAGCAATACCACGGCAGCATTGTTAAATCCTTTGTAGCTCCTGGGGAAGAGTTCCTGGGCCGAACGGTAAATGGCCAGGCGTGTTTGCATATTGTCGGTGAGGGTGGCGGCAAAAAGCAACTCTTTCTCATCGAGCTCTCCGGGGTTTTGGGTAGCCAGCCTGGAGATCTCCTCGCGTGTGCGCTTGGGTTCATAGGCATGCACGGTGATCTCGGCGCGGCGCAGGGGCTCCAGGATCTTTTCGATCTCGGCATAGATCAGGGTCATGTCCTTGATCCTTCTTTCTCTTTCGGCCGGGGCCAGCTGGGAGTCGATCACATTTGCAATGGCTTGCTTGTCGGGCAGGTCGGATGCGTCCAGCTTGGTCATAAAGCCGTCAAAATCCTCCCCTTTGGCTTCCACCCTGATTTCGGGCATTTCCACGTCTTTTTCATTGAACAGCCTGGTGATATAGCTTTCGCCGGTCGAGGCACGGTTTTCAGACAGTTCGAGGTTCAGGGCGATTTCCCCTTCGGGAGAGGCCCAGGCATCTACGTCGACGGCCTTCAGCTCCCAGCCCCGCTGGATGAACTCGGTCAGATCCTCTATCCTCTGCCTGGCCTCTTCCCTGCGGTTGAGGTCGAGACGCCAGTTCAGGTTATGGCGCATATAGGCGAAATAAATGCTGGCCGTCTGGGAAATGATCACTTCCTCTTCATATTCATGGGGAGCCAGTGAGAGGTTGTGATCGTTTTTAACCCTTTGGGAGGTAATGATCACCCCGTCGGCCACCTTTCTTTCGGGAAGTTCCGTTGCCCTGTCTTCCCTGCCTTCGCGATACAGCCTGGCGCGTACATAAAGTTCGGAGGCGAGCATGTCGGGCTCGTAATCAATGACATTGTGCAGGTTGAAGGTGGTTCTGCGGTCGCGGGTAATCATGGTGCCGGCAGTAGTGGTGGCGCTTCCGCGCAGGATAACGGTCTCCAGTTCCTTCTCACCGGCTTCGTGCTTCAGCACGGGGGTGATCTCCATCACCGCCCTGCGGTGAAAATACCCCTCGCTCACTGCGCCCTCTACATTGGCTGCCACCTCGCCACCATGGTTTTCCAGGGGATTGGTCTCAGGGGTGTAGCGAATGCCTTCATCGTAATTCCTGGCCATCCTGGGAATTGCGCAGCTGGCAAACAGTCCTGCTGTAATGAGCATCACAGCCAATAGCTTAAAGTTGATGTTTTTCATAATTTCCGTTTTGTATTGGTTAATCTTTTGGGTTGGTTAGTTTGGCTTTGATTTGTATTGGATGGTACAAATATATAAAAAACAATCAAACAACCCTGTATCCGGGATTATAGTTTGTATTCAGGTGCATGGTTTTTTGTCTTTTTGTCTTTCCCCGGAAAATACAAAAATATGCAGACGGAATAAAAAACCTCTGGCCATTTGGTCAAAAAAAAAATTAGTATTAGATTTGCACTCCATTTTTGAAGGGCAACCCATGCACGAAAAACTGGAAACGGCCCGTTCGTCTAGGGGTTAGGACGCCAGGTTTTCATCCTGGTAACAGGGGTTCGATTCCCCTACGGGCTACAGGAAAATCAATTTTAAAGAGCAGAGAACTTATTATGGCCAACCACAAGTCAGCGAAAAAGAGAATACGTTCCAATAATGCCAAGAGGCTGAGGAATCGTTACTATGCAAAAACCACCCGTACGGCGATCAAGAAATTGCGCGCAGAGCAGGACAAGGCTGTGGCCGAGGAAAAGTTGCCCAGTGTGTTTTCCCTGGTAGACAGGCTGGCCAGGAAATCTGTCATTCACAAAAACAAGGCAGCAAATCTGAAGTCAAAGCTTGCCAGGCATGTGAATACACTGCAGCAGTAGAGGCATTGGCAGGCGGGATCCGTTAAATGCCAGGGCATTTCCGGGTTTCCCCTTCAGATGACAACGGCCCGTTCGTCTAGGGGGTAGGACGCCAGGTTTTCATCCTGGTAACAGGGGTTCGATTCCCCTACGGGCTACAAAAACAGACCTTTCAGCCGGAAGGTCTGTTTTTTTTATTCCGGCAATGTTAAATTAGCCATGTAAAATGTTGGACACGGAAGACAGAAGACAGAAGACAGAGGACGGAAGGACGAGGGAACGAAAGAACGAAGGAACGAA
>PWJC01000083.1 GCA_003560165.1 Bacteroidales bacterium
AAAGTTGAAGAGTTGAAGAGTTGAAGAGTTGAAGAGTTGAAGAGTTGAAGAGTTGAAGAGTTGAAGAGTTGAAGAGTTGAAGAGTTGAAGAGTTGAAGAGTTGAAGAGTTGAAAAGTTGAAAAGTTGAAAAGTTGAATCTTAAACCCATTAAACTATTAAACTATTAAACCATTAAACTATAAACCTGTTTGGGGTTTCCCAGGGGTTTAACTGCCCCATTGTTTGCATGCAGTGGATAAACGACCATAGTACAACAACAGCATCATATCCAAACACAAGCTAATGAAAAAAAACAAATGGTTCCGCATCCTGCTCATCCTCTTCGGGGTGCTGCTGCTGCTGCTGATCGTTGGCAGGAGCAGCGGGTGGTTCGGGAATGGCGAAGGTCATCCTGTTTCGGTCGAAGCGGCTGCAAACAGGAAAATTGTCGAGATCGTTTCTGCCAACGGCAGGGTGAGACCGGTTACCGAGGTGAAGATCAGTTCCGATGTGTCGGGCGAGATCATTGAACTTCATGTACAGGAGGGCGATTACGTGGAAAGGGGCAAACTGCTGGCCCGCATCAATCCCGACATTTATGAATCGGCGCTCGACCGCATGGTGGCCTCCCTGAATACGGCCAGGGCCAATCTGGCCAATGCCCGCGCCCGCGCACTGCAGGCAGAGGCACAGTATATCAACGCCGGGGCTAGCTACCAGCGCAACAAACGCTTGTTTGAGCAGGATGCCATTTCCGAATCGGAATACGACAGCGCCGTGGCCCAGTACAAGATTGCCGAAGCCGACGTGGAGGCCAGCATGCAAAGCGTAATCGCCAGCGAATACCAGGTAAAAAGCGCCGAGGCCGGGGTGTCTGAAGCCAGGGACAATCTGTCTAAAACCACCCTGTTTGCCCCCATGCAGGGTACGGTTTCGAGGCTGGATTCCGAACTCGGGGAACGGGTAGTGGGTACCTCTCAGATGACAGGGACCGAGATCATGCGCATTGCCAACCTGGAAGACATGGAGGTGAAGGTCAATGTGAACGAGAACGACATTGTGCGTGTTAACGAAGGGGATACTGCCTTTATTCAGATCGATGCCTTTTTCGCAGAGAGCTTTACCGGGGAGGTGACCTCCATTGCCAATTCGGCTACCGGTGAGGCCATGGGGGCCGATCAGGTAACCAACTTTGAGGTGCGCATACGCATTTTGCCCGAATCGTACAGGCATTTGCTCAGGGAAGACCGCCCCCATTTGTCGCCCTTCCGTCCGGGCATGTCGGCCATGGTCGATATCCGGACCCGGATCGCAAACGATGTGGTTTCGGTGCCCATACAGGCCGTTACGGCCCGTGAAAGCAACAGAGCGGGGGGAGAGGATACCGGTCAGGGACCGAGGCTGAGGGAATACGTGTTTTTGTATGTCGATGGCAAGTCGGTGAAAATGGAAGTGACTACCGGCATCCAGGATACCCGCTTTATAGAGATCATCAATGGACTGGAAGAAGGGCAGGAAGTGATAACCGGGCCTTACCGGTTGGTATCCAGAGAGCTCGAAGATGGCAGCAAGGTGGTAAGGACAGGGCGCCAGGAATTATTCAGGTAAGGCCGGACCACCCCTTTCTGCAGAGGGGTGGTGAATGGTAATGTGAAGGTTGAGATCAAGATTTCAGAGTGTACCCATGGCTGTCATATTGAATCTGGAAACCTCGACAAGGGTCTGTTCGGCTGGCATTGCCAGGCAGGGCCAGATGGTGTCGCTGCGCGAAGACCACAGCGGATCGCATTCACACGCTTCGCTGCTTGCCGTATTTATCGGGGAGGTGATCAGGGAAGCCGGACTGAATCCCACTGATGTGGAGGCGGTGGCAATAAGCCGTGGCCCGGGCTCCTATACCGGCTTGAGGATAGGGGCATCGGCAGCCAAAGGCTTTTGCTATGCCCTGGATATCCCCCTGATCGCCGTCGATACCATGAAGGCCCTGACGGTGCATGCCATGCACATACTATCGGCCGGACATCCCGGGCTTGCCATCGCTCCGGGCACTGATCTGCTGTTTTGCCCCATGATCGATGCCCGCCGGATGGAGGTGTATTATGCCGTATTCCGCAGCGACCTTTCTGTGACAGAAAACACCCGGGCCACCGTGATCGGCGAGGACAGTTTCGACAAGCTGCTTACCAGCCACACTGTCGTTTTTTTTGGCGACGGGGCCTCCAAGTGCGAATCTGTCATTGACAAGCCCAATGCCCTCTTTGCCGCCAACATCTGGCCGTCTGCCCTGGGCATGGCCGGGGAGTCATTCAGGATGTTTAAAAAACGGGAGTTTGCCGATGTGGCCTATTTTGAGCCCTTTTACCTGAAGGATTTTGTAGCCGGCACCCCCCGGGTGAAGGGATTGCATTCCTAATTGTTTATATTTGCATCAGGGCTGGGAGCAATATGGGAAATAAAATACCGGCATGGGTTCGTAATAAATACCTCATCGCGGCGGTGGTGGTACTGGCCTGGCTATTGTTTTTCGACAACCACAATTTCGTAAGGCAATGGAGGATACGGCGCGAACTCAGGGAGCTGAGGCTTGAGCGGAACTTTTACCTGGAAGAGATCTCCCGCGACAGCACGGCCATCAACAAACTCACCAGCGATCCCGAAGCCCTCGAAAGGTATGCCAGGGAGCAATACCTGATGAAGCGGACGGGCGAGGACGTGTACATCGTTATCGAGGATTAATTATACCGGATCCACATTAAAGATCACCCTCACAGGCTTCCACTCTTTTTCCCTGAGGAACTCGTCCACCAGTTTGAGCAACTGATTTTTTTCTTCTGTGAGCCGGGGGCTGCGGTCGAACTTGACCATGATGTTTTTGATGTAACGGTTGCGGATGCGGGATACCACCGGGAATTCGGGGCCCAGCACCTTGTCCGGGAAGGCTTGCCTGAGCTGTGGGGCAAGCCGGGCGGCAGCCTTGTTTACCAGGGCCTCATCGGTGTGAAGGAGGCTCACCACCACCAGCCGGCTAAAGGGCGGATAGTGAAACCGCCGCCTTTCAGCGATCTGCTGTTCATACATCTCCTGGTAGTCGTTTTCCACAACCTGCCTGATGATGGGGTGCCCGGGTTGCCTTGTTTGTATGATCACCCGGCCCTTTTTTTTGTTCCTGCCCGCACGCCCGCTTACCTGGGCCATGAGCTGGAATGCCCTTTCGTGAGAGCGGAAATCGGGGAAATTGAGCATGTTGTCGGCATTGAGGATCCCCACCACCCCCACGTTGTCGAAATCCAGTCCCTTGCTGACCATCTGGGTGCCTACCAGGATGTCGATCCTGCGGCATTCAAAATCTTCGATGATTTTCCGGTAGGCATTTTTCGAACGGGTGGTGTCCAGGTCCATCCGGGCAACCCTTGCCTGGGGGAAGTAGAGGGGGAGCTCCTCTTCTATTTTTTCGGTGCCAAAACCCTTCATTTTCACGGCGGTGGAGCCGCATTCCGGACAGTCGGCAGGGGGTGGGATACCGTGGCCGCAGTAATGGCATTTGAGGCGGTTGACCTTTTTGTGATACACCAGGCTTACATCGCACTGATGGCATTGGGGGAGCCACTGGCAATGGTCGCATTCCAAACGAAGCGAAAACCCCCTGCGGTTCTGGAAGAGGATGACCTGTTCGCCGGCATTCAGTGCCTGGTCCATGCTTTGAAAAATCAGGGGAGAGAAGTGGGACTTCATGGCCTTGCTGCGGCTGTCTTTCCGGATGTCGGCCACTTCGGTGCCGGGCATCTCCACACCCCCATGCCGGTGGCCGATGGTGGCGCAGGCGAACCTGCCCGAGCTGACCCCCGAATACACCTCCAGAGAGGGGGTGGCTGAGCCCATCAGTACCCGGGCACCGCACATGGAGGCCAGGTAAATGGCCGCATCCCTGGCATGATAGCGTGGGGCGGGATCCTGTTGCTTGAAGCTGGGCTCATGCTCTTCGTCGATGATCACCAGCCCCAGTTTGCGGAAAGGCAGGAAAACAGCCGAGCGGGGTCCCAGCACCAGGTCGTAGGTGATCATTTCACCGTCCGATTCGACCCCTCCCTGCAGCAGGTTGTTCCACACTTCGGTGCGTTCCAGGGGGTTGAAGCGCGAATGATAGATCCCGGCCCTGTGGCCAAAATGCTGCTGAAGCCGTCTGATGATCTGCGATGTCAGCGCGATCTCCGGAAGCAGGTAGAGCACCTGCTCTCCTTTGTCGATGGTTTCCCGTATCAGCCGGATATACAATTCGGTCTTGCCGCTCGAGGTCACCCCGTGCAACAGGGCTACATCGTGTTTGCGGAAGCCCTCCCGGATCTCCTCCCACGCCTTCTGCTGGTGGGTATTGAAATCGATGCGCTTTCCGTCCCGGGGCTGGTGGTCGAAGTGGCTGACCGTTTTTTCGTACACCTCGAAGACCCCTTTGTTCAAAAGGGCCTGAAGGGCCGCCTGTCCGTTCTTGATCGGGGCAGTCAGCTTTTTCCTTTCCACTCCGCTTCCGCCATTGTCTTTGCCTTCCAGTAGCCTGAAATACTGCAGCAGCAACTCCATCTGCCTGGGTGCCCTGGCCTGAGCCTGGTCGAATACCGGCTTTAAATTTTCTTCGCGGGCAAATGGCTCTGTCAACCTCACAAAACTGATCCGGCGGGGGCGCCAGGGGTTGTCGAGTTCCTCCTTGAGCACAAGCAGACCCTTGTCGATCAGTGTCTTGACCAGGGGAAGGATTTTTCCCACCGAGATCATGGAGGCGGCCTTGCCCAGGCTGAGCTGTTTGTGGACGCGCAGGGCTTCCAACAGGGCGTATTCCTTGTCGCTGAGTTGCTCCGACAGGGGCCCGGCCAGCGGATTGAGCACCAGGAGCGATTCGCCGGCAAGCTTCATGGCGGCTGGCAGGGCGGCATTCATCACCTCCCCTTCGGTACAAAGGTAGTAGCCGGCCATCCACTCCCAGAAAGCGAACTGCATGGGGGTGACTACGGCTTCGCGGTCGAGCAGGGAATGGAGATACCTGGCCTGCACCTTTTTGGGCGGGGTTTCGTGGATCCGCTTTATCAGCCCGGAGTACACCTTGCCCCGGCCAAAGGGGACCACGGCCCGCTGCCCCTGGCAAACGACCCCGTTCAGGGCCCAGGGGACCCGGTAGGTGAAACAGCCCTTCAGCGGCAGGGGGAGGAGGATGTCGGCAAAAAGGGTCTTACGTTCCACGGCATTTGCTGGTTTCGGGTGTTGCCGGGCCTTAGTCGCCCATGCAGATGCCAACGCCGCGGGCGGCCTTAACCAGATCGGATTCCGGATTGACGAAGTTATAATGGCTGATGGCCTCTGCAAAGGGTACGGCCACAATGTTGGGATGGCGGTAGGCCACCATTTTCCCGAATTCCTCGCGCAGAACCATTTCGAAGGCCTCCACCCCGAACTGAGTGGCCAGGATGCGGTCGTAGGCGATGGGAGTGCCCCCGCGCTGAAGATGTCCCAGCACGGTTTCGCGGATATCGGTTTCCAGGCCGGCCTGTTTCAGCTCGACAATCAACTTGGCTGCCACCCCGCCCAGGCGGATGTTTTTGTAACCGACTTCGCTGCTTTCGGCATAATGGATGTCGCCGCCAACGGGCTTGGCGCCCTCCGAGATCACGATGATGGCATAGCCGCGTCCGCGGTGGAAGCGCGAATAGATCCTTTCGATGACCTTTTTGATGTCGTAGGGGATTTCGGGGATCAGGCACACATGCGCCCCGCCGGCTACCGCACTGTGCAGTCCGATCCAGCCGGCATAACGCCCCATGACCTCCAGAACGAATACCCTGTTGTGGCTGGCTGCCGTGGTCACCAGCTTGTCCACCGCCGTGGTGGCTTCCTGGACGGCTGTCTGGAAACCGAAGGTGAAGTCGGTGGCCGAGAGGTCGTTGTCGATGGTTTTGGGTACCCCGATGATGTTGCAGCCTTTTTCAAACAACCGCTGGGATATTTGCTGCGACCCGTCGCCTCCGATATTGATCACAGCGTCTACGCCAAGGTATTGCAGCCGCCTGAGCATTTCGTCGGAACGGTCGGCAGTGTCCCAGCTGCCGTCGGGGTTTTTTATGGGCCAGGCAAAAGGCCCGCCCTTGTTGGTGGTGCCGATGATGGTGCCTCCACGGATATGCACACCGGCCACCTCTTTTTCTCCCAGAACCAGGATCTCATTGGGTTCTTTCAGCACCCCGTCGAAGGCATTGATGCTGCCCACTACTTCCCAGTCCCTTTCGCGGGAGGCGCGCAGCACAATGGCGCGGATTACCGCGTTCAGCCCCGGGCAGTCTCCGCCGCCGGTGGCTACCAATACTCTTTTTCTCATAACGGTTGTTTCTTTTCGTCTGACAATGGCCGGTTTACCCCTCTTTCTTGTCGGGAGGATCCCCTATCCTGCGCCTTCTCTTTGTTTCCAGATGTTCTTTGCGTTTCCCCTCAAACAGGTCGTAGATGGCAAAAATGCACTTCAGCGGACCATTGAACACCGGAATCTTGCGCCTGGGCTTCAACCCCACATGTTTGACGGAATCCAGCTGGGCGGTGATGAAGCAGGCCCGGAAACCGGCAAAGCGGTGTTTGAGCGTTTGCCCGAGCTCGGTGTAAAACGTCATGGTTTCTGCCTGGGTCTGCCGCTGGCCGTAGGGGGGGTTCAACAGCACCCAGCCGCTTTCTTCTCTCGGATACAGGGCAAAGAAGTCGTTGCGCTGCACCCTGATGCTGCCCGAAAGGCCGGCAGCCATCACATTCTGCCTGGTGACATCCAGCATGTATCCCGAAACGTCGCTGGCCAGTATCCTCGCCCTGACCGGGCCTTGTTTTTGGCGGGCATCCGATTGTTCGGCCTGCAGCAACCCGGGATCAAAATCCTTCCAGTGCGAAAAGCCGAAGCTTTTTCTTCCGAGGGCGGGAGCCATGGAGGTGCTCATCATGGCAGCCTCTACCGAAAAGGTGCCGCTGCCGCACATGGGATCCAAAAAGGGGGAAAGCATGTCCCATTCGGAAAGCATGATCAGGCCTGCCGCGAGCACCTCGTTGATGGGAGCGCTGCCGGCATCTTTGCGGTAGCCCCGCTTGAACAGCGGATCTCCGCTGCTGTCGAGCGATACCACGCACCGATCGTCGAGCACATAGGCATTGATGCGAACCTGGGGGTTTTGAATGTCTACACTGGGCCTGCCACCGCTGGTTTCCCTGAAATGGTCAACGATGGCATCCTTGGTCAGCTGGGCCATGAACAGGGTGTTGTCAAACACTTCCGAACGGTGTGCCAGGGCCTGCACGGCAATGGTCTTGTCGTGGGCAAAAAGTTGATGCCAGGCTATCTGGCGGAGCTGATCGTAGTAAGACTCCCTGGAGTCGAAGCGGAAGGCCTTGACTTCCTGCAGGATGCTCAAGGCAGAACGGCACCACAGGTTGGCACGGTAGAGCATTCGGGAGTCGCCCCTGAAGCTGACCGCCCGGTTCAGCAGGGATACCTCCTCCGCCCCCAGGGCACGAAGCTCCCTGGCCAGCATGGGCTCCAGCCCCGAAAAAGTTTTCGCTACAAAAGTCCGACGGTTGGTGTTCACAGTTTTCCTCCTATAATCACCCGCTCTGCCTTGTTGCTGCCATAGGCATAGGGGAGGAATGCATAAGTTGGGATGCGCCTTGTGATCAGAACATTGGCCCTTTTTCCAACCGCGATACTCCCCAGATCGCCTCCAACGCCCATGGCGTAGGCACCGTTGATGGTCACGGCATGAATGACCTCTTCGGGCAACATCCGCATCTTGATGCAGCCCAGCGACATGACAAGCTGCATATTGCCCGAGGGCGAAGAGCCGGGGTTGTAATCGCTGGCCATGGCAACGGGCAGGCCGCTGTCGATCATTTTCCGGGCGGGTGGGTAGTCCATTTCGAGAAAAAAAGCCGCCCCCGGCAGCAGTGTGGGCATGGTTTCGCTCTCCAGCAGGGCCTGGATCTCCTTGTCGCCGGTAAACTCCAGGTGATCGACCGAAAGGGCTTTGTGTCTGACCCCCACCTGTATGCCTCCCGAAAAATCCAGCTCGTTTGCGTGTATCTTGGGTTGGAGCCCGTGTTTTGCCCCTGCCAGGAGGATACGGTCTGTCTGCTCTTCGGTAAAAAAACCCCTGTCGCAAAACACATCAATGTAATCGGCCAGGCTTTCACCGGCTACTTTTGGGATCATCTCCCCGATGATCAGATCGACATAATCGTCCTGGCGGTTTTTGTATTCGGGGGGCACGGCATGGGCTCCCAGAAAAGTGGCCTTGATGGTGAGCGGACTCAGTTCCTTGAGCTTTCTGACCACCCTCAGCATTTTGAGCTCGCTTTCGGTGGTGAGCCCATAACCGCTCTTGATCTCAACAGCCCCGGTGCCCAGCCCCCGGATCTCTTCCAGCCTTTCCAGTGCCTGCTCTATGAGTTCCAGCTCGCTGGCCAGCTGCAGGCGGCGGGCAGAGTTGAGGATGCCACCACCCCGTTTAGCGATCTCTTCGTAGCTCAGCCCCCGGATCTTGTCGATGTATTCGATCTCCCGGCTTCCGGCATATACCAAGTGGGTATGTGAATCGCAGAATGCGGGCATGACCATGCGGCCGGTGGCGTCGATCTCGGTTACGCCCTGCCGGCCCGAATACTTGAGAAAGGGGCTGTCGGCAAATTCCTTCATGCTGCCATAGCCCATAATGAGCCCGTTCTCAATATACAGGAAGGCATCCTCTATTTTCGGGATCCTGGCCATATCGGCCCCGGCAACCGCCTTTCGGTCTTCCAGTCCTGTCTGGAGCAGGGCTTTGATGTTTCTGATCAGTATTTGCATAGCATCCTCCTTGTATTGAGTCTGGCAGGGCTTTATTTGCCTTCCTGTTACGCCATATGCGCCCCTGTTGTGGGGTGTCTACAGCTTCCTGATGAGCAGCCAGGTGTCGTGGTATTCAGGATGATTGACCCGGATGCTTTGTACCCGGGTGCGGGCCGGGACCTCCTGTTCGAACGAGTCGACCGATACGCGGTGAAATCCGGTTTCCGCAACCAGGATCACTGGCGAAAACCCTTGCATTTTCAGGGTTTCCATAAAGCGCTCGGCATTTCCCCTGACCGAAAAGCTGCCCACGATAACAAAATACCTGTTGGATTCATGCGTGGCCCTGTCTTCCACCGTTTCGAAGGTGAACCTTTCTTCCACCATGCGGATATCGGCAGGCTCGGGCTCGGGCTCGGGCTCGGGTTCGGGTTCGGTGGCGGGTTCTTCGACTACGTCGGGCGGCGCCTCAACGGCAGCCATCTCTTTTGATTTGCAGGCAACCATCAGCATACTGACAGAAAGCAACACGATGAACGTTCGTTTCATTGGATCATGGTTTTTTTGGGTGCATAAATGACGCAAGCATTACAGGCAAAAATACAGCTTTTTAATTACATGTGGTTGCCCCTGGCACTTCCCCCTTCTTTATTTTAATGAGACCAATGGGCGGTAAAAAATCCTTAGCTTTGTAACAGGCCGGCGGTATGTTACGCCCTTCGGAGCCAAACCCAAAAAAACCGGAAAATGCTGTCCGAACTGCTGTTGCGCGATTACAGCCCGGAAGATTATGAACGCATTTTGCTGCTGTGGCAGGAAACCGGACTGGGCGGCGCTCAAAGGGGAGACAGCAGGGAGGTGATCGAACGCAGTATCCAAATGGGGGGCAGGTTTCTGGTGGCCGAAACCAGGGAGGGCATGCTGGTGGGAACCTCCTGGATCACCTTCGATGGTCGTCGCCTGCACCTCCACCACCTGAGCGTTGCCAAATCCTGCCGCCGCCGGGGTATTGGGCATTTGCTCGCCACCGAATCCATCCGTTTTGCCCGCAAAAAAGCCTGCCAGATCAAACTGGAGGTGCATCAAAGCAACCAGGCTGCCATCGGCCTGTATAAAAAACTGGGGTTCCAATACCTTGGCGACTACGACGTATATATCATACGCCGCCACCAGCCTGAAGAACACTAAGGGCACACCCTGGGGCGGAGACGCGATCCCGCCGGCCACCAATTTTTTTTTATTCGTCAACCGCCTGAAAACAGAGGGGTCTGGCAAAACCACCCGATTGGTTGCCGGCTTACTTATTGAGGTTGATTGCATCTTTGGCATGAATTTGGATATGGAATAGACGTAACCCTGAAAACGTTTTATGTATTAAAAACAACAACCATGAAAACAAGAACCATGAAAACAAGAACGATGACATTGGCCACTTTGCTGGCCGTGTTGCTGGCAGGGGCGCAGGCCCTTTCTGCCCGGCCCGCTGACTCCGGGCAGGAGCTCGAACGCATTGTCCGGGCCATCGGTTACCCGACCTTCGGCGAAGACTGGAACATCACCGGCACTGTGCGGATCGCGGCACTGGCCAACGAGGCCGGTGAGATTGAGGAGTTGAAGGTGTGGGGGAGCAAACCCCATCTTTCGGCCTATGTTGAATCAGAGCTTCGGCGGCAGCTCCGGGGAGCCGTGGCTGATGCAGGCAGTCTGAACCGGTACCGCCTGGTGTTTGAAACCGGCAGAAGGGAGGTTCCCGCTTTCGCACAAACCACTCCCGTGGTTTCGCCTCCCATTGAATCTGTGTTGCGGAGCGAGCTGGCCGCGCTGGGCGGGAGCGCACGGCCGGGCAGCGTGAATGTGGTGATCCGGACCAACAGCGAGGGTCTGGTGGAGGATGTGAGCGTATGGGGCAGGGATACCTATTTGGTGTCGGAGCTGACAAGCCGCCTTGGCAGACTTGGCGGTCGCGCCGTGGTCGTTGCCGGACAAGAGACCACGTTCAGGTACAAGTTGGTGAAGAAATAGGCATCGGCAGTTCCCTGTATCGGAAAAACCCGCCTGGCAGTTCGCCAGGCGGGTTTTTTAACCGGTTGGGGCATGCGGCAAGCTGTTGGGATGTCCTTACTCCTTTCTCGATTCGAGCAGTATCGACAACATCTTGATGGCTGCCTCAGCAATGACGGTGCCGGGACCAAAGATGCCCACCACGCCGGCATCATAGAGGAACTGGTAGTCCTGAGGCGGAATGACCCCGCCCACGATGACCATGATGTCGTCGCGGCCGAGTTTGTTCAGCTCGTTGATGATCTGGGGGGCCAGTACCTTGTGGCCGGCGGCCAGGCTCGATACCCCCACAATGTGTACATCGTTCTCAACGGCCTGCCGGGCGGCCTCTTTCGGGGTCTGGAACAGAGGGCCCATATCCACATCAAAACCAATGTCGGCATAGGCTGTGGCCACCACCTTGGCACCCCGGTCGTGGCCGTCCTGTCCCATTTTTGCGATCATGATGCGGGGACGCCGTCCCTCCAGACGGGCAAAGTCGTCGGCCATAGCCCTGGCTTTGGCAAAGCTGTCGTTGTTTGCGATCTCCATAGAATATACTCCTGAAATTGAGCGGATAACGGCCTGGTAGCGGCCAAACACTTTTTCGCATGCCGTTGAGATCTCCCCCAGGGAGGCCCGTTTGCGGGCTGCATCAACGGCCAGTTCGAGCAGGTTGCCCTGCCCTGTTTCGCAGGCCCTGGTAATGGCATCCAGTGCCGATTGTACCGCTTCGCTAGTGCGTCCGGCGCGGAGTTGCTCCAGCCTCCTGATCTGGGCTGTGCGTACCGAGGTGTTGTCCACATCGAGAATGTCGATGGGATCCTCTTTTTCGAGGCGGTATTTGTTTACCCCCACAATGATGTCCTTTCCGCTGTCGATTCGGGCCTGTTTGCGCGCCGAGGCCTCTTCGATACGCATCTTTGGCACCCCGGTTTCGATGGCCTTGGCCATGCCGCCCAGGTCTTCGATCTCACGGATGTGCTTCCAGGCGCGGTGTGCGATCTCGTGGGTGAGGGCTTCCACATAATAGGAGCCGGCCCATGGATCGATGGCCCGGGTTACGTTGGTTTCCTCCTGGATGAACAGCTGGGTGTTGCGTGCAATGCGCGCCGAAAAATCGGTGGGCAGGGCAATGGCCTCATCCAGGGCGTTGGTGTGGAGTGATTGGGTATGCCCCAGTACCGCCCCCATGGCCTCCACGCAGGTACGGGTCACGTTGTTGAAGGGGTCCTGTTCGGTAAGGCTCCATCCCGAGGTCTGCGAATGGGTGCGCAGGGCAAGGGATTTCGGATTTTTCGGATTGAACTGTTTCACCAGTTTGGCCCACAGCATCCTTGCTGCCCGCATCTTGGCGATCTCCATGAAATGGTTCATGCCAATGGCCCAGAAAAACGAAAGACTGGGTGCAAACGCGTCGATGTCCATGCCGGCGTTGATCCCGGCGCGCAGGTATTCCAGTCCGTCGGCCAGGGTATAGGCCAGCTCGATATCACAGGTGGCCCCGGCTTCCTGCATATGGTAGCCGCTGATCGATATGGAGTTGAACCTGGGCATTTTTTGGGAGGTGAACTCGAAAATGTCGGCGATGATCTTCATCGAGGGCAGGGGAGGGTAAATATAGGTGTTGCGCACCATGAATTCCTTCAGGATGTCGTTCTGTATGGTTCCGCTCAGCTGCTCCAGGGAGACGCCCTGTTCTTCGGCGGCTACGATATAGAAGGCCATGACCGGCAGTACGGCGCCGTTCATGGTCATGGATACCGACATCTTGTCCAGGGGGATGTCGTCGAAGAGAATCTTCATGTCGAGAACGGAGTCGATGGCAACCCCGGCCTTGCCGACATCGCCGATCACCCTTTCGTGGTCGGAGTCGTAACCGCGATGGGTGGCCAGGTCGAAGGCCACAGACAGGCCCTTCTGGCCTGCCGACAGGTTGCGGCGGTAAAAGGCATTGGACTCCTCTGCGGTGGAGAAACCGGCATATTGCCTAACTGTCCAGGGCTTCATTACGTACATGGTGCTGTAAGGTCCTCGCAAAAAAGGCGGAAGCCCGGCCGCATAGTTCAGGTGCTCCATCTGAAGCA
>PWJC01000150.1 GCA_003560165.1 Bacteroidales bacterium
TCTTCAACTCTTCAACTCTTCAACTCTTCAACTCTTCAACTCTTCAACTCTTCAACTCTTCAACTCTTCAACTCTTCAACTCTTCAACTCTTCAACTCTTCAACTCTTCAACTTTTCAACTCTTCAACTCTTCAACTCTTCAACTCTTCAACTCTTCAACTCTTCAACTCTTCAACTTTTCAACTTTCTTCTTCCTACCTACTACCTACTACCTGCTACCTTCTACCTTCCACCTTCTACCTTCTATCTTCTTCCTTAAAATTCCTCCCACTCGATCACAAACCGCCCCTGTTCCTGTTTTTTCAGGCGCTGCATTTGCTGTTCCCGTTCGCTGAGGGGTTGTTCGAGGGTATCGGGCTGCTGCCGCGACAGGAAGCTGAATTCGCGGCGGAGGATGTCGGCCAGGTTCCGGCGTTCGCTCCGGAGATCGTCGCGGAGCTTCTCCCGTACGCCCCGGTAGTCGTAACTGAACACCGGGTCGTGGGTAGTCCCGCTCAGCTTGAGGAAGAGGGTGGTGCGGCCCAGTCCGTCGTCGATGATCTCCCCGTACTGTTCCTGGGGGTTCCTTCGTTCGCGGTGGTTTCTGGCCAGCAGGTCGGACAGAAGCACCTGAAGGCGGTAGTCGATCTCGTTCTCGAAGCTGTGCCGGCCCGAAAGCTGCAGGTTGAGGGCGCTCGACCTGATTTCCATATCGGGGATCACCACCTCCCTGTTTTTGATGTGGATCTGGTTTTCGAGGGTGGAAAAGGTCACATCTGAGAGGTCGCCGACCCGAAGGAAGCCCGAAAGGGCCAGCAGGGGCGAAAAGTTAACCAGGCGTCCGTTCTCGACTTTCAGCCTGGCCATGGTTTCCATGGTGCTCCAGTCGATCTCCAGCTCAGGACTCCAGTGTGCGGCAAAATGCAGGTCGGCAGTTACCCTGCCATGGATGTTCTGGTCGGTGATGCCCGTTTGACCGAAATTGCCCGTCTGGTAAAACAATTGGTGGATGTCGACCAGGTGCAGCCTGGCATTGCATGCCATGGCGATGCGGTCGGGGGTGCTGCCGTCGATCACCCCTTCGAGCTGTACCTCCCCCTCCATGGTGTCGAATTGCAGATTTTCTGCCAGAAAGCGGCGGTCGTTCAGGCTGGTGGTGCCCCTGATGTTCATCGCCTCGAACCGCCGGAAGTTGATCCTGCCCACATCAGCCTGCAGCTTCATGCTGAGGTGGGCAGGGAAACGGAGTCGGTAGGTGGTGTCGGCCTCGCTCACGCTGTGCTGCAGCCACTGGTCGAGGTCGATGTGGTCCGAACGAAGGCTGGCGTTGATATGCAGTTGCTGGGCCGGAATGAAGAGGAAGGGCAGTACATTGCTCATAAAGCCCGACAGTTCAAAATCGCTCACCCCCGCCATGCCCGTAAGCTCCTCGACCACCAGGTGGTTGTCGCTAAACCGCATTTTGCCGTTGATGCCGTGGTAGGCATGGGGGTTGCCGGCCATCCTGATCAGTACTTGTTCGAACTCAAGCTGCCCCGAAAGGGTGGCTGCCAGCAGGTCGTTGCGGGTAAAGCGGTCCGGCTCACTCATCTGCCCTTCGAACACCACATCCATGCGCACCCTGCCCCCAGTGGCAGCGATGGCCTCCGTGGCGTGCAGTCCGACAAGGTCGGCGGTTTCCAGATCGGCGATCATCTTGAGCGAAATCCTGGGGCGGGCAAAATTGGCGATGCTGAACCTTCCGCTGAACCGGCCCTGTTCGGTGCGGGTGTCGATCTGTACGATGTCGAGGCGGCTGCCGGCCTTGTTCCGCTGTGGTCCGTTGGTGTACTGCCCGCTCAGGGTCAGGGCCTTCATGTGGATTTCTCCCGGCCGGTGCTGGATTTCGCCGTTTTCCAGGCGAAAGCTGGCGGTCACCCAGGGGTAGTCGGTTGGCGAGAAGGGACCGCTTATCGAAGCTTCGATCCCGAGCCGGCCCGAGGCCCTGTGAGGCTTGAGATCGCGGGGCAGGAAATCGCTCAGGTCGTCGAGCAGGGCCCCGAGCTCCAGGTTTTGCCCGGTGATGGCCACATCCACTTCCATGCCGCTGTCGAGACGGCTGAATCCGCCCTGCAGGCTGAGCAGGTGGCCATTGAACCCCAGCTTCCCCTGCCGGATATAAAGGTAATCGTTGCCACTGAACTGCATGGCAAGATCCACCTCCAGGGGCATGCCGGCGGGCAGCTTGTTGCCCCCCAGTCTGATCTCGCCTGCCTGCAAGCGGCCCCTGGCCGAGAGTTGGGTCGAAGCTGGAGAGAATTGCCCGCCCATCTGCAGGCTTTCGGTATGCAGTTCGAGATGATGATCGTGGTCGTGATGCGTGAATACGATCTCCATGTCTTGCAAAAGCACCCTTTGCAGATCGAAGCGGAAGGGGTCCTGCCCGGAAGCCTGTCCGGTTTTCCAGAAGATGTAATTGGGTTCGCCGTCCTGCAATACGGCCGGGCGAAAACTGCCTTCCGAAACAAACACATGCTTTACGGTGTAATCCTTTTTCAGGATGTCGATCAGGTTGAACTGCAGCCGGATGGTCTTTGCCTCCAGCAGGGCCTGGCTGCCGGCACCGGTTCCTGCCTGGTCGATGCGCACCCCGTAAAATGCCAACGATGCCATGGGAAAGTTTCTGACGAGGCTCAGCTGGAGTTCGCCCACCTGCGTCCCGGTGTCGAGGTTTTTGTTCAGGCCTTCGAGAAAGGCGCTTTTGATCCGGTCCTGGTAAGCCCAGCCAAGGAGGCTCAACACGATAAGCAGGGCAAGAACAAATATGGCCCCGCTGATGGCCGCCAGCCGGATAAACTGTTTTGCCATTTGCCTGTTTTGCGACGCCTGACTTTTCATAGTGTTCTTATCCAAGCATTTTCAAATAACTTACTTCCTTATCGGTCAGATGCCGCCATTTCCCGCGCGGCAGATCTTTCTTGGTTAGCCCGGCAAAGGTGACCCGGTCGAGTTTTTCGACCTTGTAACCGAAGTGTTCGAATATCCGCCGTATCACCCGGTTCTGGCCTGAGTGGACCTCGATGCCCACCTCCTTGCGGTTGTCCTCGTTTGCGTAGGCAATCTGGTCGGGATGCACCGTGGTGTCGTCCAGTTTCACACCCCTGGCGATCTCCTGGATATCGTTGGCCGACAAGGGCTTGTCGAGTTTTACGTGGTAAAGTTTCTTGACCCCGTGTTTGGGGTGGGTCAGTTTTTTGGTCAGTTCCCCGTCGTTGGTAAGCAGCAGCACACCGGTGGTGTTCCTGTCGAGCCTGCCCACCGGGTATAGCCTTTCCTTAAAGGCATTGCCCAGTAAGTGCAGCACGGTTTTGCGCTGCTGCGGATCGTCGGAGGTGGTGATGTAATCCTTGGGCTTGTTCAGCAGCACATACACTTTTTTTTCGTGGAACAGCTTCTGTGTGCCGTACATCACTACATCGCCCGGCATGACCTTGGTACCCACTTCCTTTACAATTTTACCGTTTACGGTAATGGCCCCGGCTTCGATCAGGGTGTCGGCCTCCCGCCGGGAGCATACCCCTGCGTTGGCAATGTATTTGTTGAGGCGGATTCGGGGGTCGGGCGGCGAAGCGATCTGCTTCCGGGCGGTTGGCCGGCCGGGCTGTTGCCTGGGTGAGGTTCTGCCTGCCCCTGAGGTTCTGCCTGCCCCTGAGGTTCTGCCTGCCGCTGAGGTTCTGCCTGCCGCTGAGGTTCTGCCTGCCGCTGAGGGCCTGCCTGCCGGTGGGGCTTTTCCGGCCGGTTGTGATTTGGCCGGGGGTTTTTTCCGGGTTGGTCCGGATGGCGTGAGGCGGGTCGAACGGCTTCCCGGGGCGGAGGCCCGCCTGCCCCCTGATTTTGGGGGCCGGGGTGTTCTGTTTCCTTGTTTTTTGTTTCTCATCCGGATTAAGGTAGTAATAATGCCTGAATAAAATGCCAGCAATGGCGAGGTTGTCTGCCCGGCAAGGCTAAGGGGCAGATATCAAAAAAGGCGCTGCTGCGCCCTTTATGAACGAATGACCCGGCCCGTTTATTCCGTGATGGCGTTTAATTTCCCGAAGGTGTCGTTGACCTTTTCCAGGAGTTCGCCATAGAGCGTTCGGTAATAATCCTTTAAGCTTTTTTTGTTTTCGCCGGTCGGGGGATTGTTGAGCTTTTCAATCAACTCTTCCCTGAATAAAAGCATTTCCTCGATCAGGCCGTCGATTTCCTCCTGATTTTTCGCAGATTGCATCTGCTCGTGCATCAGGCAGGTGCCGATCACCTCATCAGTCAGGTAATTGATGTCCTTTTTCAGGTTTTTCTTGCTTGCCATGGCCTTGGATTTTAGGTAAGCTAATGGGTTAAAAGTCGATGATCTCGATCTCGAAGAGCAATACGGAGTTCCTGGGGATCCCTTGCCTGGCGTATTGCCCGTATCCCAAACCCGAAGGGATGAGTATCAGGCCCTTGCCTCCGCGACGGAACTGCATGATGCCGTCTCTGAAGCCCTGGATCACCCCCCCCAGATAAAGATTTCTTTCGTAACCGGCGTCAAACAGGTCGCCGTTGAGCAGGGTGCCGGTATAGGTGATCTTGACCACGGAGTTTTCTTTCGGGTGATTGCCGCTTCCTTCCCTTTCGACCACATAAAAGATGCCCGAAGGATGTTCCTGGGCTTCGAGTTCATGTTTTTCGATGTAGTCGAGGATCTTCTTCCTGTCTTTCTCGGCAATCAGGTCGGGGTCGTCCTTTCCGCATGAGGCAAGGAGCAGGACCATGAGTACGAAGGTGGCCGTAAGGGCAGCCAGAAGATGGTGTTGGCGTTGAATCATTTTTTCCTGTTCAGTTTGAATGGCTTACTGATGCAAAAGTACGAAGAAAAAATGGTTCGCATGAAAAAGTTTTGCTTCAGACCCTAGTCGACGTTGTCGTGCAAAAAGGAATTGTTCGACTTTATCTGCACCTTTTTTTCGCCCGACTCGTTAAGGGTGAAGCGCGATACCTGCGAGTCGCCGCTGGAGGGTACCGGTCTGAGGTTGATCTTCCTTCGGACGTAGGCGGGCTGCTTTTCCAGATCTGCCAGGCCTTCGGGGGTCTTCAGCCGGATGCTGAGGCTTTTGAGCCGGTACTCCCTGTCTCTGATCATCTGCTCTTTGTCCTCTTCCGTAACATCGTCGCCTCCCTGACCGGCCAGGCTTTGCTGATCGGCTGTTTGGGCTGCAATATCGAATTTGAAGCGATCGAAGGGGTTATCGGGTACCGGGCTGGTTTCTTCCTTCTTTCCCGTACGGGAATTTTCGCCCCGGCCTTTTTCCGATACCCTGAAGCCATGGCTGCCGGCCTCCAGGGCATCGCTCTCTTCTTTTTTAAAGGGCCCGTCCCATTCTATGGTTTTGTTTGAGTCGGAACTATCCAGGTTCACCACCTTTTTCTTCGCGGGCTTTTGCTCCACTTCGTACAGCTCGGCATTTGAACCGAAGCCTGTGGCCACCAGGGTCACCCCGATCTTGTTGCCCAGGCTTTCGTCCTTGCCCAGCCCCCAGATGATCTCTGCCGTAGAGCCTGCTTCCTGCTGGATAAAATCGGTGATCTCGGTGATCTCGTCCATGAGGATCTCATCGATCCCGCTGGTGATGTTGAGCAGGATGTTTTTGGCGCCCCTGATCTGGTTGTCGTTGAGCAGGGGGGAAGACAAGGCCATCTCCACGGCCTCAAGCGAGCGGTTCTCGCCCTCGGCATTGCCATTGCCCATAATGGCGACCCCGCTGTCCGACATCACGGTGCGCACATCGGCAAAGTCAACGTTGATGTTCCCGGTAAGGGTAATGATCTCTGCGATGCCCTTTGCCCCGGTGGTCAGCACATTGTCGGCCTTGGCAAAAGCCTCGGTTACGGACAGGTTGCCGTAAAGCTCCCTGAGGCGGTCGTTGCGGATGATCAGCAGGGTGTCGACCCCTTCGGACAGATCGCGGATGCCTTCCTCTGCCTGTTGCTTTCGCTTGCGCCCTTCAAAGGAGAAGGGGATGGTCACAATGGCCACGGTAAGTATTCCCATTTCCCTGGAGGCTTTGGCAATAATGGGTGCGGCGCCCGTTCCGGTGCCTCCCCCCATACCGGCGGTAATGAAAAGCATCTTGGTGTTCGATCCGAGGGTTTCCTTGATGCGTTCGATGTCTTCGATGGCCGCATTCCTTCCTACTTCGGGAATGCTTCCGGCCCCCCGGCCCTCGGTTAGGTTGACCCCCAGCTGTATCTTGTTGGGAACCGGACTCTGATCCAGCGCCTGGGCATCGGTGTTGCACACGATGAAGTCAACCCCTTCTATTCCCTGCCGGAACATATGGTTTACGGCGTTGCTGCCTCCCCCACCCACGCCGATCACTTTGATAATGGAAGACTGGTTTTTTGGCAAGTCGAATTGGATCATATCAGTTGTCATTTGGTAATGGATTTATGAAAGTAATTGTTTTGTTTTTTCCAGGGCAGACTGTCGCTCCGAAAGTTTTCAACAGCTTAGCTGTCGCTGTCCTTCTCAAAGAACTCTTTTCCTTTGGTGAATATCCGATCAAAGAAGCTTTCCTTTTGTGGATAACTTTTTACCTGGCTGCGTTTTTTCTGCTGCCTGAATGATTCGCTTTTCTGGAAACCCTTGATCACCAAACCCACCCCCGTGGCATGCATGGGGCTTCCCACTTCGCCGGAGGGGGTTTTGGCCAGGTGCTCGTTCGGATAGCCAATGCGGGTATCCATGCCGGTGATGAATTCGGTCAGCTGTGCCACATGCCTGAGCTGGCTGCCCCCGCCGGTGAGAACGATGCCGGCAATGAGCTTTTTTTCGAAACCCGATGTCCTGATTTCGTAATACACGTGCTCGATGATCTCTTCCATGCGGGCCTGGATGATGTGGGCCAGGTTTTTCAATGAGATCTCCTTGGGTTCCCTGCCTTTGAGCCCCGGTATCGACACGATCTCCTCCTCTTTGTTCTCGCTGGCCAGGGCCGAGCCGAAACTCTTTTTCAGTGCCTCGGCCTGGGTGCGTATGATGGAACAGCCTTCCTTGATGTCGTCGGTGATTACATTCCCCCCCAGGGGGATCACCGCGGTATGCCGGATGATCTCATCCTGGAATATTGCCATGTCGGTAGTGCCTCCGCCGATGTCTACCAGCACCACCCCGGCCTCCTTTTCCTGGTCGCTCAGCACGGCCTCTGCCGATGCCAGGGGTTCGAGTATCATGTCTGAAATTTCGAGCCCCCCCTTGCTGACGCATTTTTCGATATTCCTGGCCGCCGCCACCTTTCCGGTGATGATGTGGAAGTTTGCTTCGAGGCAGTTGCCGGCCATGCCGATGGGCTCTCGTATGCCTTGCTGTCCGTCGATGATGAATTCCTGGGGAATGACGTGGATGATGTCTTCGCCCGGGGGCAGGGCCAGTTTGTACATGTTCCCGACCAGGCTGTCGATGTCTTCCTGGGAGATCTCCTCGTCAATGGAGTTGCGCATGATGTTCCCCCGGTGCTGAAGGCTGCGTATATGCTGGCCGGCGATGCCCACATTGGCTACGTGGATCTCCACTCCCGAAGCCTGGCTGGCTTCGGATACGGCTTTTTCGATCGAATTGACGGTGTTCTGTATGTTTTCGACAACGCCGCGGTTCACGCCAAGGGAATCGGCCCTCCCCAGGCCGAGGATCTCCACTTTGCCGTATTCGTTCTTGCGACCGACAATGCAGGCGATCTTGGTTGAGCCGATATCCAATCCTACGATGATTTCTGAAGATTCCATATAATATGTCTTAATGTATTGAACAAACGATCTGTTGATTGAATTCCACATTCACCCTTTTGTAATGTTGCCAGCCCACTTTCGACAAGCCGTGCCTGTAAAACAGCCTGAGTTTGGCGAACTTCTCTTCCATCTGCTGTGCGTCGCCGAACTCAATGGTGTGTATCCCGTTTTTTGGGATCAGTTCGAATTTGCCGTTCGGAAGCACCACGATCTGGTCGATAAAGGCTTTCCAGAAAGGATCGCCGGCGATAAAGGCCGAAACTTCGTACAGTGCTGCCATGGCCCGGGCCTCGCCGGGATGAACCTGGCTGCCCCGGTCAATAAGGCAGGCTCCGGCCGCATAGTCGAGGGGAATATGCCCCGTGGCGATTATGACCCGGGCGGTGTGTTCGTCAGACAGGGGAAAAAGCCGCCCCCCGGTATCGACGTAGAAACTCTCGTTGCGGTTGTTGATAATGCGCATCATGGGGTCGCGCTGGGTGATGCTGGCCCGGAGACTGCCGTCGATGGTCCGGTATACATGGGCCCTTTCGACGTATGGCACAGATTCGAGGGTCTTTTTGATGGTTTTGAGCAGCCCCCGGCTGACCGGTTTCCCCTCCAGGGTGTCCAGACGTTGGTAAAGGATCTGCCTGATGGTTTCGGGCCTGACAAACTGGTTGCCGCTGCGGCTGTTTGTGCTGATGTCGAAGCGGGTGCACAGGGTGCTGGCATTCTGCTCGCGGGCAGCGCCCAGCAGCAGGGCCATCGCTGAGGCGAGCAGGACAAGCAGAAGCAGTTGCAGGGCTTTTATTATCATGACAATGCCTTGTTTTTAAGTATTTCAGCAATGGGAGCTGCAAAGCGGTCGATATCGCCCGCCCCCATAGTCAGCAGCACCTGGTGGTCCTCGTTTTTCACCACATCGAGCAACTCCTCCCTTTTGCAAAGCCTGGCCTCTTTCAGCCTCACCCTTTCGAGCAACATTTCCGCACTGACCCCTTCGATGGGCAACTCCCTGGCTGGGTAAATGTCAAGAAGGATCAGGGCGTCGAGCATCGAAAGGCTTTCGGCAAACTGATCGGCCAGATCCCTGGTCCTCGAATAGAGATGGGGCTGGAAGATGCCGGTAAGTTTTCTTCCGGGCCATAACTCCCTGACCGATGCGATGCAGGCACGTATTTCTTCGGGGTGGTGGGCGTAGTCGTCGATGTACACCGTTTTTTCGGTGCGCAGGCAGATCTCGAAACGGCGTTTGACACCCAGGAAGCTTTCCAGGGCCTTTTCGATATATGGGGCATTGACCCCTATCTGGTGGGCCATGGCCGCTGCCGCAAGCGCATTTTCCAGGTTGTGCCTGCCGGGATGGCCGAGCCTGATTTCGCCGGTGCGCAGACGCCCCCCGATGGCAGCATGGTAGGCTCCCTGGCTTACCCTTGCCTTACTCAGGCAATAATCGGCATCCTCTGCGGGGTGGTATTCGACCAGGGTCCCTTCAAAGCCGATGCGGCCGGCGATCCCCTTTTTTGCTGTCAGCGTGCCTCCGGGAGAGATCAGCCTGGCGAAGCCGGAAAAGGAGTCCAGCAGTTTTTCGTAGCTGCCGTATACATCGAGGTGGTCGGCATCGATGGCAGTGATCAGCGCCATCCTTGGCGAGAGGTGGTGGAAGGAACGGTCGTATTCGTCGGCTTCGGCAACCAGCCATTGCGGACTGGCCTCGCCCAGGTAATTGGTGTTGTAGTTGGTGCTGATGCCCCCCAAAAAGGCGGTGCAGGGAATTCCGGCCACCTTCAGGATATGGGTCAGCATGGCGCTGACCGTGGTCTTTCCATGGGTGCCGGCAATGGCAATGGTGGGGATGTTGCGCGAGATCATGCCCAGCACTTCGGCCCGTTTGCGCAGGGGAATGCCCAGGGCGTCGAGGTGACGAAACAACCGGATGCTTTTCGGCACGGCAGGGGTGTAGACCACCAGCTGCGGATCCTGGGTCAGTAAGGCCACATCGTCTTCATAGGCCACCCCGATGCCTTCTTCCTCCAGGGCCCGGGTGATGGGAGAGGGTGTTTTGTCGTAGCCGGCCACATGAACTCCCCGGGTATGGAAATACCTGGCCAGGGCACTCATGCCGATGCCCCCGATCCCCAGGAAATAAATATGTTCTATTTGGCCGATGTCGTGCATGGTTCTGTTGTGCTCCCTTAACTTCTATTTGCCTTTTCCAACAAGCCCCAGGGCCATCCCCGCGATCGCATCTGCTGCGTTGAGGTAACTCATGCCGGCGATCTTTTCGCGGAGGCGGTGTTTTTTTTCTTCGTCAAATACCAACTCTGCCGCCACTTCTCCCAGCCTGTCGATGGCTTCCTCATCCCTGACCAGTATGGCGGCATGGTGGTTTACCAGGGCCAGGGCGTTCTTGGTTTGATGGTCTTCGGCCACATTGGGCGAAGGGATGAGGATGGCCGGTTTTTTTACAGCCGCGATCTCCGAAACGGCGATCGCCCCGGCGCGGCTCACCACCACCCCGGCCGCTGCATAGGCATAGTCCATCCGGTCGATGAAGGGCAGCACCCGGATGCCTTTGTCTCCTGTGGCAGCTGCTGCTTTTTGTGCTGTCGGGGCATAAGCTTTCCCGGTCTGCCAGATAAGCTGTATGCCCTTCCGGACAAAAAACTGCAACCCGGCATGGATGCTCTGGTTGATGGTGGTCGCCCCCAGGCTGCCCCCTGTAACCAGCAGTACCGGTCTGGTGGCCGACAATCCGAAATGGTCCAGGGCCTCCTGATGCTTGCCACCGGTATCTGTTACCTCCTGCCTGACCGGGTTGCCGGTGAGGTAGATCTTCTCTTTCGGGAAATACCTTTCCATCCCCTCATAGGCCACACAGATCCTGGCCGCTTTTTTGGCCAGGATGCGGTTGGTAAGGCCGGGATAGGAATTCTGCTCCTGTATCATCACCGGGATATGCTGCCCGGCCGCTGCCCACAACACAGGCCCGCTGACGTAACCCCCTACGCCGATCACCACATCGGGTCTGAAGCGTTTCACAATGGCTTTGGACCCACCCAGGCTTTTGGCCAGTTTGAAGGGCAGCAGCAGGTTTTTCCACGATAACCTCCGTTGCAGCCCTGCCATCTCCAGTCCGATGATGTGAAAGCCCGCTTCCGGCACCTTGGTCATCTCCAAACGCCCCCTGGCCCCGACAAAGAGGATGCGGGCATCCCCGGCCTGTTTTTTCAGGGCCCTGGCGATGGCGATGGCCGGGAATACATGACCGCCGGTTCCTCCGCCGGCAATCACGAACTTAAGCGACCTGTGTGCTTGCAGGTGTTTTTTCATAATTGTTTTTTTCTCCTTCTACTACTTCTTCTCCTTCAATGCTGCGGCTTACGCTCAGAATGATGCCGATGGCCAGGCTGGTGAACCACAATGAGGTACCCCCCATGCTGACCAGGGGAAGGGGCTGTCCCGTAACCGGCAACAGGTTTACGGCCACGGCCATGTTGATCATGGCCTGGAATACCAGGCTGAAACTCAGCCCGGCGGCCAGCAATGCCCCGAAGGTGCCTGGGCTTTTGTGGGCAATGCGTATGCCCCTGTAAAGCAATATCATGTAAAGCAATACCACCGTAAAGCCTCCCGCCAGGCCGTATTCTTCGATGATGATGGCGTAGATGAAATCGGAATAGGCCTGGGGCAGGAAATTGCGCTGTGTGGAGTTGCCCGGCAGCTTGCCCATCCCCCCGCCGGTAGCAATGGCGATCTTTGCCTGATCGGCCTGGTAGGTGTCGGTATTTTCGCTGGAAACAAAGTTGGTGATCCTGCTTTGCCAGGTGTAGACCCTTCCGCCGTCAGACACCAGCATGAGCATCAGGACAAACAGCAGGGCGCCTCCCAGGCTGATCCCGGTAAGCGCAGCGATGTATTTCATCCTTACCCTTCCGATAAACATCAGCGCAACACAGGATATAAACAGCACGGCGGCTGTTGAGAAGTTGGCCGGCATGATCAGGCCGCAGACAAGGATTACCGGTACGATCAGGGGCACAAAGGCCTTGTTGAAATCTGCGATCATCTCCTGTTTGCGGGTGAGCAGCCTGGCCAGGTAGATGATGATGGCCAGCTTGGCGATGTCCGAACTCTGGAAGCTTAGGTTGACAATGGGGAGGGTGATCCAGCGGCTGGCCTCGTGGATGGTGGTGCCTCTGAACAGGGTAAATACCAGCAGGGGAACGGCTACGTAAAGCGCCAGCTGGGAGATCCGCGAGTAATAGACGTACCTGATGTTGTGCGCAAGGTACATAAGCCCCAGCCCAAGCGCGATGATGACCATGTGCTTGAGCAGGTAATATTCGGTGTTCCCGGCCCTGAAGCGGTAGGCCAGGGTTCCCGTTGAGCTGTACACGGCCAGGATGGAAAAGACATACAGTATGATCACCACCATCCAGATAATCCTGTCGCCCCGAATTCTCAGCCCAAGAAGATTTGTGTTTCGTTCAGCCATGGTTTATAATTCGTATACCGCTTGTTTATACTGATTGCCGCGGTCGGCGTAGTTGTCAAACAAATCGAAACTTGCACAGGCGGGCGACAACAGCACCACATCGCCCGGCCTTCCGGCAATGTAAGAGGCCATCACGGCCTCCCTGGCACGCCCCACTTCCACTATCTGTTCGATCTTGCCGCGGAAAAACCCCGTCAGCCGGGTGTTGTCGGTGCCGAGGCATACCAGCGCCTTCACCTTTTGCTGCACCAGGGGCAAAAGCATCCCGTAGTCGTTTCCGTTGTCCTGCCCCCCGGCTATCCAGATGATGGGGTTGTTGATGATTTCAAGGGCAAACCAGGTGGCGTTCACATTAGTGGCCTTTGAGTCGTTGATGAAGCGGATGCCGCGCACCGTGCCCACATCCTCAAGGCGGTGGGAATTATTCTGAAAACCACTCAGGCATTCCCTGATGCCCTCCTTCCTTACCGCCTGCAACCCGGACGATACGGTCTCCGCCATGTCGCTGTATATATTGCGCCGCTTTACCAGAGTTTGTTCAAGGCTGTTCATTGTATGTTGGTTTATGTAATTCCGTGAGCCGGAAGACCGAAGACCGAATAGTGATGGGTTTAAGAGTTTAA
>PWJC01000116.1 GCA_003560165.1 Bacteroidales bacterium
GCCAATGGAAGAGCATGTACACTAAGCGGGGTATTGGCCGCGATACCGGTCATCATAACGGTAAACGGGATCTTTTCTTCGGTCTAAGCCACGGTGGATGAGGTTGCCTGGGTCATGACCCCTGAATGTGCATCCCGATCAAACAGCCCTTGAACGGCCTCATCCG
The DNA here is from genome assembly GCA_003560165.1 of Bacteroidales bacterium. Classification (GTDB taxonomy): domain Bacteria; phylum Bacteroidota; class Bacteroidia; order Bacteroidales; family UBA7960; genus PUPG01. The sequence continues at coordinate 167 of PWJC01000116.1, forward strand.
GCGCAGGCCGTTTCCGAAACGGCATATTGGGCCGGTCGATCATAACCACTGCATATATGCAGGGAAATCCCTGTTTTGCCATGCAGGCATGTTCAAATGAAATGATCCCACCCCAGCCATCCTCTTCGTCTTGTTGGCTGGTTGGGTTAAACCCATATGTCTGTTAACCAGGGGCAGCACGATGCTGGGACATTTGCTGACAGGACCCGTCAGCTATGAATCACCAGGAATGCTTCCATGAAGGGTAACGGCAGCGGAACCATAACCGGCACCTATATTTTCAGGCAGTCGTACACTTCTTCCAGGCCTTCCCGTGTCTCAGAAAGGATGATCAGCTTGTCCCCGGCTTCTATCCTGGTGGAGCCGGAGGGCGTAATGTATTGGTTGCCGCGTTTGATCATGGCAATGATGGCCATGGATGGGAAATGCAGGTCGACAACCTTTTTATCTGCCGCATAGCCGTCCGCTGGTATGACCACCTCGGCTATTGAAGTTTTTGCCCGGTCGGACAAAATCAGATCACTGGGGACACGGCGTTTCACACGCCCGGGAAGTGCCACATGCATCCACTTGGCCACGACGGGCAGGGTGGTGCCCTGAATGATTACCGAAGTGACGGAAACAAAAAAAACAATGTTGAATATCATGCTTGCCTTTTCAATACCGGCCAGCAACGGATATGTGGCAAAAACAATAGGTACCGCCCCCCTGAGTCCGACCCAGGAGATGTACAGCCGGTTCCTGAGCTTCATCCGGAAAAAAGCAAGGCTGAGCAAAACACTTACCGGCCGGGCTATAAAAATCAGAAAACCCGATATGAGCATTCCAATGCCAACAACCGGTAAAATTTGCGATGGAAACACAAGCAAACCCAGCGTCACAAAGAGTACGATCTGAAACAACCAGGCCAAACCATCAAAAACTTTCATGATGGTTTTCTTGTGGATCAGGTCGTGATTGCCCAGGTAAACAGCGCAAATGTATACGGCCAGAAATCCGTTGCCCTGTATGAAATTTGTGGCCGAAAAAGTAAGATACATCAAACCGATAACAAGTACCGGGTACAGCCCTTCGTAATCGAGTCGAATTCTGTTGATCATCAGCTTGCTCAGCTTTCCGAACAAAAATCCGGCAATCCCCCCAATGGCCATCTGCATCAGAAAAAGCGGGGCTACAGAGAACAGGCCCATATCAGGATGAAGCACCAGGGAAAGAAATGCGATTGTCAGTACATACGCCATAGGGTCGTTGCTGCCGCTTTCAAATTCAAGGGTAGATCTCAGGTTGCTTTTCAATGCCAGATTTTTGGATCTCAGTATGGAAAATACGGCTGCCGCATCTGTGGATGAAACAATCGCCCCGAGGAGCAAGCCTTCATAGAGTGAAAAATCCGTGACCAGCCAGACAAAAGTTCCCAGGGAGATCGCTGTCAGCAGCACCCCGAGGGTAGAAAGCGAAAAACCAGGCCAAAAACAAGGTTTAATGGTCGGCCAATGCGTATCGAGCCCGCCGGAGAAAAGGATAAAGCACAGGGAAACAACACCGATAAAACGCGCAATTTCAGGATTGTCAAAATGAATCCCACCAATACCCTCTGTACCTGCCAATATACCGATGCCGAGAAATAACACCAGGGTGGGCACTCCGAACCTGTACGAAGTCTTCCCTGCTATAATGCTGACAAGCAGCAAAAAAGAACCGATTAACAGTACATTATCAATAGATATATTCATATGTGTTTTGAATCTTAAACAAAGATAGTTTTTTGCTTCCTTCCTGCCCGGCAATAGTTTGCCCGGTGAACTATTTTTTTCCAGGATTTACCTATGATAACCGCCGCAGTTTCACTCAAAAAGACTCTGCAAGCGGATAAACATTTACCGCTTTCATGGGTTTAATGAACAATCATATAACCCATGTATTCATGCGAACCGCTGTTTTGTTCCTGATCATCGGCCTGTTCCCTTTGTTTCACAGCCCCGGTCTGAGTGCCCGGAACCACCCGGCCGACACCAGCCTTACCCTTAGTCTGAGCCTCGGGCAGGCCAGGGACTATGCCCTGGAAAACAGCTATGGGATGCGCCGGGCACAGGCCGATCTGTCGATTGCCGGAAAACAGATACGGGAAACCACCGCCACCGGCCTGCCGCAGATCAGCGCCTCAGTGGGCTACAATTACTACCTGGACATTCCCACATCGCTTGTTCCGGCCGAATTCTTCGGAGGCGAACCCGGAGAGTTCGAAGAGATCCGCTTCGGCACCGAGCACAACCTGACCGCAACGGCATCGGTAAACCAACTGATCTTTGACGGACAATACATTGTGGGACTCAGGGCAGCGAGGATCTACCGCGACCTTGCCCGGCAACGTATTCAGCGGTCACAACTGGAAATCAGAAACACCGTTACCGAGACCTACCTGCTGGTCCTTCTTGCCCATGAAAACCAGGATATTGTAAGGCAAAACCTCCGGAATATGGAGCAGATGCTTTACGAAACCCAACAAATGAAGCAAGAAGGGCTTACCGATCCCATCAATGCAGACCAGTTGCAGCTTGTGGTGAGCATTATCGGGAACAGGCTTGCGGCTCTTGAGCGGCAATATAAGATAACCCTCGATCTCTTGAAGTTCCAGATCGGCATGGAACTTGACCGGCCGCTGCTGCTTACCGACCAACTGGAAGAGTTGCACAGCCGCAGCACCGGCATTTTGGAAGCCGAAACCCTGTTCGATCACGAATACCATGTCGACTACCGGATAGCCCGGCTGCAGGAGAACATGCGGCTTATGGAACTGCGCAGGGAGCAATCGGCTTTCCTGCCTTCGCTGTCGGCCTCTTTTGTCCGGCAGGAAATGGCCATGCGCGATGCCTTCGACTTTTTCGACAGCCAGCGCCCCTGGTTCCCCTCCACCTATTTTGCCGTCAATCTGAACATCCCGGTATTTTCCAGTGGACTCCGCTCATCGCGCACACAGCAGGCAAGGCTGGAACTCGAAAAATCGCATATTGCCCGCGAAGAGATGCGCAATGCCCTGTTGCTGCAAAAGGAAGAAGCTTTAGCCAACTACCGCACAGCCCGTGAACAATACCAGGGCGAAAAGAGCAATCTGGAACTGGCCGAGCGTATCTACCAGCGTACGCGGATCATGTATACCGAGGGCATGGCAACGAGCCTCGAGCTTACCCAGGCGAACGAACAGCTGCTGACCACCCAGGCCAATTATTACAGCTCAGTCTTTAACGTACTCAATGCGCAAAATGACATAGAACGTGCGCTGGGAAGGCTGGAAGGGTCTTTCTGAGCCTTTCCTGAACGAGCGGCGCAAAGCAAACAGAAACAAATTATGACGATGAATACACGCTACATGCTCAAACAATACGGAACAAGCCGGTCTGCATACGCTGCAGCCGTATTTCTCGCTATCCTTCTGTTTGCTCCGTCCTGCGCCGGACAGGGCGGTGATGAAGCAGACGGGCCGGATGCAATCCGCCAACAGATCTCGGCCTACCGCGAGGAGATCAACACCCTTGCAACCAAGGTGAACGAACTGGAACGGCAATTGATCGCCAGGGGGGAACATACCGGGCGGAATGCCGTTATCCCGGTCACGGCAGACACTGTTGAACAGCAAACATTTCAGAATTTCTTTACGGTAAGCGCAACAGCCGAAGCCGTGAACAAGGCCACCATCAGCCCCGAAATCAACGGACACCTGAAACGCATCTATGTAAACAAGGGCGATCCGGTAAGACAGGGGCAGGTTTTGGCACGGCTGGCAACCGGGGTTATGGAAAGCAACATCGAAGAAGTCAAAACAAGCCTGCAGCTGGCACAAACCGTATACGAAAGGCAACAGCGGTTGTGGAGGCAGGAGATCGGCAGCGAGATCCAATACCTGGAAGCAAAAAACAATGTTGAATCACTACAGGGCAGGCTGCAAACACTGCAGTCTCAACTCGACCTGGCCGAGCTGCGCGCGCCCATTGACGGTTTTGTTGACGAGATCATACTCAAAGAGGGCGAACTGGCCATGCCGGGAACTCCCCTGATGCAGATCGTTAGCCTGGATCAGTTGTACGTGAACGCCGACATTTCGGAAGCATACCTTCGGTATGTGCATGAGGGCGACTCCGTGCTGCTTCGCTTTCCCTCCTACCCCGATGTGGAAATGCACGTTCCCGTGCACCGTGTGGGCCATACCATCCATCCCGAAAGCCGCTCATTCAGGATGCAGTTGCGCATCGCAAACAGCAACGGCCGTTTGAAGCCCAATATGATGGCCAGGGTCAGCGTGCGCACCTTCCACATTCCGGATGCCGTTGTTGTCCCTTCCATACTCATCGGATACGACAACCAGGGACACTATGTATTTACCGCAAGAGAACGCGAAGGGCTGATGGTGGCTGAAAAAACCTACATCGACCGGGGTGCCGATGGGGAGGGAAAAACCCTGGTGGAAAGCGGCCTCAAACCGGGCGACCTGCTGATACGTAAGGGGTACAACCGTGTAAGCAGCGGCGATCCCATCCGCATTGAAACAGATTGAACCCCCATAGGACAAACCCCGCGAATTTGAACGTCATGAGCCAGGAGACCACAGAAAACAAAGGGGTTCGGGAGTTCCGGCCCACCACCATAGCCCTGCAGAACAGGAACACCATTTTCCTGTTCGCCTTCATTGTGGCGGTATTCGGGACGCTTTCGTACCGGACACTGCCCAAGGAGCTTTTTCCCGAGGTAGAGATCCCCACCGTGCTCGTAAAAACCGTATACCCGGGCAATCCGCCGGTCGATATGGAAAACCTGATCACCCGCCCCCTTGAGAACGAAATCCATACCATCACAGGGATCCGTGAACTCCGGTCCACCTCTTCGCAGGACAACTCAGACATTTTTGTCGAGTTCGAACCCGGCACCGACATCCAGCAAGCCCTGCAGGATGTCAAGGACGCCGTAGACAGGGTAAAGGGGGATCTTCCTTCCGACCTGCCCGCCGATCCCGTTGTCATGGACATCGACTTTTCCGAATTCCCCATCATCAACATCAACCTGTCGGGCGACTATTCCATAAACGAGCTGAAACGCTTTGCCGATCTGCTCGAAGAACGGATCGAGGATATCCCGGAGATATCCAAAGTAGACATCACCGGTATCGAAGAACGGGAGATACAGATCAATGCCGATCCGATCAAAATGGACCTGTACCGGCTCAGTTTTGACGACATCGCCAATGCTGTAAGTGCAGAGAACGTATCGATCGCCGGAGGGTCGCTCAGGTTCGGCGACAATACGCGGTGGGCCGTGCGCACCATCGGCGAATTCACCGGCATTAGGCAGATCGGGGACATTATTGTCAAGTACGAAGACCAGCATATTGTATACCTGGCCGATGTGGCTGAAATCAAAGACGCCTATGCTGACCCCTCGAGCTATGCCCGGCTCGACGATCAGCCGGTAGTATCGCTGCAGGTGATAAAAAATGCCGGCGACAACCTCCTTTCGGCCACCGAAAACATTTTCGCCGTACTGGATGCCGCCAGGGAAATTGGCGACATTCCTTCGGAACTATCCATCACCATCACCAACGACCAGTCGGAAGAAATGCGCACCCAGCTTTCTAACCTGGAGAACAGCGTCATTATGGCCATTATTCTTGTTGTTCTGGTGCTTTATCTTTTCCTGGGGCTAAAAAATGCACTCTTTGTCGGCATGGCCATACCCCTCTCCATGCTGCTTTCGTTTGCGGTTTTCGGAACAGCGTCTATCCAGATCAATATGATCGTGCTGTTCTCCCTGATCCTTGCGCTCGGCCTTCTGGTAGACAACGCCATCGTGGCCGTTGACAACATATTCCGGTATACCGAACGGGGGTATTCCGTTATGGAGTCGGCCAAACGGGGTATCGGTGAGATCGCCATGCCCATCATCACCTCCACCGCAACCACTCTTTCCGCCTTTCTGCCCCTGGCCTTCTGGACGGGCATCACCGGTGAGTTCATGAAATACCTTCCGCTCACACTGATCATCGTATTGACATCCAGCCTGTTTGTTGCACTCGTGATCATTCCGGTATTCTCCCATACCTTCCTGCGCCCGGCTGCTCCCGGAAGCGTACCGTCTGCTTCGCGCAAACGCAAGAAATGGATCATACTGGCCATACTGCTGCTTGCAGGGACCGCAATGCACCTGGTTGGACAAACCCTTGGAGGCAACCTGCTTATACTGGCAGCCATTTTGTTCGGCCTGGGGCACTTTGTGCTCAACCGCCTGGCGCAATGGTTCCGGAACACCCTGCTGCCTTATCTGGAGAAATCATACCTGAATACCCTCAGGTATGCACTCCGGCGCCGCATGCCCTATGTCTTTGTTTCGGGTACCCTGGTGTTCCTGTTGGCTGCCGTTGCCTTCTTTGCCGCGCGCAGCCCCAACGTATTGTTTTTTCCCGATAACGAGCCCCAGTTCATTAACATCATGATCCAGCTTCCTGTTGGCACCGATATCGACGAAACCGACCGGCGCACCAGGCAAATAGAGGACAGGGTAAGCAGTGTGCTCGATCCATACCGGCATATCGTAAAATCCGTTTTGACCGTTGTGGGACGGGGCGCCACCGGTGAGATGGAGATGACTGCGGGCGAAATCCCTCACCGGGGAATGATCACCGTTACGTTTGTCGAATTTGAACAGCGCGGGGGCATCAACACCAACGATGTGATGGCAAGCCTCAGCGATGCGCTTGTCGGCAAGTATCCGGGAATCGAGTTCATGATAGAGAAAAACATGGCAGGCCCGCCAACCGGCCGTCCCATCAACATTGAGATCAGCGGGCCGGACCTTGAACGCCTGATGATGCTCGGCGATTCGATAAAAAGCCGGGTTGCCCGGGCGGGCATTCAGGGAATAGAAGACCTCTCCAGGGATCTCGCCGCCGACAACCCGGAACTGCTGATCCATATCGACAGGGAAGCTGCGCGGCGCTTTGGCCTTTCCACCTATGCCATCGCCAATACGATACGTACGGCCCTCTTCGGCCTCGAAGTGTCTGCCTTCAAGGTGGGCGAAGAAGAATACCCCATACAGCTCCGTCTCCGGGAAGAATACCGCCACAATCTTTCTGCCCTGATGAATCAGCGCATTACCTTTCGCAGCCAGAGTACGGGACGCATCATGCAGGTGCCCGTTTCGGCCGTAGCCGGCATAGAGTACGGCAAAACATACGGTTCCATAAACCGTATAGACCGCAACCGGGCCCTCACCCTGAGTTCGAATGTTTTGCCGGGATTCAATGCGAACCGGATCAACCAGCAGATCATGCGGGTGATGGAACACATGGACATCCCCGATGGCTACAGCTATGCATTTACCGGGGAACAGCAGGAGCAGCAGGAATCGATGGAGTTCCTCATCCGGGCCCTGATGATCGCCTTGTCGCTGATCGCCCTCATCCTGGTAACGCAGTTCAATTCGATATTCAAACCCTTCATCATTATCGGGAGTGTGGTGTTCAGCACGGCAGGGGTATTTCTCGGCCTGGCCCTGTTCAACATGGACTTCATCATCATCATGATGGGCGTGGGAATTGTAAGTCTGGCCGGGGTAGTTGTGAACAATGCGATTGTGCTGATCGATTATACCGATTACCTGCACCGTCAAAAAAGAGAGGCCCTGAATATGGGCGAAGAGGACGGATTCCTTGCTCCCGAAACCAGCCTCGGGCTCATTGAACAAGCCGGAAAAACCCGGTTTCGTCCGGTGGTCCTGACGGCGATAACTACCGTCCTCGGCCTCTTGCCATTGGCCATCGGACTGAATATTGATTTCGGTTCCCTGGTAACAAACCTGGACCCTGGGATCTACTTCGGGGGCGATAACGCCAGGTTCTGGGGGCCCATGTCGTGGACGGTGATCTTTGGGTTGACCATCGCTACCTTCCTTACCCTGGTGATCGTTCCCTGCATGTACTGGATCATCCTGTCCACCGGCCGCAAAGTCAGCCGCTGGCAGAAGAAAAAGAGCTGACTCTTTTGCAAGAGCCCTTCCGGTTTCTTTCGGGTTTCAGCCCGGCAGGCTGCTATTTGCTTTCATTGTATTCGGCAAGGATGCTGTTGAAGGTCTCTTTTACCGAGATGATCTTCTGGGTCAGGTAGGCATTTGTGCCGGCAAAGGCATATCCGTTGGCAAACTTGCCTTTGAACGCGCTGAACAGGGCATTGATAATGCAATAGGGGCTGGAGGTCACATCGCAGGTCCTGATGCATTTAAACGGGCATCGTATGGGTTGTTTATAACCCAGCTTCACCTTATCGAGAAAAGCATTCCTGATGGCCCGCCCCGGCATGCCTACCGGGCTGAGAATGATTTCCATGTCTTCGGCTTTAGACTTGATATAGGTCTGTTTGAAAGCCTCTGCCGCATCGCATTCGGTGGTTGTGACAAAGCGGGTACCCATCTGCACCCCTGAGGCACCAAGCTTCAGGATATTGAACACGTCCTGCCCCGTGAAGATGCCCCCGGCGGCGATTACCGGAATTTTTACACAGTAGCGGTCTTCAAATTCCTTCACCGCAGCAACAACCTCGGGGATCAAATGCTCCAGCGAAAAATTCTCGTCAGGGATCTGCCCTTCTTTAAATCCCAGATGTCCCCCGGCCTTCGGACCTTCTACCACCACAGCATCGGGAAGGTAGTCATGATTTTTTTTCCATTTGTCGCAAATGATCCTGGCAGCCCTGGCAGAAGAAACAATGGGCACCAGCCTGGTGGTGCTGTCTGTTTTCAGGAAACCCGGCATGTCGAGGGGCAATCCGCCCCCGCTGAAGATAATGTCGGCTTTTTCGGCAATGGAGGTTTTAACCATGTCGGCAAAGTTTGACATGGCTACCATTACGTTCACACCGATAATACCCAGCGATTTCTCGCGGGCTTTCCGGATCTCTTCCCTGAGTCCCAGAATGCTTGCCTGAATGTAGTCTGCGCCCCGTTGTTTGTAGATCAATCCGAGGCCTGCACTGGAGATCACTCCGACACCGCCTTCATTGGCCACAGCGGAAGCCAGGCCGGAAAGGGATATGCCAACACCCATACCCCCCTGTACGATGGGAACAGGGATGGCAAAAGGGCCGATTTGCAGGGGCTTCATCATTGTTATCAGCTTTGTAGGTGACTAAAACCCCGAAGTGATTGTATAAGCACCAATTGGAGTTTGTTGCAAAGATACCCTTAATGTTAGGAGCAGCAGCAACGGGCTATCATAATTAATCGTAAATACCATGATGATTCGCTTTTCCCCCAACTGCAGGATGAATAGGCCATGCCACCCTGCCCGGCTTTGCCGGTGCGGGATAATACTTGTCCGGCAAAGCTACAGGGCTTCTCTTCTGGGGATATGACGGGGCAGCCTGGTCAATAATTCATAATTCATGCTGTTATTCATATCGCTGAAAGATTCAACCGAAATGCTTTCATCACCCTGCTCACCAATCAACACCACGCAGTCTCCCACATTGACATTTTCCACATCGGTAACATCCAACACCGCCATGTTCATATTTACACTACCAATGACCCTTACTCTTTTCCCATCCACCAATACATGTCCGTTATTGCTGAGCGTCCGGCTAAACCCATAGCCATAACCCACAGGAACTGTGGCAATTTTGCTTTTCCGATTGGTCCTGAAGCTTTTGCCATAACTCACATATTTTCCCCTGGGGACATTGGTAACACTCATGATCAGGCTTTTCCAGGAGAGGACCCTTTTGAGCGGATCTTCATCAAACCCTTCTTCTTTCAGATGCATCATTTTCGTTTCATCACTGGGCCAGAAACCATAACTGGAAATTCCTATCCTGGCCATGTCCATTATAGAATCGGGATAATTTAATACGCCTGCCGAGCATGCCAGGTGTCGGTACCTGGGTTGCAATCCCTCTCCATGAAACCACAGGCAAAGTTTGTTGAAGGTTTCGATCTGCTCCAGCATACGCTTGTAGTTTACAATACTTTCTGCACCCGCCATGTGAGAACATATTCCCTCCAGCAATAGTTCTGAAGAATGTTTTTTGAGCAAAACGGACAATTCATCCAGCTGGTCTTCGCAAAATCCGGTACGATACATCCCTGTTTCGAGCTCAATATGAATTTTAGCCGGTTTGCTTGTTTTTTTTGATACGTCAATAACTTTACGGAGTCTTTCGGGAGTAAAAACAAAAAAGGAAACATCTTTTTCAATGGCCCATTCCAGATAATCATCGTCAATAAATCCCATAATCATCAACTCACACGCATGTTTTTTGATTTCGTAAGCCCGCATGGCTTCGGCTACACTGAAAACCGAATAATGATTCACTCCACAATCTTCAACCAATGGGAGAAGTTCTTCAATTCCGTGTCCGTAGGCATTGGCTTTTACTACCATTGAGTATTTGGCACTGCCTCCGAGTTTTTTCCTGAGAAATCGGATATTGTTGTTTAGTGACTCTTTATTGAGTTCGATATAAGAAGAGTGTAACATGATTGAGGGGTGTTAATTGATTCTTTGTTTCTTTGTTTCGTCGCAGATGAATTCCTGAAATAAATTTCCGGATAAATTAATTGTCAGTTTATCCCATGTGATGATTTACAACAAACCTCCCAAAATCTAAGACAGCAGCTCAGATTCAGTTTTCACAAGGGCCAGACCCACATGATCAAAGGCACACCAATAGCCACGATTATTATCTCAAGTGGCAACCCAATCCGCCAGTAATCGGTGAACTTATAGCCACCCGGGCCCATTACAAGGGTATTTGACTGGTGGCCGATCGGGGTAAGGAATGCACACGATGCGCCAATGGCCACGGCCATGAGAAAAGGATCCACAGAAAAACCAAGTCCGTTGGCCACACTGATGGCAACGGGCGCCATCAAAACAACAGTGGCCGCATTGTTGATAATATCAGACAAAAACATGGTAAACACCAATATAATTGCCAGCATCGTCCAGGGTTGAAGCACTGCACCCAACCCGGTTATGGCACCGGCAATAAGTCCTGCGCCACCGCTGGTTTCCAGAGCAGTGCCAACAGGTAACATCGCTCCGAGCAAAACAATAACCGGCCAGTCGATACTGCGATAGAACTCTTTAAGCGGCAAAACCCGGGCCAGGACCATTGAGATGGCAGCCATGGTAAAAGCAACCTGCACAGGCAATAATCCTGTAACCACCAGTACAATTGCAGCAAGGAATATTCCCAGCGCCAGGGGGACCTTTGCCTGATAGCCCAACCTCAGGCCGCGGCGGGCCAATGGCAGGCAACCCATCGAAGTCATTGTGTCAAACATCTTGTGCTCGCGGCCCTGCAACAGCAGCACATCACCTGTGCGGAAAATTACGTGATCGAGGCGGCGGTGGATTTTTTGTTCGCGGCGTGCCACCGCCAATAAATTAACTCCGTAACGGGTGCGCATTTTCAGGGATGCAGCTGTTTTGCCTATCAAAGGTGAGTCGGCCATTACGATGGCTTCATTGATAGCTATTTTGTCTGAACCAATGGCATCCTTCCTGATCTTTTTACCGCCTGCCAGTTTAACCCCGGTGTCATCAACAAAAGTTTTCAGCCCCTTGGTATCGGTCTCAATGATCAGGATGTCTTTTACAAACAGTTGTTCGTCCGGGTCTGGCGCATGAATGCGCTTTCCGGACCTTACCAGTCCGAGAATCTGAAAATCAGCGTCTGAAATTTCAGCCAGTTCGCCAATGCGCAGATCTTTTATTTTTGACTCTTTGGTTACGATTACCTCCGTAATATAGTCCTCAATGTCAAATAGTTCGGTGTCCGGTTTCTCTACCGCTCTTTTTGGCAACAGGCGCCAGCCTATCAGGGTAATAAAAGCAATGCCTGCAATGGCAATTAAAATGCCAACCGGGGCAAAATCAAACATTCCGAAGGGCTCTCCAAATTCATCTCCACGAAAGGTTGCTATAATGATGTTGGGAGGTGTACCAATGAGGGTGGTCACTCCTCCAAGCAGTGAAGCAAAGGCAATGGGCATCAGAATAAACGAGGGCGGATTGCCACTCTTGCGGGCAAGGTGCAAGGCAATGGGCATCATGATAGCCAGGGCACCCACGTTGTTCATGAAGGCTGATGCCACAGCAACAAGTATGGAGAGCGAAAAGATCTGCAGCAAAAGGTTATTGCCAAGTTTCATTACCCATTTGCCAAGCAAATCAACCACACCTGAAAATTCAAGTGCCTTGCCGACCACCAGCACGGCTGCAACGGTGATTACAGCCGGGTGCCCGAATCCGCTGAACGCCTCGTCGGGCTCCACAATACCGAAAACCAGCAAAACGCTCAATGAGATCAGTGCAACAAAATCATGGCGAATGCGACCCCAGACAAAAAGAAACAGTGCAAGTATCAGCACTCCGAAAACGATCCGATGGTCCATGAATCAGATTTTCAACATTTTAACCTTCAACTTACTTCTTTCTACCTTCTACCTTCCACCTTCCGTCCTCTGTCTTCGTTCATTCGTTCCATCGTTCTGTCGTTCCTTGTTAGTAGCACCCCAAGGGTCGAGAGCGAAAAACCCTGCCAGAAGCAGGGTTTAATGGTTGACCAATGCGTATCGAGTCCGCCGGAAAAAAGGATAAAACACAAGGATACAA
>PWJC01000072.1 GCA_003560165.1 Bacteroidales bacterium
AAATTTATTATATTTGATCCGCATAAAACGAATTGAACCTACCGGCTGTTCATTATAATATGCGATCAATATTGTCTGCTTCTTGAAATCCCGCTTAAGATCATCCATAGTTTCTAGGATAGCCGGAGCAGTTCCTTCTGAAAGCATGGCATTGTACGATTCAAAAGCTTTTTTTGTGAGATCGTAAATTATCTTTACATCTCTGGGGGCTGCGGTTTGAATTTTCAGCAGGGGATACCACTCCTTCCTCGGCTTCGTTTGTATATGTATACAATCTTTTGTTTAATTATACATAAATACCTGCCCCTGTCAAGAGTAATTAGAAATTTTTTTGAAAAGTTATGTTACCGAATACCAACTCCTTGTGGGGGAATATTATCTAGAAGATGATTTAGACCGTAAAAGGAGGGATTTTACTTGGACAAAAGTAATCAATCAATTGAACGGGTTAAATGTGCAGTTAATTCCTGCCAGTACTGGGATAGTGGAGATCATTGTATGGCTTCAGCTATTGAAATTCAACCACCAAATGCCCAGGATACTGAAGAGACAGATTGTGCAACGTTTATTCCCAAATAGCTCATTTAAAAACTGGCAGCCTTCTTCCGGGCTGCCAGTTTGCCATTCTTTTTGCCCGGGTCTTTCAGAAATGCTATAATATACATATTCAGCAGTAAAATGGCATAATCTACAGGAAATGGGGAGGGGTTCTTTGTGTCCATTCGTACGGTTATCATTGGATACGGAAATATCGGTCGATATGCCCGGGAAGCGGTTCTAGCTGAAAAAGATTTCGATCTTTTGGGGATAGTCCGGAGGCCTGATTCAATAGCTGCCGGTAATCCTGCAGAACTTAAGGATATTGCGGTTGTTTCTTCTATAGATGAATTTGAGAATGTTGATGCAGCTCTTCTTGCGGTGCCGACGCGTCTTGTTGAAAATTATGCTTTAGACTGTCTGAAGCAGGGGATCTGCACAGTTGACAGTTACGACATCCACGGTAAGATTGCTGAGCTGTGTAAAAAACTGGATAAAGCGGCGAAGGAGGGAGATGCCGCAGCTCTGATTTCATGCGGCTGGGATCCCGGTACTGATTCTATGATAAGGGGAATTCTGGATTTTATGGCCCCCCGCGGAATAACTTATACTGATTTTGGGCCGGGAATGAGTATGGGACATACGGTGGCACTGAAACGGAAAGAGGGGATTAAAGATGCTCTTTCTATTACAATACCGAGGGGGACTGGACTGCACCGGAGAATGGTTTATCTTGAGTTAGAAGAAGATACCGTGCTGGATAAGATTAAAGAAGAGGTGATGAAGGACCCTTATTTTGCTCATGATGAGACGGAGATCGAAGTGGTTGAAGATGTTAATGAACTGATCGATCATGGGCATGCGGTTGATCTTACAAGGAAGGGTGTCTCTGGAGAGACCCAGAATCAGCTCTTCAGATTTGAAATGAAGATCAACAATCCTGCTCTTACCTCACAGATAATGGTAGCGGCAGCCCGCGCGGTTGTTAAGCAGAAACCTGGTTCCTATACCATGCTTGATATTCCACTTATTGATTTCCTTTATGGAGAGCGCGAGGAATTAATCCGCAGGCTGGTCTGAGAGCAGAGCAGGACAGTGATCTCCCACTTATAGAAGGGGGAGTCTTAGTAACGCTGCTGAGATAAAAATGAAAGATCTTATTTTAAAAGAGAAGTGCCGTTGGCACTTCTCTCGTATTTTTTCGGTACTTTTTTCAGTTTATCTACGGTAATCTTCCAGTCTGGAGTTAGAATGAGAGGAGAGAATCAAGTTTCTTTCTGTTCGTCATATATAGACCTGTGGGCAACACCCACCACCACATCATTGAGATGAACGAGCCCAATGGCAAAAAAAGCGCATACACTCAGATGTTCGGAGTGACGGGCAATCGCAATCTTTCCACCGACATTAAAACCCTGTGCATGAGGAGTTAGCTGACTTATGGCATCTTTGGCTGCTCCGGCTACCGCACCTTCTCCCAGATGAGTGTCTTCCACGACATTTTCTCTTTTTGCGGCGATGATTGCATGTTCGACCATCTTTTTAATTGAATCGATAAAGTCACCACCAAAATCGACTGCAGCTGAACGTATTCCCTGTTTTTTAAATGCGGCTTTAAGCTGTTCCTCTTCCTGGCGGGAGGAAATGGCAAGTCTGATTGCAGCTTTGGCCACATCTGGACTTTCGAATTTAGGCATACTATCAACTCCAGAAATAATATTGCGTTTAGTGTACTATATCTTTTAAACATTGTCAATTCGGCAGTCCCGGGGATAGCGCTCTGGTTCCAGGCCGAGAATGGAGGCATGGCGGAGTCTCAGGTTGGGAGTTAATTCCAGGTACCTGATCCTTAGAACATTTTGAGGTTCGACCCAGACGGCCTGACCTTCATAATTGGAAAAAGGTGAGGTTGATTTAATAAACCGGGGTAACTTTTTTTGAAGTAATTCCTTTTCGCTGGAGCTCAGACCGCGCTCTATTTTCCCGAGGTAGAGCAAGTCTCCGCTGGAATTGTAAGCACCAGCAAGCAGGCTGAGAGGAGGGCCGGGCAGGTATCCTCCAATCAGACAGCTTATTTCACGAAAAGTTTTGATTTTAAGCCACAGCCTGCTTCGTTTGTGAAGATATGGACTACCAATTTTTTTGGCTACCATTCCCTCAAGGTTATTCTCTTTTATCACTGCAAATAATGAATTACCCTCTCCTGTAATATAGGAAGGAATTATAATTCCGGGTTGAGGCTTGACTCTGGCGGTGAGCAGTCTACGCCGCTTAAGAAGACCTTCCCTGCGCATGTCTTTCCCATCACAGTAGAGAATATCCCAGAGGATATAGGTTGCGGGTATTTGTTGTGAGAGATATTCGATGCTGGCAGACTTCCTGGTTCGAATTCGTTTCTGAATTCCCGCGAAATCCGGTTTACCACTCTCATTTAGCACGCAGAGTTCACCATCAACAACCGCATTCTTTCCTTCAATTTTTTCAGAAAGAGCGGAGAGCTCAGGAAATTGCTGTGTTATATCTCTAAGCGACCGACTTTGCAGGCGTACTTTGTTTCCGGTGACATAAGATAAACAGCGGATACCGTCCCATTTTACTTCAAATATATGTTCTTGACTGTCGAAAGGCCGACTGAAAAGGGTTGGGATCATCGGAGATAAATGCTCTGTAAGCAACCTAATTAACCTCCTCTATATTTAGATTGTCGTGAACTGCGGCGGCGATCTTTTAGATTCAAGGGTTTTTCCCTT
>PWJC01000066.1 GCA_003560165.1 Bacteroidales bacterium
ACCCCTGGTCGCCAAACGCTTCGGCTTCGCCCAATTCCCATTCGGCGTTGTCTTTTCAGCCATATCGACTACGTTGCTGTTGATTAATTTTCTTCAGTAAGGAAGGGAGAAGGGAGAAGTTGAAGAGTTTAAAAGTTGAAGAGTTGAAGAGTTGAAGAGTTTAAATAAGATAAACCGTAATTCAGGTGAAAACAGACGCGTATTTGTTTGGTTTTGAAAAGCTTGCAGTATGGAAAACAGCCAGGGATTTTAATAAATCCATATACAAGATAACCCTTAGCTTTCCAAAAAAAGAAACCTTTATACTTGTTACTCAAATGCGCCGGGCTGCTTTATCAGTTTGCTCCAATATTGCCGAAGGAAGCTCAAGGAAATCTTCAAAAGACCAGGCACATTTTTACCATCTTTCATATAGCAGCTTAATGGAACTACTAAACCAATGCATTATAGCTAAAGACCTCGATTTTATGACCAACATACAACTTTCAGAATGCAGGCAAGAGGTAAGGAAAATTTCAACCATGCTCAACAGCCTGCGCAACAAATGTTTGAGAAAAATAAATGAAGTTAAACCTCTCGACCCTTAAACTTTTCAACTTTTCAACTTTTCAACTTTCCTGATTTTCAGCCTTCCATACAAACTCCTACGTCCATGACACCAGAGCAACACCAACCGTTCACCGACGACTCCATCGACCTGAAAAAGCTGTTCTTTAAGTACCTTCCGTACTGGTACCTGTTTGCCATTGCCGTTGTTGTGGCGGTGGGGTATGCCTATGTGCACAACCGCCTGGCCGAGCGGGTGTACAGCGTCGAGTCGACGGTGCTTATCCGCGAAGACCGCATGGCCATGCCCCTGTTCTTTGATATGGGCGGCAGCATGGGGCGCAGCCACTGGTTCAACGAAAAGGCCATACTGCGTTCGCACACCATGATCGAACAGACCCTCGACCGGATGGACATCGACGTGAGCTACTATGTGCTGAGCCGCATATTCGGTTCCTTCAGGCGGGCCGAGGTATACAACAACACCCCCTTCAGGGTGCGCCTCAACCAGGATCATCCCCAGCCTTTCGGGGAAACATTCACCCTGCGCATCATTGACCCCGGTCACTTCGAGATCGACGCCGACAACGGGGTCGAGGGCATCGGGCGGGGGAACCGGCATCGCTTTGGCGAACTGCTCAACGGCCCCGGGCATGCCTTTTCGGTCGACATGGTGGTGCCCTACGATGCCGAGGTACACGAGGGCAGGGCCTACCAGTTTGTCATCAACGACAGGTCGCACATGTCCCGCGCATATAAGGGAGGACTCAGCGTGCAGCCCATGGGGCAGAACTTCTCCATCGTTGAGGTCAATTTCCAGGCCACCAATCTGCAGCGGGCCCTCGACTTTGTCGACATGCTGTCCGGCACCTATATTCAGCAAAACCTGGGCGAGAAGAACCAGACCTCGCTCAACACCATCGACTTCATCGACGGACAGATCGCCGTAACCACCGGCAGCCTCACCGAGGCCGAAGCCCGGCTGCAGGAGTTCAGGGAAGACGAGCAGCTGATGGACATCAGCTGGCTGGCCTCCCAACTGCTCAACGATCTGCAGGAGTTCGACCGCCAGCGCAGCATGGAGCAGCTCAAGCGCAGCTATTACGACTTTTTGCTCGAGTACGTGCGCGACGAGCGCGACTTTAACGAGGTGTTCGCCCCGGCCTCCCTGGGCATCGAAGACCCCATACTGAACAACCTTCTGCTCGAGCTCAGCAAGATGCACAACGAGCGGGCCCGGCTGCTGCTCACCACCACCCCCCGCAGCCCCAGCGTGCAGGCCATCGAACGGGAGATCGGCCAGGCCAGGGCCACCCTCGAGGAGAACCTGCGCAGCATCCGCGCTGCTTCCGACATCCGCATGCGCGAACTCAACCAGCGCATCGCCCAGATGGAGAACCGCATCGGGCAGCTCCCCGGTACCGAAAGGGAGCTCATCGGCATACAGCGGGTATTCAACATCAACGATGCCACCTACAACTTTTTGCTCGAAAAACGGGCCGAGGCCGGCATTGCCCTGGCCAGCAATTTGCCCGACCACAAGGTGGTCGACCCCGCCCGGTTTGTCAGCATCGTTGCCCCGCGCTCGCGCATGAACTACGCCCTGGCCCTGGCCCTGGGACTTTTTGTGCCGGGGATGTTTTTGGTGGGCCGCGACTTCTTCAACACCCGCATCCGCGACAAGGAGGAGGTGAGCACCCGGCTAGGCTTTCCCATCGTGGGCCTGGTGCCCCACGAGGGCGGCAAAAAGGGGATAAAGATCCCCGGCATCGTGGTGTACGACAAGCCCCGCTCGGTGATCCTCGAAGCCTTCCGCAGCATGCGGTCGAACCTTCAGTTCTTTGCCCCCGACCAAAAGAACAAGGTGATCGTGGTGTCGTCTACCCGGGCAAAGGAAGGCAAGACCTTTACCGCCCTCAACCTGGCCGGCGCCCTGGCCCTGTCCAACCGCAAAACCCTGTTCATCGACGCCGACCTGCGCAAGCCCGCCCTGGCCGTTTACGACAGGGCCTACAAAGACCGGGGGCTGTCGAACTACCTGATCGGGCAGCTGAAGCTCGACGACATCCTCCACCAGAGCAAGCAGAACGAAAACCTCTACCTGATCTCGGGGGGCACCGTTCCGCCCAACCCCCCCGAACTGCTCGACCACCACAGCATGGACACCCTGCTCGCCGGGCTGAAGGAAGTTTTCGAGTTCATCATCATCGACACCCCGCCCCTGGGTCTGGTGGCCGACGCCCAGCCCCTGCTCAAGCGCGCCGACATGGTGATGTACATCATCCGCCACAACTTCAGCCGGCAAACCGACCTCGACTTCATCCGCGAATTCAGCGAAAAGAGCCGCCTGAAGGACATGGTGATCTCAATCAACGACGTCAAAACCAACGCCAAACGCAGCGGTTACGGTTACGGCTATGGCTATGGCTATGGCTACGGCTACGGTTATGGCTACGGCCTGGGCTACGGCGCGGACATTGACGAGAACGGGAAGCAGAAGAAAAAAAGCCGGTGGTTTGGGAGGAAGTGAAGAATGGCTGAACTGGGATTTTTGTGATTAGAAAATGTCTGGCATTGTAGAGACGCACGGCCGTAGAGACGCACGGCCGTGCGTCAATGGCGCCTATTTGGGGGTAATTTTTCGCACGTCGCAAAACACAAGAACTCCAAAAAAATTCGTGCTTTTGCGAATAATGTCGCAACGAAAATAATCGCAATGGAGGATAAAAACCCG
>PWJC01000182.1 GCA_003560165.1 Bacteroidales bacterium
CACATCCCCGAAGGCTCGCCCTTCGACCCCGCCCAACTGAGCAGCATCCGTTTCGTGTTCGACATCAGCCCCAACGGAGGCATCGCCCTGAACGACATAGGGTTTTTGGAGATGTGAAGGTGGAAAATAGTAGGTAGTAGGTAGTAGGTAGTAGGTAGGAAGAAGAAAGTTGAAAAGTTGAAAAGTTGAAAAGTTGAAAAGTTGAAAAGTTGAAAAGTTGAAAATTAAACTATTAAACCATTAAACTATTAAACTATTAAACCTGTTTGGGGTTTGCCCGGGTTTTAACTGTCGCACTGCCTGCGGGCAGATAATAAACGACATTTCGACATTTCGACTTTTCAGACTTTTGACCTTTATAAATGTTTCCCCACCCGTTATTTTCACAAAAAAAGGCCGTCCCTGGATTTTGAGACAGCCTCTTCGATCTCATGTACCCGGAGCCGGGCTCGAACCGGCACGGCCGCAATGGCCACAGGATTTTAAGTCCTGGGTGTCTACCAATTCCACCATCCGGGCCTGGGGGTAAAGATAAAAAAAAACCTCCTTGCAGAGGTTTTTTGTCTGAGCGGAAAACGGGACTCGAACCCGCGACCCCGACCTTGGCAAGGTCGTGCTCTACCAACTGAGCTATTTCCGCTTTGTTTGCGGATGCAAATATACGGATTTTTTAAAACCGCAAAATATTTTTTCTTAATTCGTGGGCCACTCCCGCAGGGCGGCCCCCCCGGGCAGGCAGGCTGTTACTCTTAAATGCTGTTAAAAATGAAAGAGGTTCGCATAGTTTGATTAAATTTGTGCGCCAAAGAAATATTAACCTTAAGCAAGCAAACTAATGAAAAATCTCTCTCGTGTTGCCTTCCTGCTTCTGATTATGCTGGGCAGCTTTACCCTGTCTGCACAGACCGAAGCAAAACTTGGGCACATCAATACAAACGAACTGCTCCGGCTAATGCCCGGACGCGAACAGGCCCAGGCCGAACTGGAACGCTATGCCCAGGATCTGGAGAACAACTTTGTGGCCATGCAGCAGGAGTTTCAAACCAAATACCAGGAGTTCATCGAAAACCAGGAAACCTTTTCACAACTGGTAAGGCAGTCGAAAGAACGCGAACTCCAGAGCCTTCAGGAACGCATCATGGAGTTTCAGGAGTCTGCACAGCAGGATATCATGGATCAGGAAGCCAGGTTGCTTAACCCCATCATCGAACAGGCCAGGAATGCCATCGAGAAAGTGGGTCGCGACAACGGCTTTACCTATATTTTTGACACCAGCGGTGGCTCATTGCTCTTCTGGGAAAGGGGAGAGAACATCATGCCCTTGGTACGGGCCGAACTCGGCCTCTAGGAAACCCCTTCCGGCATAACGCTTGAACGGCCTGTTGAGGAAGCGCCCCCGGGCAGCCCGGCAGGCCGTTTATTTTTCCCCCTCACGGTACCATCCGGTATAGCGTATGTAGTTGTTCGAGATCCTTTCGAGCAGGTCGCGGGTGAGTTCCTGGCTGATGTCTTTGATCTTTTTTGCGGGGATGCCCCCGTACACGCTGCCGGGTTCGATCCGGGTGTTTTCGAGCACCACCGCCCCCGCAGCGATCACCGAGTTCCTTCCCACCACCGCATTGTCCATGATCACAGCATTCATCCCCACCAGCACATTGTCTTCGATGGTGCAGCCGTGAACAATGGCCTTATGCGCAATGGACACCCTGTTGCCGATGGTGGTCGGTGCCGTTTCGAAGGTGGCATGGATCACCGCCCCGTCCTGGATGTTCACCCCGTTGCCGATGCGGATGCGGTGCACATCGCCCCGGATCACCGCCTGGAACCAAACACTGCAATGATCGCCCATGACCACATCGCCGATGATGCTGGCGTTGTCGGCCAGGTAACAGTCTTTTCCAAAGCGGGGAGTAAAGCCCCTGATGGTCTTGATCAATGCCATGGGTTGTATTTTTGCGTCGAACAATAAATGGCCGGTTTGCGGGCTGCCACTATACCCCAAGCAGCTTTTCGATGGGGTCGATGCCCCCGCTGAGCAGTCGTTCGGGGTGTTCGACGAGTTCCTTCACCTTTACGAGGAAGCTGACCGACTCCCTCCCGTCGATCACCCGGTGGTCGTACGAGAGGGCCAGGTACATCATCGGACGGATCTCCACCTTTCCGTTGATGGCCACCGGGCGGTCGATGATGTTGTGAATGCCCAGTATGGCGCTTTGAGGGGGGTTGAGGATGGGGGTTGAAAGCATCGAACCGAACACACCGCCGTTGGTGATGGAGATGGTGCCCCCGCTGAGGTCTTCAATGGTGATCTTGTTGTTCCGGGCTTTCTCGGCCAGTTCCCCGATGGCCATCTCCAGCCGGGGCAGCGACATTTGCTCGGCGTTCCTGATCACCGGCACCATGAGGCCCTTCGGGGTGCTGACGGCAATGCCGATGTCGGCATAGGAGGGAACCACCAGCTGGTTGTCGTCGATGTAGGCGTTCACCTGGGGGAAAAAGGGGATGCTCTCTGCCACGGCCTTGACAAAAAAGGACATAAACCCCAGCTTGATCCCGTGCTTTTCAGTAAATGCTTTCTGGTATTTTCGGCGAGTCTCCATGATGGGCGTCATGTCCACCTCGTTGAAGGTGGTCAGCATGGCGGTCTCGTTCTTTACCGACACCAGGCGCTCGGCCACCTTGCGCCGGAGGGTCGACATTTTTTGCCGGCTTTCTTCCCTGCTGCCGCTGCCCCAGCCTTTGGGTGCCTCAGATGCCGCTGCAGCCTCCTGCCCGGCGCCCCTGCCGCCAGACTGTGAGGCAAGGGCAGCGAGCACGTCGCGCCTGGTGATCCGCCTGCTTTCGGGACGGATGCTGTCCCAGTCGATCGATAAGCCCTTTTCGTCCATCAGTTTGCGGGCCTGGGGAGAAAACTGGATGTCTTCACTGCCATTGGCGTCAGACGGGGCACCCTTTTGCTTTTCGGCCGGCGGGCTTTCGTCGGCAATGGCTTTTGCTGCCTGGGCCTTTTCACTGGGTTTTTCCCCGGCAGGGGCATCAGTTTCGGGGGCCTTGCTTTCCTTTTTTTTCACAGGCCGCTCGGCCGGTTCGATGCGCCCGATGATTTTCCCCGGCTCGGTGGTGCTGCCTTCCTCCAGGCTGATCTCTATTTTTCCGGAGGCCTGGGCACTGATGGTCAGTGTGGCCTTGTCTGAATCGATCTCGGCGATCTCCTGGTCTTTTTCCACGTAATCCCCATCGGCCACCAGCCATTTGGCCAGTTC
>PWJC01000180.1 GCA_003560165.1 Bacteroidales bacterium
AAAATCCAACAACCAACAGCCAACTTCTACTATCTTTGCCTTCAATTGCATAATCCTGACAAAACCCCCTTTACCATGAAGTGTTTCCGTTTCGTGTTTTTCCTGGCCCTGACAGCTTTACAGGGCTTCCAGGCTTTTCCCTGCACCAGCTACCTGATCACCCCTGGGGCGACCGTCGACGGTTCAGCCATGATCACCTATGCTGCCGATTCGCACATTCGATACGGCGAACTGTATTACCGCCCCGGAGGGCCCCAGCCCGAAGGCTCCTACTTCCAGGCCTATTACAGGGGCTCGCACAAGCCACTGGCCAGGATCCCCCATCCCGCCCATATCTACACCGTGACCGGTTTCACGAACGAGAAGCAGGTGGCCATCGGCGAATCCACCTTCGGGGGGCGTTCGGAGCTTTTCGACACACTTGGGATGATCGACTACAGCAGTCTGATGATGTTGTCCATGCACTGGGCGCCCACAGCAAGGGATGCCATCCGCATTATTGCCTCGCTGGTGAACGAATACGGTTACTACAGCCCCGGTGAGTCGTTTTCGATCGCCGACCCCCGTGAGGTCTGGTACATGGAGATCATCGGCAAGGGCGTCGACCTGCGGACCGGTGAAGACGGGGAGCCCTACAATGCGAACAAGGGAGCCGTATGGGTGGCCAAACGCATCCCCGACGGATATGTGTCGGCCCACGCCAACCAGGCCCGCATCCACAGCTTCCCGCTTTCTGACCAACCGTTGTCAATCACCAGTCGGCAGCTCGAAAGGCTGCACGACCCCGGGGTGAGCGTGATCTATTCGGACGATGTGATCCGTTTTGCCAGGCAGCAGGGCTACTTCGACGGGCCCGACAGCGAATTCAGTTTCGCCGCGGCCTATGCCCCCATCAACTTTGGGAAGGCCAGGTTCTGTGAGGCCAGGGTGTGGAGCATGTTCAACAAGGTGAGAAGCGGTATGGACCAATACATGGACTATGCATTCGGATACGACATGGACAACCCCATGCCGCTGTATGTAAAGCCCGAAGAAAAGCTCTCGGTGCGGGATGTGATCGGGTTCAAGCGCGATTACCTTCAGGGCACCCCATACGACAAATCTCAGGACATCGGCGGGGGGCCATGGAGCAAGCCCTACCGCTGGGTTCCGCTTCGCTGGGAAGTTGACGGGAACGCCTGTTTTCACGAAAGGACCACGGTTACCCAGCAAACAGGCTTCTCCTATGTGGCCCAGCTGAGGGCCGGTTATCCCGACCATATCGGGGGCATCACCTGGTTCGGGGTCGACGATACCAACATGACAGTGTATGTGCCCATGTATGCCGGAATCCTCCGCGCCCCCGACGCCTTTGCCGAGGGTTACGGCAGCATACTGGAATACAGGGAAGATGCGGCCTTTTGGGTGTTCAACAAACTTGCCCACCTGGTGTACCTGCGCTACAGCCTCAAGATAGACGATGTGCGCAAGGTGCAGCGTTCGCTCGAAGATGGCTTTATGGCCTATGTCCCGGCCGTAGACCAGGCTGCCCTTGCCCTTTACGAAGAGGATCCCGGGCTGGCCAGGGATTTTTTGACCGAATTCTCGGTGAACATGGGCAATTACACGGTGGCCCGCTGGGAAGAGCTGTACCGCTTTTTGTTGGTTAAGTACCTCGACGGCAACATCAAGAAAGAACAGGACGGGGAGTTTTTGACCAACGAATTCGGCAAATACCCCATTGTCGAACATCCGGGCTACCCCGAATGGTGGTACAGGGCGATCATCGGCCATACCGGCGGGCGCTTCCTGATACCTGACTGAGTAAGGCCGGGATCAGTCGATCTCTTTCAGGAAACGGAACAATTCGTTGTCGGTTGTCAGGATGATGGTGGTTTCCTTATCCAGCGATTTTTCGAGGGCTTCCATGGCACGCAGGAAGCTGTACAATTCTCTCGAGGCGCGGTTCCTGTTGTATGCCGAGGCATAGATCTCTGTGGCGTGGCCATCGGCTCGGCCCCGTATCATCTCCGACTCCCTGAAGGCTTCCGACTGAATTTCTGCCAGGTCGCGCTCCTTGTCTCCCTCGATCCGGCGTGCTTCGCCCTGACCTTCGGAGCGGAACTGGTCGGCGATGCGGTTTCGCTCGCTGATCATCCGGTCGTAGACCCTTTCTCGAACTTCTGTCACATAATTCATCCGCTTGAAACGAAAGTCGAGCACAACGATGCCCAGGTCGGCGGTCCGCTCGTTGGCCTTTTCGAGTATCATGGCCTCAATGGCGGGCCGGCCTACGGTGATGTCTTCCAGGTGTTCCAACTCTACGAGGTACTCTTCGTATATTTCGGGGGTACGGTTGGTGGAGCGGACCAGGTCGAGCAGCAAGTGGCTGGCTATAGCATTGCGTGTTTCGCCGTCGAGGATGTCATCAAGGCGAGACTGCCCGGAGCGCTCATCGCGAAGGCGGATAAAGAACTGCAGCGGATCGGTGATCTGCCAGCGGGCGTAAGTGTCAACATGCATGAACCGCTTGTCCTGGGTGGGCACCTGGTTGGGGTCTCCGTCCCACTTCAGGTAGCGTTTGTCAAAAACCTGGACTTTCTGGATCAGGGGGGCCTTGAACTGAAGTCCCGGCTGGGTGCGCGCCCCTCCCACTGGCTTGCCGAACTGGGTGACGATGGCCTGTTCTGTTTCGTCGAGGATAAACATGCTGTTGACTATCAGAAAGAGAACAACAAAGGCAGCTGCAATAAGGGCAATATAGTTGGTTTTCATAATCTTGGGTATTGGAATGTGAATGAGTTGATCATTGGCTGGCACCGGGACCCTATGGGTTCAAATCCCTTTTGATCCCTTCGATGTTCAGCAGCGGAAGCACACTGGTGCCGTGCTCGTCGACGATCACCTTGTTGCCGATCTTGGGCAGCAACCGCTCCATGGTTTCAAAATAGATCCGTTTTTTGGTCACTTCGGCGGCCCTGATGTATTCTGCATACAGCGAATTGAAGCGGTCAGCCTCTCCCATGGCCCGGTTCACCCTGTTCAGGGCATAGGCTTCGGCAAGCTGAATGGTTTCCTGGGCCTCGCCCCTGGCACGGGGTATTACCCGGTTGTATTCCGACTGGGCCTGGTTGATCAGGGTCTCCCTTTCCTGCTGGGCTTCGTTTACGGCATTAAAGGATGGCTTGACCGGATCGGGGGGGTTCACGTCCTGAAGCACCACCTGGTCGATGCGGATGCCATTTTCGTATTCGTCGCACATCTGCTGCAGCAG
>PWJC01000133.1 GCA_003560165.1 Bacteroidales bacterium
TCATACATTCCGATGAATAGGGAAATAATTGATCAATCATGAAAAACATAGCCGTATTTTTCCTGGCGGTGGTTTTCCCGGTGCTGATCATTACGGTGGTGCTCCGCGATGCAAACAGGGAGAACATCCGCCTGGCCGAACTCAGGGAAGAATTTTCCGCGGTCAGGGTTTCTTCGGTCGATCACAGCCTACACAAGGAACTGCAGCGGGATTTCGACAATCCGCACGAGCTCACGGCAACCTGCATATCCTGCCACACCGGACGGGGTGAAGAGGTACTGGCCAACGCCCACTGGAACTGGGAAAGGGAGGCCTACATCGAGGGCCGGGGCGTTACCTATTTGGGAAAAAGAAACCTGATCAACAACTTCTGCACCGGCATCCTTTCGAACGAGGCTACCTGCAACCGCTGCCACATCGGCTACGGCTGGGCCGACAACAGCTTTGACCACAGCAACCCCTACAACATCGACTGCCTGATATGCCACGACAACAGCGGCCTTTACGATAAGGCAAGAGGGGGAGCCGGCTACCCTGCCCCCTGGGTCGACCTGGGCGAAGTTGCCCGGCAGGCAGGCCCCCCCGGAAAGGACAATTGCGGTTACTGTCATTTTTATGGAGGGGGTGGCAACAATGTAAAGCACGGCGACCTTGAAGTGGCCTTGCTCACGGCCAGCCGTGAGGTAGACATCCACATGTCGGTAGAAGGAGCCGGGCTGTCGTGCATCGACTGCCACCAGACGACCAACCACCGGATGCTGGGGCGCTACTACGGGGTTTCGAGCGAGAACAACCAAAGGGTCAGCTGCGAGAACTGCCATGGCAGCTTTCCGCACATGAACCACAAACTCAATGAGCATACCGTCAAGGTAGGCTGCCAAACCTGCCATATACCGGTGTATGCCAAGGTGAACCCCACCAAGATGCACTGGGACTGGTCGACGGCCACCGACCGCCTCGACGGCGAGCCCTTCGAAGTGGTCGACACCCTGGGCAACCTGTTGTACACCTCGATCAAGGGCGACTTCTACTGGCGGCAGAATGCCGTACCCGATTACCACTGGTTTAACGGCACGGCCGATCACCACCTGATCACCGACATCCTCGACCCCTCCAATCCGCCGCTGATGATCAACACCCTGTTCGGTGACGCACACGATCCAAATTCGCGCATCTACCCGGTAAAAATTCATACGGGACGTCAACCCTACGATACCGAGTACCTCACCATCATCCAGGCCAAGTTATGGGATGCCGAAGAAGGCCGGGGCGCACTCTGGATCGACCTCGACTGGGAAAGTGCACTGCAGGCAGGCATGGACTATGCGGGCATGCCCTTTTCGGGCAATTACGATTTCATCAACTCAGAAATGTACCTCCCCGTCAACCACATGGTGTCGCCGGCCGAACAGGCCCTTCAATGCCAGGACTGCCATACACGCTCGGGAGGCAGGCTGAGCGGCATCGAAGGGATATATATCCCGGGGCAGACGACCCATTCGGACATCGATCGCTTCGGTATTTCACTGATCGTTCTGGCCTTTGCCGGGGTGGTGGTGCATGCCATCCTCAGGGTGGCAGCACGGCGCAAACAGGGCAGCAGCTATAAGCAAACAGATTACCGATGACCCATAGAAAAAAGGCATTCATCTATTCGCGATACGAAAGGTTCTGGCACTGGGCCCAGGCCTTTCTGATCCTTTTTTTGGCACTCACCGGTTTTGAGGTCCATGGGTCCTACCGCTTATTCGGTTTCGAAACGGCGGTACTGCTCCACAACCAAGCCGCCTGGCTGCTGATCGTACTGATCGTATTCACCGTTTTCTGGCACTTCACCACGGGCGAATGGCGGCAATACCTGCCCACCGCACACAACCTCAGGGCCCAGGCCGAATACTACATTACCGGCATTTTCCGAAATGCCCCCCACCCTACCCGAAAAACCCGGCTTACCAAGCTGAACCCCATGCAACGCTTGGTATACCTGGGCCTGAAGATCCTCTTCATCCCCGTTATGGTGGTTTCGGGCCTGTTGTATATGTTCTACCGCTTCCCCCAAACGGGCAGATCGAATCCCTGCGGTTTTCAAACCTGGCCCCCGTGGCCATGGCGCACACCCTGGGCGCCTATATCCTGCTGGCTTTTGTGGTGGTGCATGTTTACCTCATCACCACGGGGCATACCCTGACATCGAACCTCGAGGCAATGATCACCGGTTGGGAAGAGCTGGAAGAAGAAGAAGAAGAAGAAAGAAAGAAAAAAAAAGAGGGAACCCCCGGACTCTCCCCGGAATTCGCACTTAAAACAGAAGAACCCCATGAAGTTCACACTCGGCAATAATATGCTCTGCCTGCTCCTGCTGACAGCTCTGTTGCCAGGCTGCCGGCAGGCCAGGAACGAAACCCGCCACCCAGTTGCTTCGGTGGCCGAAACGGCCCTGCTGCTCGACTACCTTGAGCAGAACGGCAACCTGATCAACGGCCCTTTTCTGCCCGCACTCATCGGCCCTGAGGAGGTATACGGCCGCCTGCAAGCCTCCAATATGCTGGTCATTGACCTTCGCACCCCCGAAGCCTTTTCCCGGGGTCATATCCCATTGAGTGTGAATGTACGTCCGGATGCCATCCTGGATTATTTTGAGCAGCAGATCGACCCCCCCGCCTTCGGGCAGATCGTACTCGTATGCAACAACGCCATGCTCAGCGGCTATGTGAACGCCATCCTGCTCTTTCTGGGATACGACAACGTGCTCAGCCTCCGCAACGGGCTCAGCAGCTGGGATATGGATATTGCAAGCAATTACTGGCTGAAGGCCATGAGCGACAGCCTCGAAGGCCGGCTCGAAACCACTCCCCATCCTAAAGCCCCGGCCGCAGAGCTGCCGGCCATAGCCACGGGCGAAAGCTCGGGTTACCGCATCCTCAGGGCCAGGGCCAGGGAGGTACTCTCCATCCAGGCCGCCGATATCAATGTGCCCGTTACCCGCTTACTGGAAAACCCCGAAGCCTATTACATTGTCAATTACTGGCCTCAGGCCCTTTACGAAAGCGGTCATTTGCCCGGTGCCGTCCAGTACGCCCCGAAATACTCCCTGCACAGCAGTACTTACCTGAATACCCTGCCGGCCGGCAAGCCCCTGGTGGTGTATTGCTTTACCGGCCACCACAGCGCCTATGTAACTGGATTTCTGAGACTTCTGGGGTACCAGGCCTATAACCTGCCCTACGGGGCCAATTCCTTCATTCACTCCACCATGCTGTCCACCCAGGCAGACAGCCGTTCGTTCACCTCCGAAAGCGTGGCGGGCTATCCCCTGTCAACACCCGAAGCCCCCGCACAGCCGACCTCCGGAGAAAGTCAGGAAACGCTTGCACCGCCCATTCCCGGCGGGTGCTGAGACAGAGGTCACCACCGTTATGAACCAACACATTGCCATGAACACACAACCAAAACCCTATATGAACCCTTACCTGGCAGGGTTCCTCCTGGGCCTAGTACTGCTTTCGGCCTATATGATCAGCGGCCGGGGCCTGGGGGCCAGCGGATCGGCCAGGCAGGTGCTGGTGACGGCTGTGGGGTCGGTGGCACCGGCCTATGCCGGAAATTCGGCTTTTTATTCGGATTTTTTCTCCGGTTCAAGCCCCATGATGTCGTGGCTGGTCTTTCTGGGTGCGGGGGTGGTCCTCGGCGGGTTTTTCAGCGGAGCCATCTCGGGCCGCCTGGGCTTCAAGGTCGAACGCGGACCCCGCATAACGGTCCGGACCCGGCTGCTCTTTGCCCTGTCGGGGGGGCTGCTTTTCGGCCTGGGTGCCCAGTTTGGGCGGGGATGCACCTCGGGCGCGGCACTGAGCGGACTGGCCGTGATGTCGGCAGGGGGCATTCTGACCATGATGGCGATTTTCGGCACGGGTTATCTGATCGCTTATTTTTTTAAAAAACTATGGGTTTAACGGCAAACGGCATCCTGATCATGGGACCATTCATTCCCCAGGGCATCATCAATCCCGACCTGAGCCTGTTCTTTGCCCTGCTGCTGGGACTGGGCTTCGGCTATGTGCTCGAACAGGCAGGGTTTTCCTCTGCCCGCAAACTGGCCGGGGTATTTTACGGCTACGATTTTGTGGTGCTCAAGGTGTTTTTTACTGCGGGCATCACCGCCATGGTGGGGCTGATGTTTTTTTCCTATCTCGGATGGGTCGACATGGGCTTGCTGTACATACAACCCACTTTTTTGTATTCGGCCATACTGGGAGGGGTGATCATGGGCTTCGGCTTCATTTTGGGGGGGTTCTGCCCCGGCACCAGCATCGTGGGGGCAGTGATCGGGAAAGCAGATGCCATGGTGTTCATATTGGGTATTTTTCTGGGAATGTTTGTATTCGGGCATTTTTACCATGTTTTTGAGCCAGTGTATACCGGGCACTTCCTCGGTCATCTTTATGCATACGATGCCCTGGGGATTTCCCGCGACTGGTTTGGGCTGGTGATGGTGCTCATGGCCATTGCCGCATTTGTCATTACCCAGATGATCGAAGACAGGGTAAACAAGGCCGGGCCCGAAATCACCGGTCAGCGGCCCAACTACATGGTGCCTGCCTTTCTTATCATCGCAGCCGCTTTTATTTTTGTGCTGCTGCCCTCTGAAAGGAAGAGCCATCTGGCCGACGCCCCTCCCTCCATCCTCATCGAAGAGGTGCTGAATAAACAGGCCTATGTAAGTGCACAGCGCATCATTCATCAGATCAGGAACCAGCGCAGCGAACTGATCCTGATCGATACGCGCCCCGAGGCCGAGTACCGGCGTTTTACATTGCCGGGGGCCATCCATCTGACTGTTAAACAGATACCTGAAAGACAATGGCGGGGATTTTTCAACGACAACAGCAAACCCAAGGTGTTTTTCGGCAATGGCAGCAGCGGGGCCATGGAAGCCTGGATGATTGCCCGGCGGGCAGGATACAGGAATGTCCATATCATGGAAGGGGGGCTGAACCACCTGTTCGGGCTACTGTTCGGCGAGCCCACCGACTCGGCCTTCGAAAGCCAGGATATGGTGGAACGCCTGGACGACAGGTTTTTGCGAGAGGCCCGTCATTATTTTCTGGAGGGCGGGGCCTCAGAGAAAGCAGCCATCCCAAAACCCCATATCAGGGCCCCGGAGGCCAGGGAGGTCATTCCCGTCATAGGCGGTTGTTAAACACATAAAAGCAGATCATTATGGTCGTCAAGGAACTCAATGCCGGTGCCCTCTTATTGTTTTCCCTCATCATGCTCGGGGTGGCCTTCAATTTGCTGACCGCGCGTAATTACGGCAAAAGCAATCAGGCTGTGGCCCGACTCCTGTCGGAAGACAGGCTGGTTTCCTATATGGAGCTCTCGGAGATCTGCCGTGAAGGCAGTCAGGCAGGGTACCTGATCGTTGACCTGAGGCCGGAAGACGAATACCGGGCCGGACATCTGCCCGGGGCGGTCAATATCCAATGGGATCAAATTCTCGACCGCAGGCACAAAAAACTAATCGACGGACAACGGCCGGTTTTTCTGTATGCAGACCGGGAGCATAAAAGCATGGCCGCCAGGGTGTTGTTGCTGGGACAGGGTATTGAAGGGGTAAGGGTGATTGCGGGCAACTATGCCACCATCAAGGCATGGGCCCTGGACAGCCTGGAGCCTTCAAAGTCCTTCTACCACGAAGACAAGGCCAGATTCGACTTCCCCAGGTACATGAGGGCAGCCCCGGCCGGCAGCCAGCAAACAGCCCCGGACACTCCTCTGGTGCCCGGGGCCGATGCGGTCACCCCCCTGCCAGGGGGATGCTGAGATCTGCTTTTCTATTCCACCAGTTCGTATCCGTGTACCCTGCCTTTGTCGATGGCCGGGATCCCTTCTTCCATCCACACCGGGGCGGGCTTGCCCTTCAGGTAATAATCGAAGAACTGATACATCCTGATGTCCAGGTCGACCCGGTTGGGCCAGCGGGTCAGGTTATGGGCCTCGTCGTTGTACACCAGCATCCATACGGGCTTCGAAAGACGCCTCAGGGCCACGAAATACTCAATGCCCTGTTCCCATGGCACTGCCCCGTCGTCGTCGTTGTGCATCATCAGCAGCGGGGTCTCCACCTTGTCGGCAAAAAAGATCGGTGAGTTCTCGATATAGCGCAGGGGGCGCTCCCAAAGCGAGCCACCGATACGGCTCTGGGTCTGTTCGTACTGGAACTGCCGGTTCAAACCGGTTTGCCAGCGGATGCCGCCGTAGGCACTGATCATGTTGCTCACCGGTGCCCCGGCCATGGCAGCCTTGTACAGATTGGTGCGGGTGATCAAAAAGGCGATCTGGTACCCGCCCCAGCTCTGTCCCTGCAGGCCGAGGTTGTCGCGGTCAATGAAGGGATAGCGCTCGACCATGGCCATGGTGCCGCTCACAATGGCATCGTAGGCGCTTTCGCCGGGGAAGCCTTCCCTGTAAGTAATATCGGGCACAAAAACCACATAGCCGTTGCTCACGCAGTACGACCTGTTGATGGTAGAACGGCTGGGAGAAGGAATGTAGTGCTGGTGCTTGGTGTGTGATTGCCTCTCGTAGAAGTACACCAGCATGGGGTATTTTTTGTTCTCGTCAAAGTCTTCGGGAAGGTACAGCAGCCCCTGAAGGGGTTCGTTGTGGTTGAAACTGTTCCATTCGACCAGTTTTACGCTGCCCCAGTAAAATTCCGACTGCTGCGGATTGGCTTCAGACAACCTGGCGGTGCCCGAGAAATCGAGGGCGCTGGTGTACAGGTCGGAATACTCGGTAAAGGTACTCCTTCTCCAGAGGAAACGCCCGGCATCGCTGGCCTTTTGCAGTCCCGAATACAGGGCATCTTCCATGACCAGGCGGTCGAGGCTGCCGCCTTCGAACTTGTAGAAACCGCTTTGCTTCGAAAACTCGTGGAAGGCCATAAAGAACTGCGCTTCAGAAAGGTCTGTGAAAGGCTCATCGCGGTCGAGGTTCTGAAGCCGCAAACGGATGGTGTTGTCCCTGCCATACGAGGCGGTGATGTTCTCTGCGGCCCTGCGGCCCCTTGGGTCGAGCTTCCATACGTCGTAGCGGTCGTAGATCAGCACGCTTTCGTCGTCCGGGGTCCATCCGGCAATGCCGTGCGGGCGGGCTTCCCTGGGCACATCGTTGTCTTCGTTGTACAGCGGCACAGCAATGCCGGCGGTCATGTTCACTGTGGTGCCCCGGCTTACCGAATAGGCAAACCAATCGTCGGCGTCCTGGTCGTAATAGATTACGTAGTTTCCGGCCAGCGAAAGGCTCACCGACGATTCGGCCCTTTCGAGGATCATCCGTCGGCTACCGTCGTTCAGATCGACCAGGTAGATGTCTCTGGTACCGCCCCCTGTCCACCGCCGCTCGATCATGTACGGACCGTCGTCGGTGCCCATGCCCACCAGCAGATTGTTGTCGGGACCCAGGCTGACCGACTGGATCTGTTCATCGGCCAGTTGCACCATCTTCTCCTGGCGGATATGGTAGACGGCCTGGTAAGTGCGACGGCGTTCGCGGGCCACCTGAACCTTTTGCTGCGACTGCAGCTGGGGGTCGAGCCAATGCCATACGTCCAGTGAATATTTCTCTTCGCTGAGCAAGGTGTCCTCGGGCTCGGGTTCGGGCTTGGGTGCCGTACCGAAAAACAGCCTGCGTCCGTCGGCCGAAAAATAGGGGCGCTGGTTCTCGCTGGGGCTGTAGCCCGCGGGCATACCAGCCACCTCGTGATCAACGGCCTTGTTCAGGCGGCCGCGGCGGCGTTCCCACAAATACAACTCGTATACTTTTTCATCGATGGTATCGGCCGAATGCAACCAGGCCAGGTAATCGCCGTCGCGGTGGGCATTGATCTGCCTGAAATCCCCTTCGCCGCTGTCGATGAGGACCGGCTCCAGGGTATTGATGTCAAAGGCCACCACCTGTCCGATGTCGAGGGTGTCGTTCTCGCTGGTCTCGACCAGGGCTCCCACCAAACTGCCGTTACCGGCAAAAACATATTGTTCCACCTCGTCCACCACGTGGCGCTGACCCGAACCGGGGTTGTAGATGAACAGCTGTTTGTTCTTCAGGGGTTCTTCCTTTTCTTCTTCTTCATCGGCAGGGGATTCGTCGTTTTCCCCTTCGGCTTCCTCCTCCTTTTCCTTTTTGGGTTGCCTGATGCGGGCATTGTCGATCAGATAAGTTACCCAAGCCGAAGGCTCGTCCGGCAGCTGATAAGAGACCACCCCAGGCAGTTTTTCGATCCTGGCGGTGTCAAAAACAAAAAAGCCAATGGAGTCTGTCGGCAATTCGTTTCGTCGCTTCCCGTCGAGTTTGGCCTGGCGTTCGACGGCAAATTCGGGTTTGATGTGAAAAACGGCAAATTCACCCCCCGGCGAAATAGCGGAACGGTAGCCCCTGGGGATGATGTGCTCCCTCCCGGAGGGAATATGCCTGATGATCAGGTTGCCGTCTCCGTACTCCTGGGGGTTTACCTGATAGATCACCCAGTTCCCGTCGGGCGAAATGTCAATTCCTGCCAGGGTTTTCCAGCCGGGGTAATCCTCCTGGCTGAGTCTGCGTTTCTCCTGTGCCGTAATGATTCCGGGCAACAGGAACAAAAAAAGGATCAGAAATCCCAAACGTATCTTCATCGGTTATTGGTTTAAGGGTTAACAATGTCGCCCCTAAATTAATTAAAAATTAAAGATAGTCAGGTGTTTGGATGTCGGGGGGCAGCGCGCAATGCCGGTCAGTCATCGCGGAGAAAACTGTCATCGGACAGGGTGGTGTCTTCGTCCGAATCATCAGATTGTTCATCGGAGACATCTTCATCCATCGATAATTTGAATTTTTCGAAAAAATCCTTGTCCAGTAACAGGGCCCTGCCCATGTCCTTTGCCCCCTCCTTCGCCCGTCCGGTCAGAAAGTAGACTTCGGCCCTGGCCATATGAGCCAGCGGCTGGCTTGCATCCTGTTTGATCGCGATGTTGAGGTATTCGACCGATTTCTTGTACTGCTTCTGATAAAGGGCCACCAAGGCCTTGCCCAGCCAGGCGCAGGAGCATCCCATGCCGCTTCCGGCCGAACGCTCAAAACATTCTGCGGCCTCGGCGTATTTGGACAGGGTCAGGTACACCCCCCCCAGGTCGCACCAGGCTTCCATATTGTCCGGCTGAAGGCTGGTTACCTTCTGCAGGTCTTTCAAAGCCTTCTCGTAGTGTTCATCGGCACCATAGATCATGGCTCGGGTATGATAGGCAGCCGCATTCTTGCTGTCGGCCCTGATCAGCCCCCCCAGCTCGGCCAGGGCCCCCTCGTGGTCTGAGATCCTGAACAGGGCACAGGCCCGGCCAAAGTTGGCAGACGGATCGTTGTGGCCTTCCCGTGCCGCATCGAAGAGTTCGAGGGCACCGTCAAAGTCTTTTTTGTAGAAACGCTCCCAGGCCATTTCAACCTGATTGGCCGAAGTATGTGCTGCTTTGCTCTTCTTGCTCATGCCGGGATAAAAATTGGCGATTCGACTTCAAAAGTAAATGAATTTTCAAATCAGACCAACTCCCGGGCAAGAACAATTTTTGTGCTAAATTTGTATAGATAGTTACGAATGATTGAATGTTGAGAAACCAAGGTGGCGATGGATAAATTTTCTTACCTGAGCAAGCTGGATGCCCGGGGCGTTGAGGCCCTCTACCAGGAATACCTGACCAACCCTGGCAAGCTCGACCCTGGCTGGAAGCATTTCTTCGACGGTTTTGAATTTGCCCGGACCAGGTATCCCGGCCCTGTCCATGCTCACGAAAAAGAGACCCTGGTCTTTCGCAATGAGTTCAATGTGGTCGAACTGATCAAAGCTTACCGCGAAAGGGGGCATCTTTTCACCCAAACCAACCCGGTTCGTGCCCGCCGAAAATACTTTCCCACCCTCGACCACCAGAATTTCGGACTCCACGACCGGGATCTGGAAACTGCTTTTCAGGCAGGCAACGAACTGGGAATAGGAAAAGTCAGCCTGAAGAAGATCATCGCCCATCTGCAGCAAACCTATTGCCAGAGCGTAGGGGTCGAATACATGTACATCCGCACCCCCGAGATCGTATCCTGGCTAAGGAACCGCATGGAAAGCAGCAGGAATACCCCTGACTTTGACCACGGCAAAAAAAAACAGATACTCACCAAGCTGACCCAGGCAGTGGGCTTTGAGCATTTTGTAAGGAAACGGTTTCCGGGGCAGAAACGCTTTTCGCTCGAAGGATGCGAGACCCTGATCCCCGCCCTCGATGCGGTGATCGAAAAAGGAGCCTGCCTGGGCATCCGTGAGTACGTGATCGGGATGGCCCACCGCGGCCGGCTGAACGTACTGGGCAACATACTGAACAAGCCCTGGCGGAAGATCTTCTCAGAGTTCGAGGGCAAGGAGTACGCCGAAGAGACCCTGCTCGGTGATGTGAAGTACCACCTGGGCTGTACCCTGGAAACCAAAACCAGGGAAGGGAAAATGGTGAACCTGAGCATCGCCCCCAACCCAAGCCACCTGGAAGCGGTCGATCCGGTGGCCGAAGGCATCTCCCGGGCCAAGATCGACCTCAAACACGGGGGAGTCACACGCAGGGTGGCCCCCATACTCATCCACGGCGATGCGTCAATTGCCGGGCAGGGAGTGGTGTACGAGCTGCTGCAGATGTCGCAGCTCGACGCATACAAGACAGGGGGCACCATCCACCTGGTGATCAACAACCAGCTGGGATTCACCACCAACTACCTCGACGCCAGGTCGAGCACCTACTGCACCGACGTGGCAAAAACCATACAGTCGCCCATATTCCATGTCAACGGCGATGACGTGGAGGCCGTGGTTTACACCATCGAACTGGCCATGGAATTCAGGCAGAAATTCCAGCGCGATGTATTCATCGACCTTTTATCGTACCGCAAATACGGCCACAACGAAGGCGACGAACCCAGATTTACCCAGCCCATCCTTTACAAGATCATCGAAAAGCATCCCGATCCGGCCAGCATCTATTCGGAAAAGCTGATGGAACAGCAGGTCATAGGCCGGGACGAGATCAGCTCTGTGAAACAGGCATTCGCCAACATGCTGGAAAAGGAACTCCAGGCCGGCCGGGAGATCAAAAAAGGTCATATCGACCCCTTCCTCGAAAACACATGGAAGGGCTTTTCCAGGGCTGGTACCCGCGACATACCTTCCGGCACCGATACCGGGGTTGACCCCGGCATCCTCCGGGAACTGGCCGAAAAAACAACCAGCCTTCCCGAAAAAAAGGGGTTTTTCCGCAAGACCATCCGCCTGATGCAGGAGCGGCACAACATGGTAGTAAAAACCGGCAAGGTAGACTGGGCCATGGGCGAAACCCTGGCCTATGCCTCCCTGCTCAACGAAGGCTTTCGCGTAAGAATCACCGGCCAGGACGTGGAAAGGGGCACCTTCAGCCACCGCCACGCCGTGCTCAAGATCGAAGATTCTGAAGAGGAGTATATCCCACTGAACAATCTGGGCAAAAGCCCGGGGGGCTTTGAGATATACAACTCCCTGCTTTCCGAATACGGGGTGTTGGGCTTCGAATACGGCTACGCCATGGCCAGCCCGCAAAGCCTGGTTATATGGGAAGCCCAGTTTGGCGACTTCATTAACGGCGCCCAGATCATCATCGACCAGTTTCTTGTGAGCGGAGAAGAAAAATGGAAGGTACTCAACGGACTGGTGCTTTACCTGCCCCATGGCTACGAAGGCCAGGGGCCTGAGCATTCGAGCGCCAGGATAGAGCGCTTCCTGACCCTGTGCTCCGAAAACAACATCCAGGTGGCCAACTGCACCACCCCAGCCAATCTGTTCCACCTGCTAAGGAGGCAGATGAAACGGCCGTTGCGCAAACCCCTGGTGATCTTCACCCCCAAGAGCCTGCTGCGGCATCCGGAGTGCACCTCCACCCTCGGGCAGTTGAGCCAGGGTCGTTTCCAGGCCCTGATCGACGATGCCGGGGCAGACCCGGAAACGGTCGAAAGGGTCATTTTGTGCAGCGGGAAGGTATACTACGACCTGGCCGAAGAAAAAGCGGCAAAGGGCTTCCAGGCCACTGCCATCATTCGCCTGGAACAACTCCACCCCCTCCCCGAAGAAGCCCTCGGGGCGATCAGTGAAAAATACAGTGGGGCCAAACGCTGGCTGTGGGTACAGGAAGAACCCCAAAACATGGGAGCCTGGCCCTATCTTTTGATGAACCTCAAGGGGTTCAATATGAGCGTGATCGCCCGCCCGCCCAGTGCCAGCCCGGCTAGCGGCTCCAGCAGGTTCCACGAGATGCAGCAACGGAAAATCGTGGAAAAGGCCTTTGAGGAGTGCGACTGCGTAAATGTGTGCAGAGAATGCAAACAGCTTTGCATCAGCCGGATGGTTGAGGCCTGATGCGGTTAACGCAAAACAACAAAAACCCGTTATGGCAATAGAGATCCGAGTACCCGAAGCAGGCGAATCCATTACCCAGGTTGAACTGGCCAAATGGCTGGTGGCCGATGGGGATTACGTGGAAAAAGACCAGGAGATCGCCGAGATCGATTCAGACAAGGCCACACTGACCATCAGTGCCCAGGCCTCCGGAAAAATAGAGA
>PWJC01000114.1 GCA_003560165.1 Bacteroidales bacterium
GGGTCATGACCCAGGCAACCTCATCCACCGTGGCTTAGACCGAAGAAAAGATCCCGTTTACCGTTATGATGACCGGTATCGCGGCCAATACCCCGCTTAGTGTACATGCTCTTCCATTGGCCGTGGATCGGGGGCTTCGGCCGGGGGAATGCCTTCGCGGATGGTTTCGCGCACCTCGCCGCAGCGCAGCATCATGGCGCCCCAGTAGGGATTTTTGATCTCCTCAAACTCGCTGAGCCAATAGGCACCCCGGTCCTCATCCACCATGGGGCAAAAGGTCACATGGAAGGTTTGACCCACAGCACCCAGGGTGCGGGCTGTTTCGATAAATGCTTCCGAGAGGGGCTCAAAATGTATGCGCAGCCCTGGCAGATCGTCTTCGGCGAGGAAGCCGGTAATGGATTCATGAATGGCCTGGTATTGTTCCATCCAGAATACATGATGCTCGCCGGGCAGGGCGTGCTGTCCGGTGGTTTCCAGTTGCTGCAGCAGGCGGCGGCCTGCCTGAAGGGCATCCTGAGGGTTGTCATCTGCCAGGGCATTTTTAACTTCAAAATACCTGTTAAACAGGCTTTCGAGATTGTCTTTAAAAGGCTGTGGCAATTCAATCCTTTCGGGAGGCGCCATCATGGCAAAATGGCCGCGCAGTTGGGCGGAAGCATCAATGGCAAACACCCCGTGCACAGCTATCTCCTCCCCTTCCGACAATCCGGAAGTAATAATGTAATCATCGCCGGTGCGACCACCGGTTTCCACCTCCCTGAACTCAAAGGTAAAACCATTATGTTCTGAATGCTTCACATATACCACCGATTGCTTCCCTGTCCAAAGCACAGCCGTGGCAGGCACCACCACCTGATGTGCGGCCGGAGCCGACACCGTAGCACTGACCAGCATACCGGGTTTCAGGACATGGTCAGGATTGGCAACGGTAAGGCGCACCCTGGCAGCGCGGGTTTGCGGATTCACAAAAGGGTCAACAAACTCAACCTTCCCGGCAATTCCATTAGCAGGGCGGGCAGGAATCTGCACGCTGGCCTGTTGCCCCGGGCGGATATGCTGCAGGTGGTCTTCATAGGCATCCAGCTCCACCCATACATTACTGAGCCCGGCAATGGCGAATATGGTTTGTCCGGTGCTTACATAATCTCCTTCCGACACTTCGCGCCGGGTAAGATAACCCGAACGGGTGGCGTATACATCGGTGGTGGCCGATGCCTGCCCCCTGTCTTCGATTTGTTCGATCTGGGCGGGGGTGAGGTTCAATAAGCGGAGCCGTTCGCGGGCGGCACGGTACAGGCGTGGCTGTTCCTCCTTACGGATGGCCGCCTGTAACAGCTCCTGCTGGGCCTGCATCAATTCCGGTGAGTAGATGGTGGCCAGGCGTTCGCCCTCACGGATGAACCGGCCGGTATAATCGGCATACAGCCGCTCAATCCTTCCCGGGAAATGGGCGGTGATCAGGCGGGTTTCGCGTTCATTGACGGCCACCTTTCCGGTGAGCCGCAAAGTGGGGCCCGCATGAATGGCTTCAACCCTTTGGGTACGCACATTGGCCCAAGTCATGGGGCTTTCACCCATGGTGAACAGGAATGGATCATCGTGCTGATGGTCATCATCATCCGCCACCGCAATCAGGTCCATGCCGCAGATAGGGCAGTCGCCGGGCTCATCCTGCCGCACCTGTGGATGCATGGAGCAGGTATATTCAACATCGGCCTGGGCGATCACTCCGGGGTGGACATGCTCATGATCGGGGAGTTCGCGGTCAGGGCGTGCAAACAGCAGCCATCCCAGCAACAGCCCGAGAGCAATCAGGGCCAGGTAGATCAAAATGGATTTGGTGCGTTCATTTTTCATAACAAAAGTTTTTTATTCAAAAATATTCCTGGCCAGCAGCTTATCCATTGCTGCCAGGGCCTGATGTTGTTCAACCAGGTTTTCCAGCATCCGGTATTCCAGGTTGATGAGCTGATCCTGTATACGCAGCAACTCATCAAACCCTTCATCACCAGATGCATAGGCATTAAGAATAAGTTCCCAGGTTTTTTGGGTGATGTCGAGTTGGTGGTTGTAAAAATCATGGTCGCGTTGCTGGTTGCTGATTTTCGCCTGTAGCTGTGCCCACTGGGTTTGCAGTGCATTGACAATATCCTGCTGTCTGAATTGGGCTGCATCAGCCAGCAACGCACCCTGCTGCCGGGTAGCCTGGTTTTTTCTGCTGAATACAGGCAGGCTCACTGATACCATGGGCATCAGCATGTGGCCGCCTTCCATTTGGCCCATGGCAGCTTCGCCGGGCGCAAAATACGAATACTGCAGTCCCACCCCCAGCATGGGGCGTGTATTCAGCCGGCTGACCTCGCTCCGGACTTCGGCGGCTTCGGCTTCCAGCATTTGCTTCATGAACCGGGGATTGGAAGCGAAACTTTCTGATTCTGGTTTTATTTCATGATCCCTTTGGTAAACGGGGGGCAGGTTGTCGGGCGTGCTGATGGGAGCCTGTATCTCGCGGCCGGCCATGATGTTAAACTGCTCTTTCAGGGCAACAAGCTCCTCGCGGATCTTTTCGCTACGGTTTTCCAGATCAGCCAGTTGAATTTCCAGGCGGTAAATATCCAGCGCCAGTCCTGAGGGGCGTTGGCCGGCCCGGTAGCGGGTGTAAATGAGGTCTTCTCGGGCAGCAAGGGTTTGCTGATACCTTTCAATGATATGCAACTCCTGTTGCTTGCGGAACATTTCAAGCCACAGCCGGGTCAACTCCAAATACAGGCTGTTGCGCGCATCGCGGAACTGCTGGTACTGACTTTCCGCCATCTTTTCCGCAACACTTTTTTGTTTTCCGAGGGTGCCAAACCACGGGAACATCTGCATGATCCCCACATCGAACCACTGATTTCCCATGAAGCGTTCCATGGGTGGAGTAAAGAATCCAGCGGTCAGTGTGGGATCGGGCAGTGCCCGTGAAATGTCTGCCTGTTGTTGTGCTGCTTCCCATGCCTTTTGCTGTGCCTGCAGCCCGGGGTTGTTTTCCAGGGCCTGCTGCAGGTATTGTTCGGGGTATACCTGAGCAAGGCCTCGGAGCGCCGCTAATAAAAGCAGCGGCAACAGCAACACAAGTCTGATGTTTGAATACGAAATCATCTGTTCATCATTGTTTTTATACAGCCCACTGTTGATCTGTTCTCTTTTTGCAAACAGCTAAAAAAGACGGAAAGCCGTACTTTCGTTTTA
>PWJC01000176.1 GCA_003560165.1 Bacteroidales bacterium
AAAGTCTGAAAAGTCGAAATGTCGAAATGTCGTTTATTATCTGCCCGCAGGCAGTGCGACAGTTAAAACCCGGGCAAACCCCAAACAGGTTTAATAGTTTAATAGTTTAATAGTTTAATGGTTTAATAGTTTAATTTTCAACTTTTCAACTTTTCAACTTTTCAACTTTTCAACTTTCTTCTTCCTACCTACTACCTACTACTTACTACTTACTACTTACTACTTACTACTTACTACTTACTACTTACTACTTACTACTTACTACTTACTACCTACTACCTTCCGTCTTCTGTCTTCATTATAACAAAAGGAGGCGATTGCCTGCCCCCTTTTGTTATTTTTCTTAAGGTCATTTACCGGTGAATAATGGGATCCGGGTTTCCGTCGGGATCGTTTTTAACAAATCCATCGGTTTTGGGATTGCCCAGCAGCCTGACCCCGGCAGCATGGGGAGCCGCCATCGAAGTACCGCTGATGGTCCGGTAGCCCCCGTTGATCCATGTGGAGTTAACCGACACCCCAGGAGCACAATAATCGATCGGGGGGTTGCCCCAGTTGGAAAAGGACGCCCAGTTGTCGTTGCTGTCCATGGCCGAAATGGTGTACACATAGGTTCCGGTTACCCTGGCCGGTGAATAATTGTTGGCATCCTTGCCGTCGTTTCCGGCGGCGATCACAAACCAGATTCCCTTGTTCGATGCTGCATGCACCGCATCGTCCAGAGCATTTGATGCAGGGCCTCCCAGACTCATATTGGCCACATCACCCGCAGATGCCGTTGACCCGACATAATCGACCCCTGCGATCACCCCAGAGTAGGAACCGCTCCCACGCCTGTCGAGCACCTTTACAGCCACCACTTTGGCACCGGCGGCAACGCCCACCACGCCGAAATTGTTGTCTATGGCCGCAATGGTTCCGGCCACATGGGTGCCATGGCCATTGAGGTCGTTCGCGCTCTGAGCATCCGGCCCCCGGGTGATGAAGGTCTTGCTTAAGGAAGTGTTCACATTAAGGTCAGGGTGGTCGAACTCAACCCCTGTATCAATGACCCAAGCCTTTTTGTCACCGGTATAGGTAACAAAACCGCCCACACGCGCAATTCCCCAGGGAACGACCTGAGTGGACTCTTCCGGTGGGTCCTCAGGATCCGGGTCCGGGTCCGGTTCCGGACTGGGCTCTCTTTCCCAGGGCGGGCGCATGATGATCACCCGGTCGGGCTCGATGTAGGAAATGCGCTCGTGGCGCTCCAGTGCCAGGGCATCCGACTCGCTCAGCCTGGCCGCCACCCCCCTGATGGTGCTGCCGTATACCTGGAAAATAGCATCTTCGGGGATCCCCGCCTCAGTGAAGATCACTTCCGACTCTGCCCTGACCACTTCGATCCTTTCGTCATAGGTAAACCCCTCCAGGCTGTTTTTGAGCCCGGGATCTTCCCTGTACACAATAATGTACTGTCCTACGATGACCTCACCGTGGAGGGCCTCCACAACGGGATCTTCCTGAACAAAGACAGGTGTTTCGGCTTTTTCGCAGCCAAACATCAGCCCTGCCGTTAACAAGGCCAATAAAAAAATGTTGCTGTACTTCATGGAATAAACGTTAGGTTAGGACTTGTTTTAAGAACTCATAAATTTATAGAAAAAAATTAAACAATCTGTGTTTTTATCTGAATTATTCAGACAAAAAAGCTAATTGCTTCTACGGGCCGCCCATTGGTGCCGCAGCATGGGGACCCGGGTATTCCGCCTCACAACTCCAAAAACCCTATGTCGTTCAGGGCGATGCCTCCGTTGGGGCTGATGTCGAACACGAAACGGATGCTGCTCAGTTGGGCGGGGTCGAAGGGCGAGCCTTCGGGGATGTGCTCGCTTAATGGAAAGCGGTAGAACTGGAAAACG
This sequence comes from Bacteroidales bacterium, assembly GCA_003560165.1. Taxonomy (GTDB): domain Bacteria; phylum Bacteroidota; class Bacteroidia; order Bacteroidales; family UBA7960; genus PUPG01. The sequence continues at coordinate 1,902 of PWJC01000176.1, forward strand.
GTTTCCGACGCGGCCACGTTCTGCATGAAGGCCAGCTTGGTGAGTTGGCGCTCCAGCCTTGGCTGCAGAGGAAAGCAGGCGCTCAGCGGAAAGCTGATGGTATGCCCTCCGGCATCCCGTAGCTCGATGGTGAAATCGATGGGGACGGCATCATCCTCCTCCCCTGCCTCCTCATCGTTTCCATCATCTGCTTCCTCTTCTTCGACGACATCCCCGGCCGATCCGGGTTCATCCTCCAACCCGGGGGAGTCTTCCTGCCCGCCTGCCCCGGTCCTGGCAACCGTTTCGCCGGTGTGGGCCAGCGAAAATACCAGCAGGGAGTGGTCGTTGACGGGAATAGCCCCGGCCGGGACATGCAAGGTATAGGAGGGGGGCAGATCGCCAGATTCGTCTGGTTCCCAGCCCAGGTAGACCGCCCGGGTGTGCTGGTTTCCCCAGGCCAGGCCCACCAGTTGTTCCCGCCACAGGCTCAGGCCTGAGCCTTCGATGCGGCCCCCTTCGAGGGTGGTGGTGCTCAGGTCGAGGTCTTCTTCGAAACGGCTTACAAAGCGGGTGGCGCTGCTTTCGAACTGAGAAAGGTAAATGGTTTCGGGCAACCAGTGCCTGCCGCTTCGGGCATCGATAAACAGGGGAAGATATCCTTTTTCATCCCTGAGGGTGGTTTCTAGGAAGGCGCTGATGTACACCCCGCCCAGCCGCTGCTGTTCCTGCTGCTCGATGAGTTGTGCCAGGTTGAAGAAGTTGATGCGGGGCGAAGGAAAATCCTTACGCCCCCAGCGGGTGTTGAATTGCCCGTGGTTGGCCCCCCAGGCATACACCCCGGCCTTGAAGCCCTCAAATCCGGGCGAAAAGTCCAGGCGGTGAAAGGTGCGGGCTCCCTGGAAGGAAGACACATCGGCATCGTGTGAGCCCTGGATCACCAGGTAGTTCACATCGCTCAAGGGAGTGCGTATGCCGGCAGGCTGGTACTGCCCGTCGACCGGAGCGATGGCCACCACCGAACGGATGCCGAAGCCGAAGTCAAAGACTTCGCTGGCGTTGTCGGGATAAACCGGAAGGTGGTTGAAAAAGGCGGCGTGCATCACGGCTTCCCCGCCCCGCGAATGCCCGATCAGGGCAATGCGGTCCATGTCGGCTTTGCGGTAAAAGGGATGTCCGGGTTCCTGGTTCCACTCTTCCCACTGCTGCAGGTGCTTGAGCAACAGCCACCCCCTGGCATCGTTCTCATTTCCGAAGTTTTTGAGCAAATCGGTATAGCTGCCGTTCAAAAAATTCTGGTCGACCGAGGCGGCCAGGTAGCCCCTTGAGGCCAGCAGCCGGCC
>PWJC01000173.1 GCA_003560165.1 Bacteroidales bacterium
CCCCCACATAGAAAAGCCGGTCAAGAATTATTCCAGCGGTATGAAATCCCGCATCGGTTTCAGCATTGCTACCATGCTTCGTTCAGATGCATTCGTGATCGATGAAGTCCTTTCGGCAGGAGATATCGAATTTCAGGAAAAGGCAACTGCCAGGATGCAAGAGATGCTCGAAGAGGAAAATAACGTGATTATTGTTACTCACAGCATGAAGTTTCTATAGACCGTTTGTACAAGGAACCTTACTTATACATAAAGGCAAGCGCATATTCGACGGAGAGCCTAAAGAAGCAGTACAGATGTATAAAAAAGAAAAAAAAAGAAAGTAAATAAAAATAAATGTAGAATTAAGTATTTATCAACGTGATCAACGAGGATACGGAGGTGGTGTAATGCTAAATTTAGAGAAAGCCTTCTTGGTTGATATTACGCTTGGTTATCCATTCGGTAAAATGTGGTTTCCCGCTGAATTACCTGAATTGAATATTGATGATATCCCGGGTACATACTTATTGAATGGCAAACAAATGGCTACAATTAAGTATTTAACTGCCAGGAATGATCATAAAGTTGCCTGGGCAGTTGAAGGGCTTCGATTTGAGGCAGATGGTTTATTGGCTTTGTCAAATTTAAGTGTTACAGACAAGCTATTTGTACCTGATGAAGTATCTCGAAATGACTACTATTCCCTGGCTAAGTACTGGTGGCCTGATTTTTCAATGCCCGATGGTCTGCCCTATGTTAACCGTGATGGTGAAGTAAATCCAGAATGCTACAGTGACAGGTATGATTTGAATCGCCTGGAACTTTTTTCACAGGCAGTCCTGGTCCTCTCAGTTGCGGCCTTTATCACCGATGATTCGCGCTATAAAGAAAAAGCCAATAACTTAATTCATGCCTGGCTGGTTGATCCGGCTACCCGCCAGAGTCCTCATTTCCGGTTTGCCCAAATTGTACCCGGTAAAAAAACAGAACGTTACCAAGGTTTAATAGAAGCAAGACGGATGATTTATGTTTGTGAAGCGCTGCAGCTGTTAAATAACATAAATGCAATCAGCAGTGAAAACTATAACCACTGCGTTTCATGGTACAGTCAATTGCTTGAATGGTTTGAAACAAGCGAACAGGCCAAGAAAGCCGGTCAGCAAAATAATAATATTAGCTTTTGGTATGATTTACAGCGTTTGATTTATGCACGCTTTACCGGTCAAGATGACAGGGCGGAATCAATCATTCGCCATTCTGTGATACCTCGTATTGATGAGCAGATTAGCAGTGAAGGTAAGTTAACTACAGAGCTGACCAGGGCAAAACCCTATGACTATGTTGCTTTTACTTTACTTGCTTTAGCAGGCCTGCAGACCTCAGCAAGGCGTGGTGAAATTGAATTGGCTGATTACTCTGAACAGGAAGGAAGAAATTTTCAAAATGCTTTCGACTGGTTAAACAAAACCCTTGACTTGAATAATCTACAGGATGCCAGCTTAGCCCTTAATAAAGTTGTGGAGCTTAAGAGGCAGATAAACCAGCTGCTTTCAGAAAAAAGCGATCTTGAAATTAAAATTCAGGATCAAGAGAACAGAGAGCAAGTTGATGAACAGCAACCTTTAGAAAGCTACCAGGAGGCAGGAAAGATCAAGGCAATTGAAAAGGAATGTGCCAGGCTCAGGGGAAAGTTAAACGATAACTATGACACCCTTCTCCAGGTGGCAATGCATTACCGTGGCACCGAATATTTCCTTAAGCAGCAAGCCAACTTAATAGACAAGACTGATCCGCAGCTGCTGGAAAAAGCGCAGGAAGAGATTAATCTGCAAGAAAAACTTGATGAAGCTTTAACTAAGCTTGAACAATTTCGGCAGGATATCGCCGACAAGGATAAACTTAATTTTCAACTAGAAAAGCAAAAAGAAGATAATAAAACAAAGCTGCATGAAACAAAAGAGAAGCATGCTAGCCGGGAGTCTGAGCTGAAAGCACAGCTGCATGAATTAGAAGAGAAGCATGCTAGCCGGGAATCGGTGGTTGTCCTTAAAGGAAAAGAAGCTAAACTAGAAAGTGAAATGCAAATAAAGATTAAAGAATTAGAAGAAAATAATATCAGCCTGAAAAAAGAAAAGAAAGAATTGTCCAATCAGCTGGAAGAAGCTAACTGGAAATACTTACAAGCTGAAAAAATCAAGAACAGCTATAAAAACAGCTATAACAAAATAATTGAAAGCAGAAACTGGCGCTTTACAGCTCCTATTCGTAAGATAGGCTCTACTTTGAAGAAGTTATTAAGTGTAAAAAAGAAAAAAAAAGCATCTAAACGAACAGAAAAGCCAAAAAATATAAGCAAGGCCGCCGGTAATGATGATATACACCCGGTTGATCTCATACGCGGTGTAAAGCCTTATAACATAGAAGCCCTGAAACAAGAATACAGGGAAAACGGCCTTGATAAAGAACCTGACACCTTTGCCCTTTACCGTATGATCGGCAACGACTTATACCCCCGCCATAAAAAGGGACAGTCCCGGGAAAACTTAAAGTTTATTTTGGAAAATGAACCGGAGTTTGATAACTGTAAAAAGGTCTTTGTAGTCAATCGCATTATTGACAGCGAAGAAGAGAGAGCGATTATTGATTTGCTAGAGCAGCATCAGCAGCAATATATAAAGATCCCCTTTGTTGCTGAGGAGTATAAGCAAATAGGTTTTGATATTGATTGCTTGCCAGAACCGGGATTTTTAGCAAGTGAAGATTACCAGAGTTTAGAACCAGAGCGTAAAGCGCGGGTGATGGGAGCGTTCTACAGGTTAAAAAATAATTATGTTATGAACAATAATGGTGCCAGAAACACTGCTTTGCAGGATGGGAAAAACCGTGCTAAGTGGGTTTTGCCCTGGGATGGTAATTGCTTTATCACACAAGAGGCTTGGAAGCAGATTAAAGCTAATGTAATTAGCGAGCATTACTTAAAATATTTTGCTGTACCAATGACCAGGGTTACTGATAACAGTCTGCTGCTCAAGAAAGATTTTTCTCCAGACCTGGTTGAAGAACCACAATTAATCTTTAGAAATGATGCTACAGAAGAATTTAACGAAGATTTTTGCTATGGACGCCGGCCAAAGGTAGAACTATTCTGGCGTCTTGGTATCCCGGGGAAATGGGACCGCTGGAAAGATGACCCATGGGAATGTGAAAGACGTGACCTATCACCGGAAG
>PWJC01000184.1 GCA_003560165.1 Bacteroidales bacterium
GCAAAGCAAGTCTCCGGTGTCGAAGAGCCGGAACTGATAAGTGCTCTCACGGAACTTGAAGATGCAGGCCTTTGCGTTAGCTCAGCCAAGGGAATTGAACTCAGTCACAAATTGGTTGCTGACGGGCTTCGGGATCACATTTCAGTAGCTGAGCGAAGAGCAGTTCACCGAAGAATCCTCAAGTTACACCTTGGATCTCTCGAGTCCCCCGATGCCTCAATCCTAGCCTACCACACTGTGCGCGCGGGTCACTTTCGCGAAGCTCAAGACCGGGTGCGGGAAGCTATAGATCAAGCGAGGGTTAGAGGTGAAACACAGCAGGTAGTAGATATCCTATCCCCCCTCGCAGACCTGGAACCAAGCCCTCGCGGGTTTGATCCAGAGATGAGGGCCGCTTATGCCGAAGCCCTATTAGTGGAAGGAGATCTGCAAACCGCTAGAGCACAATTCGTACGCACCCGGGCAAGGGCTCGCGAGATCGGGTCTATCAGCGCAGAACTCCGCGCGGAACTTGGGCTTTGGGAGGTCACGGCAGCTAGCAGTAACTACTCTGGTTCATCCATCGCAACCGGGTTGGAAACCCTCGCCGCCGAAATGCTCCGCAGCAATTCGTCCGAGGAATTGGACCGCGCCTTGGAGCTTGAACTTCGAGTCCGTAGTCGCAACGGAGACCACAAAGGAGTACGCCGACGACTATCTCTTCTGCCCAGGATCGCGTCGCAAGTCCCTGGAACGGTTGCTGCCCGTCTCCAAGCCATCAGCCTTCTTGAGTCCGTATACGCTGAAGCCATTCGCAAGACCGACTCCCTGCATGAACTCTTGGCGCACTTGTCGAACGAGGACGACCTCCTCGCACGCATGCAGACTCTCAATCACCTCTTGATCTTGGGGATCCAAACCGGTGACCTGAATAGTGCCACTGGGCGCAAGGTCCTTGGCCATGCTTTGACGCTTGCGACAGGACACGGAGACCCGTTCCTTCGCTTCAAACTCATGTCCAACATTGGCCTTTGGTACCTCGAGGCAGAGGGCCCTACCGGAGCTCTCGCTGCGTTCAGGCGTGCTGAAGCAATCATGGGGGATCGTCCCATGCCTGCCGGGCGCGGCAACCTCCTGGTGAACCTTGGCGAAGCGCACTTGCGATTGAGGAACTACGAGGTAGCCCTCCGGCTCTTTGATCAAGCTCTAGGCCTTAGTGCGCGCTCAGAAAGCGACCCAGTCCGGGAACTGGGAGAGGCAGGTCGTGCATGGAGCCAACTTGGCCTAGGGAAGGTCGCAGCGGGAAAAGAGTATCTGCTTCAAAACAAGCTCCTGCGGGAGTGGTATCCGTTCGACCACACTTTACTGGTGGAATCGCGAGCAAAAGTCTTGTCGGCACTCGGCAGACGTGCGGAGGCCGCAGAACTTCTTGGACGGGAGGCCGAACGATTGAGAGGGCGGTTCGATCTTGGCTGGGCACGATTGCAACTTGAGGCCCTACGCGTCGGCGGTGCCGAATCCATACCGTCCGCCGAGCTGAGGGAGTTCATTCAAGCTCGCAAATTGTCCCACTTCGCCAGCAAGCTGAGAGTGCTTTCAGATCGCTCCGCGAATCCGCTCTTGCGGTGAACTAGCCACACCGGCTCGAAAGGCTTTACGAAGATCGCGCGTCCGAAGTCCTTCGCTCAATTTGATTTCGGCCACATGGTCTTCAATGACTGAGCTGTTGATCACCAGATCAGCGATTTTGGGGTCGAACTGACGACCTCGGTAGGTCTGAAGCTGCTCCTTCACTGCGTCCGGACCTAGAGCTTTACGATAGGGACGATCAGAAAGCATCGCATCAATCGCGTCAGAAACTCCAATTATTCGGGCCGCAAGTGGGATTTCTTCCCCCGATTTTCCATGCGGGTAACCCGAGCCATCCCAAGCCTCATGGTGATACCTGACAGCATCAATCACATCTTGTTTCGAGGATGAAAGGGACGTGAGGATCTCGACACCGCGTTCAACATGCGACTGCATGAGGCGGACTTCCGCCCGGGTCAATTTCCCGGGCTTCTGTAAGATCTCTTCATATACGACCTCAATCTTGCCGATATCGTGGAGGAGAGCGGCTGTGCTAAGAGATCCCAGCCGCCTGACTGAAAGCCCCAGCATACGACCCAACCGCTCCGAGAGCTTCTGAACTCGGAGCGAATGGCCAGAGGTATACTCATCCCGGGTCTCTATGGCCATGACCAGAGCTTTCAATAGGTCTTGGTTGACCTGCTCCAACTGAAACTTCGATAGGTAGGAGTATCGCACGAAGACGATAGGAAGCAGGCTGATGATTATTCCAAGATGACCGATCTGGAGGTACAAGGCCGCGATCACCAAACCCAAAGGAGAAATCATTAGGTCCGAAGTAAAGGACCAAGCCTGGCGGTGGACCAATGAACCAAAAACGTGCTTGAAATCGTCAGGGGAGGAAAGACTGATGGCCAAGAAGACCAAGACGTTGTTGGTCACCAGAAACGTCGCCGCAAATGCTGCAAACGCTCCTAGCTGTAGATCGAATCCCCCTGATCCAGCATCTAATGCCGAAACGGCGATGGGCTCGCCACCAACGGAGAGAAAGACCCATCCGGCAATTGCTGTTGAAAGCACATACTGCCCAACATTGAAAGCCGCACGAATAATGTCCTTCTTCCGAATTAAGAACTCGGCAATCGCACCATTGACAAAGTAAAAGACCACCGCTGCCGGTGGTCCGAAAAGTAGGACGCAGGCAAGGAGTGGAAGGAAGGTGACTGAGGACGTCGCCTTGCCCCGGCTTAGGGTCAATCGGAGCGCCGTTCCCTCCGAAATCAACCCGATGGCGGTGAGCAAAGCGAGACCTAGCAGGGCGTCATGAGATAACGCCCCAAACGTCTGCCAGTCCTGGACCACTGCGGCTACAACCGCAGAGCTTAGGACTAGCGCAACATATGCGTGGATCGGTCGAATGCGCATCCGCTGACCCCCCTCCCCGACCCTGGGCTTCACCAACCGAGAACGCCTGAAGCTGAGGCAATTACGTTACAGCAAAAATCGACGAAAGCGTAAAGCATGCGATCACCTCCTTTGGGTGGGGTGTCGGCTGCGTTTCGCTAGATGACAGCCGCAACGCTCCGCTTTTCCGCTTCCGCTCCGCTCCTGGTCGGTAGAGGGGGGTCTCCTGTTGAA
>PWJC01000038.1 GCA_003560165.1 Bacteroidales bacterium
AGGAATTATTCCCCGACAACAGTTCGATGGCTTTTTCGAGGATGTCGTCGCGGCCTTCCAGGATGCCTTCTTCCGACATCGAGACCCGGACATGGGGTTCCACTCCGGGTTCGATGCTCTGTCCGCCGGGGCCGGTGAACCTTGAGCTGGATACCCTTAACAGCCAGCCATTGGGCAAGTCGCGGAATGCGGGGATGCCCCCGCCCCCGCCCGTGGCATCTCCGACCAGGGTCACATTGTCGAGGGCCTTCATGAACTGGGCAAAATACGTGGTGGCGCTATAACTTTTGCGGTTGGTCAGTACGATCACCGGTCCGGTATGCACCAGGCCGTTGTGGGGTTCAATGAACACCTCTTCGGCCTGGAAATCGTTGTGGCCGGGCCCTGTTTTCCGGTAATTGGTGCCCACAAAGACCTTTTCGGCGGTAAACCGGGAGACCAGCCTGCGGGCATTCTCGGGGCTGCCGCCCCCGTTGTTGCGCACATCGAGGATCAGCCCGGCCGTACCCGAAAGGCTGCCGATGAGCAGGTCGAGATGGGATTCGCCGATGGTTTGGGCAAAGCTCCCATAATAGGCATAGATCATGTCGCCCACCCCTTCGAGATGCCCGAGGTTAACGATCTGCAAGGGACCGGCCAGCCGCTGCCTGTTCTGCATGTAATGGCGTTCGATAACCGCATAATAAAAATTCTCAGGCTCGTCGAGATACCATTGCCAGTAGCGCGACCTGTCGAACGAGCTGAGCAGGTTCACATGGCCGTCCCGGAGTTCGTAGAGCATTTCGGCACAAAGGTCGAAAAGGGCCACCGGGCTCATTCCGGGATCCACCCGGGGCCGGTAGGTGTCGTACAGGGCGTCCCAGTCGACGTTCTTTTCCTCAAAAAACGAATAATGCCTGTCGGCAAAGGTCCAGATCTCCTCAAACACGGTTTCGGGGTCGCTTGCCGCATCAGGTTCCATCAGGGCCTTTTCGCATGAAATCAGCAACAGGGGGAGGATCAGCCAATGCGCCAAGCCCCGGCGGGGGGCTGGAGGCAATGCGTTCACTATAGTGTTTATTTTCTCGCAGCACATATGCAGGTACATTAATTCATCAAAAAATAGAGCTCCAGCACAAACTGATGGCTGGCATCGAACATCGACAGGCCGTGACGGCCGTGGATCCTGTAATAATCCCAGATATAACCGATCCTGAACCAGTTCGGGTTGTACCGCCCGCCAAAGGAATCCTTAAAAAACAGCCCTCCGGTCAAACGGGCATAGTTGCCCGGGTGGAGCATCATGCTTTCGGTAGTGAGCAAGGTCACCCCTCCGTCGCTGCCCAATTGGAAGCTGCTTCCGTATTCGGGAAGCCGCAAGGCATATCCGATCAGCCCGGCCGACAACGACAGGTCGAAGTGCCAGTCGCGCCCGAACAGGTGGGGTACGGCCGATAGCCTGGCAAGGGGCTGAAACTCCGCTGTCAGGTCGGCATACAGAAAGGAATTGCCCAGGGAGGGCGCAACCCGCACATTGGCAAGGAGATCAGTCTGCAGCCCGACCCAGACAGGAAAGGGGCCAAACTGGCGAAATGGCCGCAGATGGCTGAAACCAAGGCCGCCAACAGGCTGGATCACCTGGGTGCCCTTATGCCGGGGCTGGGCCTGCTGAAACCTGAACCCGGCAAAGGTCCACTGGTTGATGTAGCGGTCGGTGCGTACATGCCGTCCAAATGCCAGCACCCCGCCCGGACCTGTGTAATGAAGGTTCGACATCCGCTGATCGAGCAGCCTCCCCATGCTGAACCCCTGGTCGATCTTCAGATACACCATCCTATCGGGCAATTCGCCGATATAGGATGTCTTCAGGTGCCCGCGCTCATTGTAGGAAAATGAAGGGCAGAGGAACCCGAGCGAAGGGTCGGACTGCCCGCTGCCCGCACGGGCAATGAGCACAAAGGCGATCATCGCAGCCAGGCGAAGGAAGCACTTGCTTTTGAGGCGTTTTTTGGGGTGATCCATATGCTGTTCTTTTTGAGGGAGGCCGTTGACGCAAAATTAAGAAAAAACATTGGTTGCAGCCGGCCCCGGGCCCGGCCCGGACAGACAGCGGTTTATTTTTCCGTATCTTTGCCGTATATGGAAAAACCCCGGGAACACCTGTTTGGCAAAACCCGCGAAGAGCTCGACAACATCGTGGCAGGCTACGGATGGCCCGCCTATACCTCGAGGCAGATTTTCCAGTGGCTTTACGGCCATTATGCGGACCATCCCGCACAGATGAGCAATCTGCCGGCGAAGGTACGCCGGATACTGTCCGAACATTTTGAGATGGGGTGCTCCCCTCCCTCCAGCGTAAGTGTATCGGCCGACGGCACAAAGAAATACCTGTTTGCCGGCCGCCGTGGAGGATTCATCGAATCGGCCTATATCCCCGAAGGGAAAAGGCATACCCTGTGTTTGTCGACCCAGTTTGGCTGCAGGATGGGGTGCGTGTTTTGCATGACGGGGAGGCAGGGGTTCCAGGGCAACCTCGACTGCGGCGAACTGCTGAACCAGGTGAGGGGGCTGCCCGAGCGCGGGCTGCTCACCAACATCGTATACATGGGTATGGGCGAGCCCCTCGACAATACCGCGGCGGTCACCGACAGCCTGAATATTCTGTGCTCGGCCGACGGACCGGGAATGAGCCCGCGCCGCATCACGGTGTCAACCATCGGCATTGTAGCCACCCTCCGGGAATTTATGGAGAAAACCCAATGCCGCCTGGCCATCAGCCTTCATTCGCCTTTTGAGGAGGAAAGAAGCCGGCTGGTTCCCGCAAGCAAGGCCAACCCCCTGTCTGAACTGATCCCGCTGATACGCAACTTCCCTGTGGAGAAACACCGCCGTATCTCGTTCGAATACATCGTTTTCGGTGGTTTGAACCACAGCCCCGGGCATGCAAGGGCCATGGCCCGTCTGCTCAACGGGATCCGCTGCCGGATCAACCTGATCGCATTTCATGCCATTGCAGGCAGCCCCCTGAAGCCGCCCGCCACCCCGGACATGGAAGCTTTCAGGGCCGCTCTTGAGGCCAAAGGCCTGCCAACGACCATCAGGAGATCAAGGGGCGAAGACATACAGGCTGCCTGCGGCCTGCTTTCCACCCTGGCGGGCAGGGAGGCGGGGTAAGCTCCCGGTGCCTGCAAAAGACGGCTCATGCCG
>PWJC01000094.1 GCA_003560165.1 Bacteroidales bacterium
CAAGGAGTTCAAAAAATTCCTCGAGAAGATGGAAACACTTTTTGATGTAATCATCTTCGATACGCCGCCTTTTGGAATTATTAGCGATGCCACTGCGCTATTTAAAACATCGGAAGCCACCATTGTAATAACCCGTTACAGAAAGACACATCGCGGATTGTTTGTTAAAACCATTGATGAGCTCGACAGAATCGGTGCGAATGTGGGGGGCGTGGTTCTGAATGCATTCGATCATAAAAAAGAGGCCGGTACCAAATACGGCCCCGGTTATTACCATTCCCTCTACAGCAACTATGAGGCGTATGTAGAAAAGAGTTGACAAAATTGATCGAAATTAAAGCTCATTCAGAAAAAACAAGCTAACAAGTCTACTATTAAAGCAACAGTCATGAAGAGAATCATCACAATTGCGTCTTTCCTGTTTGTACCGGCGCTTTTTCCTATATCCGCGATTGCCCAGTTTCCGGAGCAGCTGAGTGATCGATACATCCGCGTTGCGGAACCGGGCCAGCTGGTCGACTCCTTAAACGTTTGGGGAGATGTAAATAGCTCCGGCCGGTACCTCGTACCGGAAGGAACAAATCTTCCCGACCTAATTTCATTTGCGTTTGGGTACACCTCTATTACCGGCAGAGAAGTCAATATTGACTGGGCCAGAACTCAGGTGGAGGTAAAGGTATCCCGGTTCGATGAGAATAGAAGATCCGTTGAAGTAGCCTATTTCAGGTACCGCTATCACGACCCTGAACCGGTAGAGATGTGGGAGTTTGAGCTGCAGAATAACGATATCATAACATTACAGGTTCGGAGAAGGCCTTCATTGGCTGATTATGTTGGGGTGATAGCGCCGGTGCTAAGTGTTTTAACCACTTCGATTCTGCTTTGGGACCGATTGAGAGATTAATTATTTGCCAAACTATGAGTCAACCCATAGGATTGAGATTGGAGAATGAAGATCCGAGATTATTCACTTCTTTCATCAAAGCTAAGTTTTAGCTTTTGAAGGACGGGAAGTATTTTGATTTATGATGTCCCTTATAATTAATATGATAAGTTCGAAAATTGAAGGGTTATTTATGTATAAACCCACAACGTTGATATGTGATGTAATCGGGTTGATATGGTCATAACTTCTAAATTTTTAATACGCTCATTAAGCGTAAACGTATTTATCTAATATAAGTGCCGAGAAATAAATTTTGACTCAAAAACCAGCTATGAAATCGGTAATTTTATTTTTCTTTATTGCACTTTTCATGTCACAGGCGTCCCAGGCGCAGTTAAAAGAAGCAACTCAGCTCGCTACTCTTTCGCCGTCAATTGTAGTAGCAACAAGCGATATAGAAAATCATAAGAAAATGCACTATCTGTTAAGCACGGTCGGATATCTTGGAAGTTATATGATCACCGAATCTTATTGGAAATCGATACTAATTACTTTGGGTGCTGGAATTGCAAAAGAGTTAATTTATGACGGCCTTTTTGGCAGAGGTGATGCACTTTGGGAAGATATGAAATGGAACACATTGGGTGTTGGACAGGGAGTAGTTTTTACACTTGCATTGCGCTTTTAGAAAATCAGAGAAAGTTTTTCGCTTACTTTTATTCAAAGTGAGTCTACATTTGTAAGAGTTTGGAAATGGGGAATAAGTAACGATTTTCCTGATATGAATTTCTTTCGAGGCTGCCTCTTAAACATGATTTAAACGGATCTTCCTAACAATTTATCGTAAATCTCTGTGTATTTAGAGTGCATGTTTTGTAGGTTGAAATTATCAGTAATAAACGATCTATTATGGTTTCCAATTTCGTCCAATTTTGGAGAATTTTTGTGATACCAGTTTAATTCATCCTGCCATTGCAATTGATCAATTTCCAGAAGAATTGATCGCCCTGAAAATTTGTGCTGCTTATAAGCAGAGTGTTCTTTTTCAACTATTTCCCGATGAGCCGGGATGTCTGATAATATTACCGGCAGGCCGCAAGCCATAGCTTCCATAACTCCAATTGGCAAGCCTTCCCACAAGGAGCTTGAAACGAAAATATCACTATTCATGAAATGGCAGTATACTTCCTCTCGTCCGATAATTCCGGTGGTTTCAATGTTGGTTGGCCGGCATTCTTCAATTACTTGATACAAATCTTTCGATAAACTGCCAATAATTTTTAGCGTAAATTTCTCATTAAGTGAATGAGCAAGGCGGACCAGGAATTCTGTATTTTTCTGTGTAGAAGATTTCGTAACCGTAACAAGTTTTATTCTGGTATCGATATCAGTCGTAGAATTCAATTCATGGGATTTGCAATCATTTTGTGCATCTCTTATACGCTTAAGATCAACTCCGTTCTGAATTGCGCTCACTTTCTTTCTCAGCATCCGGCGAAGTGGAAAATTTTTCAACGAGCTTTCACTGCAAAAAACAGAATAGTCGGAATTCATGATGCTTCGGGTCGTTTTTATTCTCCAGTTGAGAGATTGACGCCCAAAATTATTGTGTACAGTATGCACCAATTTAGCACGTTTTCGGTAAGGCCGTAGAACTGACTTTAAAGAAGGGGTTAGTCTGGGATCGTGGCTGTGTACAATTATTCGATTTCTGTCAGCAAATTTTTTGAGCAGTTCTTCAAGAATCAGACAAAGGTCGTTGCTGTCAGGTTTTCCAATGTGTACGTTGCTATTCGGTTTTTCAATACCAATCATCTCATCTGTATTTTTATGCGGATATGATACATAATGATATTGATCTTTGGGGTATAGCTCAGATCTTCGACGAAAAAATTCATTGAAGGGCATAGAGCTAGTGCCTATTGTGTACGACACATAGATAATAATTCGTTTGCCTGACGACATAGTAGGAATAAAGATTTTGACTGATGTAATTCGTGCTTTTTTCTCCTAAAACTCTCGCTATTAAAATACCAGAGGGCTTATATAAATAGAATTTTTCGAATACAGTTTATAAGAATAATCAATGTAAGTTGTATTATCAAAAGATCGCAAAAAGATTATGTTCTCATAATGTTATTATCTCAACTTTCGGAGTTCAAAATAGCAGTTAAATAAACTGGTAACTTGTTGTAATTCAATAAAATAAAAAGAGAATAAGCTCCCTGGTTTTCGTATTTTAAAAGTACCCTAAACCAATAAAA
>PWJC01000043.1 GCA_003560165.1 Bacteroidales bacterium
CGAACAGAGTCGTTAAGCCTGCCCGCGCAGATGGTACTGGGGTAAGACCTGGGAGAGTATGTCGTCGCCGGAATCTTACGGCCCCATCCCTTCAACACGGGTGGGGCTTTTTTTTTGTTGGGTTTTGGCTGTTGGCTGTTGGCTGTTGGCTGTTGGGTTTTGGCTGTTGGCTGTTGGCCGTTGGGTTTTGGCTTTTGGGTATTGGCTTTTGGCTTTTGGCTTTTGGCTTTTGGCTGTTGGCTGTTGGCTGTTGGCTGTTGGCTGTTGGGTTTTTGCTGTTGGCTTTTCAACTTTTCAACTTTTCAACTCTTCGACTTTCTTCTTCCTACCTACTACCTACTACCCACTACTGACTCGTCCTAAAACCCCCAGCCCAAATCCAGATACCCTCTGATGCGGTTGGTTGTCGGGCTGTAGGCAAGGGTGATCTCGATGGGACCGATCAATGAATTGTATCCCAGCGACAGCCCTCCTCCAAAGACAAGATTGTCACTGGACAGTTTTTCGGGCATGCGGAAACTGAAATCATAGCCGGCGGCGTTGATTTTGGCCCTGGCGTAAACGTTGTTGCCCAGATTGAGCTGCCAGCCCAATCCCATGGAGATCAGGGAGCTGGAAATGATCTCATATTCGGACAATCCGGTAAAAACATGCTGGTTTTCTAAAAAGGAATGAGTGCCTCCCAGGTTGAAGCCGTTGATGAAGCCCTGGTCGGGATTGAAGTTGTAGCCCAGCTGGAAGTGTGAGATCTGGGTGGTGTTTTCGCCCAGAGGCAGATAGGTTTGCCAGTTGATCCTGGCTTGCACGAAATTCCTGATGCGTATACCCAGGTCCTCAAGCCCTGCCTCTTCGTCATTCAAGCGGATGGTGTGGAAGGAGGGTTGCTGATCGAAAATATAATTTGCTTTCAGATCGATGCGTTGCCCTGATTCGGGGAAGTTGTTTTTGTCGAGGCTGTGAAAGTTCCACCCGATGCCCGCCCGTCTTGATTGGATATTGCCCACAATGGTTACCGGGCTGCGTATATTGGGCGAGAGGTACTGGTAGCGGTAACCCGATTCCAGGATAAGGTAGTCGTTTGCTCCCAACCTCCTGTTTGCCGATAATGACACCCGGAAGAGCCCCTGGTTGTATTCGGATACACGTTCAAAATCATCGTAGAGTGGGAATGTCAGTTGCCTGCCCCGGATTTGCAGGTCGAGCCATGTTCTTCGCCTTTCGCTGGTAAAGTAAGTGATCCGGGAGTCGAAAGCTGGCTTTTCGCCAAGCAGGAACCTGGCAGAAGCCGACACATTGTGGAAGAATAATTTACTCGTTCCAATGCCCCCCACGATGCCTGCACCGGTGAAGGAACTGAAGTGGAAGGCGGCAGTAAGGTTCCTTAATGGTTTTTCAATGACGTCGAGCACCAATATGGCCCGGTCAGGTTCACTGCCCGGAAGTACCTGGTAGTGCACCCGCTCAAAATAATTGGTGGCGTAAAGCCGGTTGATGGCCCTGGTGAGGCTGTTTGAGCTGATGCTGTCGCCAGGGGAGAGCCCCATGGTATTCTGTGCGAAACCGGGCCGGATATTCCCAAGGCCGAAAAAACGGATCGAATCGACCAGGATGACTATTTCTTCCCTCTCTCTGGCCCGGGCCCCATCCTGGCCAGTCCTGTTCCCGGCGAGCATGCCCAGGCGGTCGAGCTGCTCCCTGGCAGCGATTTTTCCCAATTCAATAATCTGCGCCGTGCTGCCAAAGCTGGCTGCCGTATAGTCGCCCAGCGAAGGCTCGATATACAGGTCGGTGAGTTCGCGGTTGCGGGAAAAACTACGGGCATCGCTGTAAAACCCCATCTGGTAGATGATGTCTATGGCCGATTGAAGCTCCCTGGCCGGACGGAGCCCCTGGGAAACATTGACACCGATTACGAATTCCGCGCCCATTTCCCTGACCACCTTCACCGGGAAATTGTCAGACACCCCCCCGTCGATCAAACTGAGGCCCTCCCGTTCAACGGTGGTAAATACAGAAGGAATGGCCATCGACCCCCTGATGGCACTCACCAGGTCACCATCTTTCATGACCACTGCCTCTCCGGTTTCCACGTCAGTCGCCACACAGGCAAAGGCGATGGGTAAGTTTGAAAAATCCCTGACATCGTATACGTGAAAGAAAAGTTCGTTAAGCTTGTTCCAAAGCTGCTGCCCCTCAATGGCTCCTGTAGACAGTTTGATCTGCCACTCCTCTATAGGGAACTCCAGGATAAACTGTCTGTGGGACGCTCTTTGGCTGGGGTGGATATAGTTCAGGTCGATGCTGCGCGACAACAGGGCCAGCCAGTTCATCTCCAGGGCAAATTGTTCGATTTCGGCGGCCGAATTTCCTGCTGCGTACATGCCTCCGACAATGCTGCCCATGCTTGTCCCGCTGATGTAATCGACCGGTATGCCCAGGCTGTCGATCACATGCAATACCCCGATATGGGCCAGACCCCTGGCCCCGCCCCCGCTCAGGGTAAGACCGATGGAAGGCCGTTGCCCATTCTCCTTGTTTTTGGGGCCGCTGGCAACTGCCTGAATTTTCAAGGGCCAGGCCATCGCCATCAACATTACCGTAAGCAGAAAAAAACCCTTCATTTTCGTGGATAAAGCTTTGCTGAGCATGCGAAAAGCACCCAGTATTTATCAAAATTAATGCCATTTTTTATAGAAACCGCCGTTTCCCGTCTTTTGCCCGCTAATTATTTCAACCATTCAACGCGTAAACCAAGTCGTTCACTCGTTCATTCGTTCCATTGTCTTCCCTCTTCCTTCCGCTTTCCTGTTTCGTTCTTTTTCCCTTGGTTGTACTTTTTCTTTTGGCGATCAAAAGAAAAAGTACCAAAAAGAAAAATCGCCGCTCGCTGTGGACTCTGCGTCAAAATCAGTCTGAAAAGTCAGAAAAGTCGAAAAGTCGAAATGTCGCAAAGTCGTTCTTTCGTTCTATCGTTCATTCGTTCTATCGTTCTATCGTTCTATCGTTCTTTCTGCCTTCTATCTTCTACCTTCTGTCTTCTGTCTTCCGTCCTCTGTCTTCTGTCTTCTGTATTCCGTCTCCTAAACTCTTCAACTCTTCAACTCTTCA
>PWJC01000132.1 GCA_003560165.1 Bacteroidales bacterium
ACCTTCTACCTTCCACCTACAAAGTAACGAAAATTTTTATTTTGCCCCCCAGGCCCGGCATTTCCTTCCCGGGCAGCAACCAATCAAGTTTTTCCCTAATTTTGCGCTATGATCCTTGTTACAGGAGGTACCGGGCTGGTGGGTTCTCACCTGCTCTTCGAACTGGCTTCGGAGGGCAGGCCCCTTCGTGCCCTGCGCAGGCAGGGGAGCAATATTTCGCTGGTGCGGCAGCTTTTCCTTTGGTACGATCCCGTCAGGGGGCAGGAGCTGTTCGACGCCATTGAGTGGGTGGAGGGCGATTTGACCGACCTGTTCAGCCTGCAGGAAGCCATAAGCGGGGTAAGCCAGGTATACCATTGTGCCGCCGTGGTTTCCTTTTTGCCCCAGGACCGCGAAGTGCTGCTGAGAAACAATGTGGACGGCACGGCAAACCTGGTCAACCTAGCCCTTTCGGACAATATTGAAAAGTTTTGCCATTGCAGCAGCGTGGCCTCCCTTGGTGTGGCTCCCCGTGGCGAAATGGTGGATGAGTCGCTGGTGTGGAAAACCTCGGGCGATCATTCCTGGTACGCCATCAGCAAATACGGAGCAGAGCGCGAGGTGTGGCGGGCTTCGGAAGAGGGGCTCCCTGTGGTGATCGTGAATCCTTCGGTGGTGATCGGGCCTGGAGATCCGGCCCGCTCCAGCGCCCAGCTGTACCAATCGGTGAAAAACGGGATGAAGTTCTATACCTCGGGGGTCACAGGTTTTGTCGATGCCCGCGATGTGGCCCGCTGCATGCGGCTGCTCACCGAAGGGGATTTCCTCAATGAGCGCTACATCGTCAACAGCGAAAACCTGCCCTACAAAGACCTGTTCACCTATTTTGCCCTGTATTCGGGCTCCCGCCCGCCAAAATACCGCGCCGGGCGCTTCCTGAGCGAAATGGCCTGGCGGCTGGAGAAGACCAGGAGTTTCATCACCGGGCAAAAACCCCTGCTGTCGAAAGAAACGGCCCGCAACGCCAACCTCAAGCGCTACTTTTCGAACAAGAAAATCTGCCAGGCCCTGGGCATCAGGTTCCGCCCGGTGGAGGAAGCGGCCAAAAACACCAGCCGTTTTTTCAACAAATACCCCATCTTCCTCTCCCCCGATTTCAGGGTGCCCCTCTGAGGCCGTATCAGCCCATCCTGCCGGTTTTCCCGCTTATCCGCAGCACAAGCATATACAGCAGCAACAGGGCCGACAAAAAGACCGAGATCCGGCCGATGAAATTCCCTGTTCGGGTATAAAAGGTAATCCTGTTGTTGTGGTGCAGGGTGGCGGCCATGGAGGCCGGCTCGTTCCACTCCGACTGCTTGATGATCTCCCCCTTCTGGCCGATAAAGGACGAGATGCCGGTACTGGCCGATCTGGCGATGCTGCGACGGGTTTCTACCGCCCGGATCCTGGCATACTGGTTGTGCTGACGGTAGCCGGGGGTGTCGCGCCACCACCCGTCGTTGGTGATGATAAAGATCAGGGTGGCCCCCTGTCTCACCTGCCCCGACAGATGTTCGCCGTAGATCGATTCGTAGCAGATGGCCGGCGCCACCACTTCGCCCCGGGATGTTTCGAACACCTGCGGGTTTCCGGTGCCCAGGCTGCCCGCTATGCCTCCCAGCCTGTCGACCAGTTTGCCCAGCGGCCTGAGCAGGGTGAAATAGGGCATCCGTTCGATCCCGGGCACCAGTTTGGATTTGTGGTGCACCTGCAGGGGAAAGTCGCCCTCGGCCAATATGGCCGAGTTGTACACATCGTAAACCAGGCCGGAGTTGCCGTAAGGCCGGGCCGTTTTCGGTGCAGCTTCGCCGTCCCGGTACAACCGGTAGGTGAAACTGCCCAATACCCATGCCAGCCCGGGATGTTCTTCCATGTGTTCGCGAAGCCTGCGCACAGTATACTGCCCGCCGGCCTCGTGCAGCCAGATGCCCTGGGGGTTGGCCACCTCGGGCGCCACCACAAAGCGGGTGTTTGGACCTGTACTGAGTTCGGCCAGATTGAGCATTGTTTCCACCCTCTGCCTGACTTCGGCTGTGGTCAGGGCGGGCTCGTAAGGGTCTTCGGCGGGCTGTACGACCACCACCTCGACAGGGTCGTGGGTTTCTTCATAGGTCGAGAATATGTGGAAGGAAAGGGCGGAGGGCAAAACAAAGACTATCAGGGCAAGGGCTGTGTTCCAGGCAGCCCTTTTGCCGAAATGCTCTGCTGAGCGGTACTGGATGAGTGCCGAAAACAACAACAGGTTGACGGCAAGCACCCAAAGGGCGCCCCCGGCCCCCCCGGTATATTCGAACCACTGTATCCAGGCTGTGTGCGCGGCAAACACATTGCCCAGGTCGAGCCAGCTCCAGCTGAGCTCCCATTGGGTATGGAGGTGCTCGAACGCCAGCCACAGCAACACAACAGCCAGGGGCCCCTGACGCCCACCCGACCTCCGGCGTGCCAGGTGCATGAGCCACCAGGGCAGGGCCATAAAGGAGGCGTTCAGGGTAACGGCAGCCAGCATGCCCGGAATGGTCGAATAGACGATCCACCAGGTGGTGAGCAAGTTGAATGCGAAAAAGCCCGCCCAGGCATGGAGCAGGAAAGACAGCCCCGAATAGCGGTCGCGCCTGCTGAAATACCAGGCTTCTGCCTGCAAAAGGGGGATGAAGGCCACAAATGCCAGGAAAGGAAACCCTCTCGCGGGCCAGGCGGAGGCCAGCAGCAGGCCGGTGAGCAGGCTGAGCAGAAGGGGCGGGGATAGCGAAGCCAGTTTCATGGGAAGGATATCTGTTCAGGGGCCAAAGGTACGTACGAATGCTCTGGGTGCCAAAAAGAATTCCCAACGCAATTTTTGGTTTAAAACAGCGTTTTAAACTATATACTGTTTATCTTTGTAAAAACCCGCACTCGATTTACCTGATACCATGGCCAAAAGCAAGAGCACAGAGCAAAAGATTTTTGACGCAGCCACCGAGCTATTCCTCGAAAAGGGAGTAGACCGCACCAGCGTCAGGGAAATTGCCGCTAGGGCGGGCATTAACCTGGCCCTGATGAATTATTACTTTCGCAGCAAGGAGAACCTGTTTGGCGCCATTTTTTCGAACCTGGTGCAAAAGAACTCTGAAGAGCTGATCAGGGTGCTCAACAGCGATTTGGGGCTGGAAGAAAAGATCAGAAGGTATGTGTCTGTTTACATCGACATGTTGTCTGAAAACCCCCTGCTGGTCTCTTTCGTGATGTCGATACTACACAGGAGCCGGGAGCGCATCACCGAGATGGAGGCCGTTTCGAGCCTGTATGCCACCGAAGAGTTTACCCGGCAGATCATCGATGAGGGAAAAAGGGGAAACATCAGGAAAACCGACCCCACCCAGTTCTTTGTCGATATGATGTCGCTGATCGCCTTTCCGTTTGCCATCAGGGCACTGGTGATGGACAAGAACAATTTTACCGGACAGGAGTTTGACAACTTCATCATGGAACGCAAGAAACGCATCCCCGAGATGCTCATCAACAGCCTGCGCCCGAAGCCCTGAGATTATCCATCAGCTTTTCGTGGCTTATCCGGGCAATGGGTGAATCCCCCTTTTTAAAGTATTTGACAAACTCTTCCCTGCTGCAGTTTTCCCACCGGGCATTGTCCCAGGTGCTGATTGGACTGAGCGGTGCCAGGGCCTTTTCGTTATGGGGTTCGGGGCGGTGGTTGTGGGGGCAGACTTCCTGGCAGATGTCGCAGCCGAACACCCAGCCCCGGCACCTTCCCCTGTAGGGCGGGGGGGTGGCATCTTTTAATTCGATGGTCAGATAGGAAATGCATTTTCTGGCATCCAGTACCCCGGGAGCAAGGATGGCCTGGGTGGGGCAGGCCTCCATGCAGCGGGTGCAGCTCCGGCAGGGGTCTTTAACGGCCCTGGGTGTGGGGGCGAGTTCCACAGCAGTGATGAGTTCGCCCAAAAAATAAAAACTCCCCCTTCCCGGGATGATCAGACAACTGTTCTTGCCCGTATTCCCCAGCCCTGCTTCGATGGCCCAGGCCCTTTCGAGCACGGGGGCCGAGTCGGCGAACACACGAAAAGGATGCTCCCCGGCCATTTCGGCCAGGCTTGAAGCCAGTTGATGCAGCTTGTTTTTCATCACCCGGTGGTAGTCCCGGCCGTATGCATACCGCGCAATAAGGTAACTGCAGTGTTCGGGTTGCCCGGTGGGGAGATAATAGTTTTGCCCCACCACCACCACCGACCTGGCGCCGGGAAGCAGCAGCCTGGGGTCGATGCGTTTGTCGAAATGGTTCTCCATATACCCCATGCGGCCGTGATGGCCCTGCTCGAGCCACCGCCTCACCGGGGCACTGTACGATTGCAGGGCCCCGGCTTCGGCCACGCCAAAGGCCTCGAAGCCCAGTTCCCTGGCACTGGATCTTAGCCTGCCGGTAAGTTGTTGTGTATTTGGATCGATGCGGTTCACCAATGGAGGGCTCAGGTTTGATCGAACAGCCCGGCCCCGCCTCCCCGTTTTACTCTGCCCAGATGCCTGTATGCGGCTTCGGTGGCCTCTCTGCCCCGCGGGGTGCGCATCAGGTAGCCTTCCTGGATCAAAAAGGGCTCGTACACCTCTTCGATGGTGCCGGCATCTTCGCCCACGGCAGTGGCCACCGTGGTCAGGCCCACCGGCCCTCCCTTGAATTTGTCGATGATGCTGCTGAGGATCTTGTTGTCCATTTCGTCGAGGCCGTGCTTGTCTACATTGAGGGCCGACAGCCCGTAATGGGCGATGTCGATGTCGATGCTGCCGTTGCCCTTGATCTGCGCAAAATCCCGCACCCGCCTCAGCAGGGCATTGGCAATGCGGGGGGTGCCACGGCTTCTGCGCGATATTTCGGTGGCGGCCTCATCGGTAGTATTCACCTTCAGGATGCCGGCCGAGCGTTTGATGATGCGGTGGAGAAGTTCGGCATCGTAATAGTTGAGCCGGGCATTGATGCCAAAACGTGCCCGCAGGGGGGAGGTAAGCAGCCCTGAACGGGTGGTTGCCCCGATCAGGGTAAAGGGGTGCAGGCTCAGCTGCACACTGCGTGCGTTGGGGCCTGTTTCGATCATGATGTCGATCCTGAAATCCTCCATGGCCGAATACAGGTACTCTTCCACCACTGGGCTGAGCCGGTGTATCTCGTCGATAAACAATACGTCTTTGGGTTTCAGGTTGGTCAGCAGCCCGGCCAGGTCGCCCGGCTTGTCAAGTACAGGGCCAGAGGTCACCTTGATGCCCACGCCCATTTCGTTGGCAATGATGTGGGCCAGGGTGGTCTTTCCAAGTCCCGGGGGGCCGTGCAGCAATACGTGGTCGAGCGCCTCCTGCCGTTGCCTGGCGGCGCCCACGAAAATCTTCAGGTTTTCCACCACCTTGAACTGCCCGGTGAAGCCGGAAAAGTTGCCGGGCCTCAGGGTTTGCTCTAAAATGCGCTCCTCCCTGCTCAGGCGGTCGGCGTCGGGATCGAGGTGTTCGTTCATGGGCGATGGCTTCTGTTGGCCGTAGGGCAAAGGTAATGTTTTTGCCTTGGTTTTTTTTAATTTTGGGAAGGGGCAACACAGCAACACCAACCCTTTTGCGAATGCTGCGCATGAACATAGCCACACACATCGCCAACAGGGTATTTTCCCTGACAGGCCCGGAGGATTTCGGGCCACTGGCCCTTGAGGTATTTCATTTCCAGTACGAACACAACGCGGTTTACCGGCGGTTTTGCCAGTCGCTGGGCTGGGGCCCCGGTGATGTGAGTCAGCTGGAAGACATTCCCTTTTTGCCCGTTGAGCTTTTCAAAAGCAGGCGGGTGGTCTCTTTCAGCGGAAGCGAGCGCCTGGTGTTCGAAAGTTCGGGAACTGGGGGCGGCGGGGCTTCCAGGCATTTTGTTTTCGATCCGGAGGTTTACCGCCACAGCTACATGCAGGGGTTCCGGTTTTTTTATGGTGAACCTTCCGATTACTGCATCCTGGCCCTTCTGCCTTCTTACCTGGAGCGGCAGGGATCTTCGCTGGTGTATATGGCCAGTGGGCTTATCGAAGCCAGCGGGCATCCCCTCGGCGGCTTCTACCTGAGCGACCTCCACAGGCTTTCCGGCACAATCGGGGAACTGATGGCCACGGGACAGCGGCTGTTGCTGCTGGGTGTCAGCTTTGCCCTGCTCGATCTGGCGGCTGCCCATCCCATGCCCCTTCACAACGCCATTGTGATGGAAACCGGCGGCATGAAGGGAAGGCGCAGGGAGATGGTACGGGAGGAACTGCACGGCATCCTGTGCCATGCTTTCTCCCTGGAGAAGATCCATTCAGAATATGGCATGACCGAGCTGTTTTCGCAGGCCTACTCAGCAGGGGGAGGCAGATTTGCCTGCCCGCCCTGGATGCGGGTGCTGGTCCGCGAAGACAACGACCCCCTGGCCTATGCGGCAGCCGGCCGTGCCGGGGGCATCAATGTAGTCGACCTGTCCAACCTGTATTCCTGCAGCTTCATCGCCACCCAGGACCTCGGCCGTCTGTTGCCCGGGGGGCAGTTCGAGGTGCTGGGCCGCTTCGACCACAGCGATGTGAGGGGGTGCAACCTGATGGTCGAAACATAGAATGTCTGCCGCCGGTCAGGGGCCGGTCAGAGGATCCGCATCAGGATCATGGCGGCAGCCATCACCAGGAAGATCCCGCCCAATACTGCCATGCTCCTGGCAAACTTTAAGCCGAGTTGCCTGCCTGCGACCATGCCCCCCAAGGAAAAGACAAAGACGAGGATGAGGAGCATGCCGGCAACCGGCCCGAGGCGCATGCCGGCAATGCCCAGGGCAATGCCCGAAAGGAAGGCATCCACCGCGGTGGCCAGCGACAAAATAAGGATCACCGCGGCCCGGTTGATGTCGAAGGCCTTGCTGCGGGGATCCCGCTTGCGCCATTCCATGATCATCTTCACCCCGACAATGGTCAATACCGCAAAGGCCATCCATTGCCCGTGACCCTCGAACATGGGTTGAAGGGTACCCCCCAGCCGGTGTCCCAGAAACAACAGCAACAAATGGCTGAGGGTGAAGGCCAGGGTCAGTTTCAGCGGAATGCCCGGCTCAACCTTCCCTGAGATGCTGCTGTTGCTGATGGTGATTGCGAAGCAATCCATGGACAATCCCATGGCAATGGCAAAAAAGATCAATGTTTCCACGGTGTCTTGTTCGGTTGTACAATCGTTTCTGAGGGTCTTATTCAAGCAGGGACAGGATCTTCTCCAGCCCCTGCCTGTCGGTTTCGCCGAAGGCTTTGAGTTCTTTGCTGTCAACGTCGAGCACGCCGGCAATTTCTCCCTTGCTGTCTGTTAAAGGTACGACAATTTCGCTCCTCGACCGGCTGTCGCAGGCAATATGCCCGTCAAAGGCATGCACGTCGGGCACGATCAGGCTCTCCCTTTTGTTGATGGCGGCCCAGCATACCCCCCTGTCTTTTTCAAGCAGCTGGCAGGCCACCGGACCCTGGTAGGGTCCGGCGATCAGTTTGCCTTCGTCGAGAAGGTAAAAACCCGTCCAGAAAAAATGATCCATTTTATGGTGCAGCACCGCTGCCACGGTAGCCATTCGCGACAAGCGGTTGCCGGGTTTTTTGAGCAGCTGCTGCAGTTGTTCGTACACCCGTCCGTAACGGCGGGCAAGGGAAGAAGACTTCATGGCAGTTGGTTTTTGGAGTTCCACGTTTCTCATCCCATTAACAAAAAACCCAAGCCCTATGTTTGGTTGCTGCCGGGAGAAGATTCCTGTACCGGCTCCAGCTCGATAGTAAAATGCCGCATGATGGGGGCTTCTTTCACTATGCGATAGCCCCTGCTGATGCTGTTGCGTCGTTCATAGATATTGGCCAGGCAGGCCGCCACATAATCCATGTGGTTGTTGGTGTAAACCCTGCGCGGGATGGCCAGGCGAAGCAGTTCCAGCCGGGGATAGCGGTTCTGTCTTGTCTGGGGATCGCGGTCGGCCAGCAGGGCACCGATCTCCACACCCCGCACCCCGCCTTCGAGGTAAAGTTCAATGGCCAGGGTTTGCGCCTGGAATTCTTCCTTTGGCAGATGGGCCAGACACATTTTTGCGTCCACAAAAACAGCGTGGCCGCCGGTGGGTTCCTGGCAGGGTATCCCGTATTTTTTCAGCTGCCGGCCCAGGTAGGCCACCTGCCCGATGCGTGATTCCAGGTAACTGAACTCCGTGCCCTCCATCAGTCCGCGGGCCATTGCGCCCAGGTCGCGGCCGGCCAGCCCGCCATACGTCAGGTAACCTTCGTATAGGATGCAGTACATGCTGATCTTGTCGAAAAGCTCCTTGTTGCGGCAGGCCAGAAAACCGCCGATGTTCACAATGGCGTCTTTCTTGCTGCTCATGGTGGCGCCGTCTACGTATGAGAACATTTCCAGGACAATGTCCCTGATGGAGCGGTCGGCATATTCATCTTCCCTGAGCTTGATAAAATAGGCGTTTTCGGCAAAGCGTGCGGCATCGAAGAAAACGGGGATGCCGTATTGGCGGCAAAGGGCCGATACCTGGCGGATGTTCTGCATGGACACGGGCTGCCCCCCCGAGGTATTGCAGGTAACGGTGATGATGCACAGGGGGATCTTTCCCGGGGGGCAAGATTTGAACACCCTCTCCAGTTTTTTCAGGTCGATGTTGCCCTTGAAGGGATGATGCAGGGTGGTGTCGGAGGCCTCATCGATGGTGCAGTCGATCGCCTGGGCCTTTCGAAATTCGATATGCCCCTTGGTGGTGTCGAAATGGGCGTTGCCCGGCACCACGTCGCCCTCGCTGATTATGGCCGAAAACAGGACGTTTTCGGCAGCACGTCCCTGGTGGGTGGGCACAAAATAGGGCATGCCCAACAATTGCCCGATGACCTCCTTTAGTTTATAATACGACGACGAGCCGGCATAACTCTCGTCGCCGAGCATGATCTCCGACCACTGATGATGGCTCATGGCACCGGTACCCGAGTCGGTCAGCAGGTCGATGAAAACCTGCTCGCTGCGAAGATTGAAGAGGTTGTAGCGGGCTTGTTTGATCCATTGTTCGCGCCGGGCGCGGGTACTCTTCTCAAGGGGCTCGACCACCTTGATCCGATAGGGTTCTGCATAGGGTAATTCCATGATATAAATATCCTTAAATCGAATGAAGAATGAAACGTAAAAACAGGCAAACGGGGCTGAGGGCAGCCCGGGGTGGGGGTCAATAAGGATAGGTGTCCCGTCTTTTCAGGTTCCGGTATATATGCTTTATGGTAAGGACCTTGCCCATGCAACTTCGGAATACTGTCTGAGACAAATATAGACTTTTTTTCAATCAGTTTCTTTATCTTTGCGTGTTTTGACCGGGGTATTTTTGTTGGTAGCATTGACCGCCCCCGGGCTTTCGGCCCGTTTAATACCCGTTTTTATGGCCCGGATTGCGCGATTTTTCTTGAGGTTGTTTGGCTGGAATATTTACATGAGGGTGCCCCGCGACATTCCCAAAGCGGTCATCATCATGGCGCCGCATACCAGCAACTGGGATTTTGTGATCGGCCGCCTGGCCTTTTACTGGTATGGTATCCGCCCCCGCATCCTGATTAAAAAGGAAGCCTTCACCCCCTTGATGGGGCCCCTGCTGAGGTGGCTGGGGGGAATTCCCGTTCACAGGGGGAAGAGCCAGAATACGGTAAAGAAGGTAACCAGGCAGTTCGAGCAGAACGAGCGCTTCTACCTGCTGATTACCCCCGAGGGGACCCGCCGCCGGGTGAACCGGTGGAAGCGTGGTTTTTACTTCATTGCCCTCGAGGCCGGGGTGCCTGTTTTCCTTGGCTTTCTGGATTACCGCCGCAAGGAGGGGGGCGTTGGCATGATGGTCGTACCCAGCGGTAACTTTGAGGCCGACTTCCGGATCATTGAGGATTTTTACCGGGACAAACACCCCCTGCGCCCCGAAAAATTCAATCTTTCGGATATTCCCCCAGCTTCCTGAAGTAGTTCTCCAGCAAATGGGCGGCTGCCTGATAGGAGGTCATTTTCTGCTGCTGCAGCAGTTGTTCGGCTTTGCCGATCTCTTTAGAGATTTCAGGGTCGTCGTAAAAATGTGATTTCAGCACTTCGATGATGGTTTCATGCAGGCGGTGCTGCTGCTGCTGGTTGCGTTTTGCCTGGAAGTGCCCCTTAGCCTTCATCATGGTTTCGTGTTCGCGTACAATGTCCCACACCTGCGAGATGCCTGTTTTCTGCAGGGCCGAGCAGGTGGTCACCTTCGGGATCCAGCCGCTGGGGTGAGGGGGAAAAAGGTGAAGTGCATTCTCGTATTGCACCCTGGCGGCTTTCGCCTTGTTGAGGTTGTCTCCGTCGGCTTTGTTGATGACCATGGCATCGCACATTTCGATGATACCCCTTTTGATGCCCTGCAGTTCGTCGCCGGCCCCGGCCAGCATCAGCAGCAAAAAGAAGTCGACCATCGAGTGCACGGCCACCTCCGATTGCCCGACCCCGACGGTTTCCACAAGCACCACATCGAAGCCGGCCGCCTCGCACAGTATGATGATCTCCCGGGTTTTCCGGGCCACACCGCCCAGAGAACCCGCCGCGGGCGAAGGCCTCACAAAGGCGTTTTCGTCTACTGCCAGGGTTTCCATCCGGGTTTTATCGCCCAGTATGCTGCCTTTCGAAATGGCACTGCTTGGGTCGACGGCCAGCACGGCAATGCGGTGGCCCCCCGAAGTGAGGTGTTTGCCAAGGGCTTCGATGAAGGTGCTCTTCCCGGCCCCCGGTACCCCGGTAATGCCTACCCGGAGCGATTTTCCCGAATGGGGGATGCATTGTTCTATGATGTGCTGGGCCAAGGCGTAATGACCGGAGAGTGAACTTTCGATCAGGGTAATGGCACGGCTTAGCAATACCCTGTCGCCGGCAAGGATGCCCTGTACGTAATCTTCTGCCGGCAGGATGGCCCGCTTGCGCAGCCTGAAGGCCCCTGCCGCTTCCTCGTTCACTGCCGAAGGTTGGGGGATGCCTTTGTTCACCCTGAGGGCCGAGAAGGATTGCGGTCGCTCTTTTGGGGTTTTGTCGTCCATGATCATGCCTTGGGTATCAGACAAAGATAATAAAACAATGCCACCGATCCGTCTGCTTGAACCGGGTCAGCCCGGCCTGAACGGGCAATCAGCCGGCCGCAGTTGAAACGAACTTCAGGCTGATGTCGAGGGCCTTGACGCTATGGGTCAGGGCCCCCAGCGAGATCATGTCGACACCCGTCGCGGCCACGGCACGGAGGTCTCTCCGGTCCATATTCCCCGATGCTTCCACCAGCGCCCTTTTTCCGATCATTTCCACTGCGGTGCGCATGGTCTGAAGGTCCATGTTGTCGAGCATGATGATGTCGGCACCGGCCTCCAGGGCCTCTGTGACTTCTTCCAGGCTTTCGGTTTCCACCTCCACCCTGATGGTGAGGGGGGCATGCATCCTGGCGGCTTCCACTGCCTTTTTGATGCCGCCACCGGCCCTGATGTGGTTATCCTTGATCAGAATACCGTCGGAGAGGTTCATCCTGTGGTTGTGCCCGCCACCGGTCTTCACGGCGTATTTTTCGAGCACCCTCATCCCCGGGCTGGTTTTGCGGGTATCTACCAGGATGGCCCCGCTGCCCTCGATGCTTTCGGCCAGTCTTGCCGTTTTGGTGGCGATGCCCGACAGCCTTTGCAGGAAATTCAGGGCGACCCTTTCTCCGCTGAGAATGCCCGCTGCCGGGCCGGATATCCCGGCAATGAGGGCCCCGGCTTCAAGGCGGTCGCCGTCCCGGAAAAATGCCCGAAAGACGATCTTCCCGTCGAGGCTGGCAAACACCCGCCTTGCGATGTCCAGCCCGCATAAGACGCCGGCTTCCTTGGCCAGCAGCTTGCCGGTGATCTGCCTGCCGGGCGCGACCACGGATTCGGTGGTGACATCGCCTGTGCCGATGTCTTCGGCCAGGGCCAGTGCGATGATCTGTTCGATGTGCTTGTTGTGCTGCATGGTGGATGTTTTTTGTTGTTGTCGGAGCATGTTTTGGGAAGGGTTGGTTCACTCCCTGACTGTGTCGTCGCGGTAGTGCGCACCGATATTCTGTTGGCGGGCAAGGATCATTCTTCGCATGCTTGCT
>PWJC01000169.1 GCA_003560165.1 Bacteroidales bacterium
GGAAAAATGGTGGTGGAGATCAAACCCGACATCGACTGGCATAAGGGCAAGGCCGTTGAATGGATACTGGAAGAACTGGGACTCGACAAACGGGAAGACGTAATCCCCTTGTATATTGGCGACGATGTGACCGACGAGGATGCGTTCATGGCCCTTACAGAGAGGGGGCTCGGTATCCTGGTCGAAAACCGGGGTCAGGACACCGCCGCTACCTATAGCTTGAAGAATGTATACCAGGTGAGGAAGTTCTTTGAGCGCATCATTGAGATGTATTCCGCCTGAAAAAGACAAGGAACCGGATGAGGATCCCGGTAATAATAAACCACAAAACACCAGACAATGAACAAGGACTGGTTGATCGAATACGAGGGATGGGACCCAAAGCAGCATCCTTTGCAGGAAGCACTGTGTACATTGGGCAACGGCTATTTTGCCGCGAGGGGGGCGCTTGAAATGGAAAAGGACACCGGGTTTAATTACCCTGGCACCTATATGGCCGGGGGCTATAACCGCATGAAATCGAAGATAAAGGGGCGGGTGATCGAGAACGAAGATCTGGTGAACTGGCCCAACTGGCTTTTTTTGACCTTCAGGATAGGAAATCAGGCTTGGATGCGGATGGAAGACCTGGAGATCCTGGAGTATGTGACCACCCTCGACATGAAAGAAGGCTTGCTGAAGCGCAAGATGCGTTTCAGAGACCAGGACGGGAAGATCACTTCGGTGATCAGCCGGCGGCTGGTGAGCATGGACGATTACCATGTGGCGGCGATCGAATGGACGCTGATCCCCGAGAACTGGTCGGGCGAGATCACCCTGCGTTCGGGCATCGACGGAAACCTGATCAACAACAATGTTGCCAGGTACAGCGATTTGAACCAGGACCACCTGCAGGTGACCGGCATGGGGAAGATCGGCAGCCGGGGAATCTATCTTTCGGCCCGAACCAAACAATCCGATATTCGCATGACCCTGGGGGCAATCACCAATATTTACGTGCATCAGGAAGAGCTGGGCATCAAACAGAACCTGGTGGAACAGCCGGGTTTTATGGCCGGCGATTTTGTGTTTCAGGGTAAAAAGCTGGAGCCTGTGCGCATTGAAAAGCGGGTAGCTATTTATACTTCGAGGGACTTTGCCATCAGCGATCCCCTGACCGAAGCCAGGGAAAAACTCGACTCCATCGAGTCCTTTGCCCACCTGGCAAAGAAACAACGGATGGCCTGGAGCCAGATCTGGAGGTTCAATGACCTCAAATTGGATCTGGACAACAGAAATGAAGACCAGAAGGTGGTACGGCTACATGTTTTTCATCTTTACCAGACCGTTTCAAAAAACAGCATCGACTACGATATCGGGGTTCCGGCAAGGGGCTGGCATGGTGAAGCATACCGCGGCCACATCTTCTGGGATGAATTGTACATCCAGCCTTTTATCGACCTGCATTTGCCCCAGCTGTCGCGCTCATTGCTGATGTACCGCTACCGACGGCTGCCCCAGGCCTATCAGCTGGCCCAGGAAACCGGCTTTCGCGGGGCCCTTTTTCCGTGGCAGAGTGGCAGCAACGGCAGGGAGGAAACCCAGAAGCTGCACCTAAACCCCAGATCGGGGCGCTGGCTGCCCGACGTAAGCCATTTGCAGTACCATATCAATGTGGCCGTTCCCTACAGCGTATGGCATTACTATCAGAGTACCGGCGATATGGACTTTCTGAACACCTACGGGGCCGAGATCATTTTTGCCACCGCCCTGTTCTGGTCAGACATTGCCGTTTATAATCCACGCCGTGCCCGTTATGAAATACACGGGGTGATGGGCCCCGACGAGTACCATACCCATTATCCCGGAAGGGAAGACCCGGGGCTCAACAACAACGCCTATACCAACGTGATGGCCGTATGGGTGATCCGGCGCGCATTGCAGCTCTTCGATCTGTTCGACGAGTCGTGCTGCCGCGAATTGGGCGAAAAGATCGGTTTTACTCCTGATGACAAGGAAAAGTGGACGGAGATCACCCAAAAGATGTTTGTCCCCTTCCACGACGACGGCATCATATCGCAGTTCGAGGGCTATGAGGAACTCAAGGAACTGGACTGGGATCATTACCATGAGAAATACGGCGACCATCTGCGACTGGACCGTATTCTGGAAAGCGAGAACAACTCGTCCAACTTCTACAAAGCCAGCAAGCAGGCCGATGTGCTGATGCTCTTTTATTTGTTCTCCTGCGAGGAATTGTCGGATATGTTCGACCGTTTGGGCTATAAGCTCGAACCTGAAAGCATTCCCAGGAACATCGATTACTATTACAAAAGGACTTCGCATGGCTCTACCCTCAGCCAGGTCATCCATGCCTGGGTTTACGCCAGGTCGCACCGCGACCGGTCGTGGGAGAGCTTCAGGACCGCCCTGATGAGCGACTTCAAGGATGTGCAGGGCGGGACCACCCATGAGGGGATCCACCTTGGCGCCATGGCCGGTACCGTCGACCTGTTGCAACGCTGTTATTCGGGGCTGGAAATTCGCGACGACGTGTTGTGGCTGAATCCCCAACTGCCCGACGATATCCGTTCGATGAAGTTTCAACTGCGGTACCGCAGCCACTGGATCTCCCTGACTATCGATCACGAAAAAATGAGGATCGATTTTGACCAAGGCTGGGCCAATCCTGTATATATTGGCGTAAATGGCCGGAGGTATAAATTTGAGACCGACGACCACAAGCAATTCACCATAAAGCCCGGGAAAAAGAAGTGAAGATGGAAGGTAGAAGGTAGAAGGTAGAAGGTAGAAGGTAGAAGGTGGAAGGTGGAAAGAACGAAAGAACGAAGGGAACGAATGAACGATGGAACGAAAAAGTTGAAAAGTTGAAAAGTTGAAAAGTTGAAAAGTTGAAAAGTTGAAAAGTTGAAGAGTTGAAAAGTTGAAAAGTTGAAAAGTTGAAGAGTTGAAAAGTTGGAGTTAAGTATTTGAAAAATAAACACTTAAACTTTTAAACTTTTAAACTTAATACCTGGTAAACCTGTTGGGATTTTCCAAGGTTTTAGCAA
>PWJC01000175.1 GCA_003560165.1 Bacteroidales bacterium
GGACCCGGCCGGCGCACACACCAGCGACACCGGCGCAGGCTCCACGGTCAACCTGTCGAGCAACCGAGGACGGGGAACGAGGAGTGAGGTGTAGCTTGAGGAGCTCATCCGCGACGCTGGTCGAACCGACGACCTCGCGGATGTAGGACTCTGTGGCGAGCTGGGTCTGCTGAACCTGCGCCCGCGAACGCTCCTGCATCGTGCCGCCGCGGGCGATGAGGTAGATGAGGACGCCGAGGTAGGGCAGCACCAGCACGAACAGGACCCACAACGCCTTGCTGACACCACCGAGGTCGTCGCTGCGGAACACGTCCACGTAGACCGAGATCAGTAGCCAGATCCAGCCACGAAGAGGAAGAATCAGAGCATCGCGATCTTGCTTCTGCTCGCGCCGCCCGCTCGTGAAGCGATGGCAGTTTCGCCATTCAGATCCCTGCCGACATCACCTCGATGGGGTGAAGGCGCGCGCGGGGGCACCGCGTTACGTTCCTCCCGCCGATGAGATAGAGGCGTCGGTGCTCGTCGACCGCTCCCCGAACCCGACAAGGATCCCTTCATGTCCGCGCCCGTGCAGCTCATCGTCGCCGCCTTCGCCCACGCAGAGGAGGCCGGTCGTCTGCTCGAAGACCTCAAGCTCGGCCGCCGTGCCGGCCTGATCGGCATCCTCGATGCCGCATCCGTGGTCAAGGACGACGACGGCAAGCTCAAGATCACCAACGCCAAGCACCGGGGCCGCCGCGGGTTCTTCACCGGCGGGGCGATCGGCGGCACGCTGGCGCTGCTGTCCGGCCCCCTCGGGTGGGCAACAGCCGCAGGCGGCGGGGTGCTCGGCGCGGTCGTCGGCAAGGTCCGAAACGTCCCCTTCAAGGCCAGCGTCGAGGACCTCGCCAGCTCGCTCACCCCCGGCTCGTCGATGCTGGTGGCGGTCGTGGAGCACCGCTGGGTCCAGCAGCTCGAGGACATGGTGGCGGGGCTCGGTGCCCAGGTGCTGCGGGAGGAGCTCAAGGCCGACATCGCCGAGCAGCTGGACGCCGGCGGCAACGTCGCCTTCAGCTTCGGGGCGAGCGACGATGGCGTGGCCGGCGGCCGCATCGCCGGGCACGCCGACGGCAGCGCCGAGGTGGTGGGCTTCCTGGCGAGCGAGGACGGCATCCTGCTCACCGAGGCGGAGCTGACCGCCGAGGAGCTCCCACCGGCACCGGCGCCCGAGGGCTCCGAGGACGAGCCGGACGAGGCGAGCTGACACCACCTTCCCGTCTCCACACCGACAACCGGAGCGAAGCACGTGCACGAGCAGCGCGACCTGCTGATCGTGGTCCAGGGAGAAGGTCGCACCGCAGATGTGCACCGGCACGGTGGCCTCGTCTGGCCGTCGGGGACGGGTACCCCCCTGTCACCGTCGAACCTGCGCCGGCTACTGCGGCGTCAGTGCGAGCTCGCCGGGATCCGCCAGGTCACCTTCCACACGCTCCGGCACTACGCAGCCACGCTGCTGCTCGCGCAGGGGGTCCCGTCGGTCGTCATCCTGGACGTCCTCGGGCACCAGGACGTCCAGGATGCTGCGCCGGTACCAGCACGTGACCAACTCGCTGCGCCAAGACGCCGCCGACGCGATGGACCGCAGCTTTCCTGTCAATCTTCCTGTCAACGACGTAGCCCCCGGGCGAGAACCGGGGGCTACGTAGGGTGGGGCGTGCAGGAATCGAACCTCGCATGGACGATCTCGACAAGTGCCAACGGATGCCATTGCATCCCGCTGACCTGCGGAAACGCCACACTGCCGTTCCGCCCTGAGGCAGCCTGTGCCCCCTGCTCGCCCTCGGTTCGTTGCCAAGCTGTTGCCACGAGCGCGCTGTCCGGGCCCAGCTACTCGGCCAGCGGCAGTTTAGCTCGCACCCGATCGGGGTGGAGGGCGCGGGCGTGGGCCAGCTGCTCCCTTGCAGCGTTGGTGTCGGCTTCGGTGGGCTGGAAGAACACTGGCCCCTGGGAGGCGGCGAAAATGGCCCGCAGCTGATGTACCAGAGCTTCGCCCTCCTTGCGCAACAGGGAGGGGTTGGTGGTGATACCGGCGAGCAGGCCAGAGGCCGACGCCTGTTCGACGTCGTCGAGGCACGCCGTGTCGAGCATGAGCACCGATCGGCCGGTGCTAATTCCGCGTTGCGCGTTCATCCTTGCCCTTCCTCGGGGGTGGAGGCGCCGCCGGGGACGTGGCGCCGGCGTTGGTGGTGGTGATCGGGGTCGGGGCCGTCGCGCCCGGCGGTGCCGTTCGCGTTGAGCTCCTCGATGATGCGGGCGATGCTCCCGTCGTCGTTGGTGCCGACGGTGCGGTCGGCCACCTCGCGCGCGGCCGGCGAACCACCTGTCACCGGAGCGTCCCCGCAGCGCATCGTGAGCTCTCGCGGTAAAGCAAGGAAGGCACGCCCGGCTCGTCGAGGAGCTCGATGACATGGCGTAGCCGTTCTGCCGCGAGTGGCCACCGTTCGAGGATCTCCCCGTCGGGGTCGGCGACCAGGGCGCCACCGGCGGCGATGTAGTGAGCGGGGCGCAGCGCGGCGGTGAGCCCTCCCGATCGCCTGGCGCGGCCCAGCCGAGCACCCCTGCCGTAGCTGCGCCCCGCCGGCCTTGCAGGCTGCACGTCCCGCGCTGCTCGTGCAACCGCACGCGCGCTCCCCTGGTCAGGTCCGAGGACACGGTGGACGAACCGGGCTGTCGTCCACAGGTCGCGGGCGGTCACCCACCAGCCCTCGTCCTCGTCGCCCAGCCCCACGTGGTCGAAGGTGGCGAGGATGTCCGAACTGCGATTCCCCGGCTCCTTCCAACGGGACGGCAAGGCCAGCAAATCCGCCGAGGGGACCCGGCGCCAACGCCTGACTTTGGACGGTTCGCAAGAATGTCCGGAGTAGCGCATAGTCGCTCGAACCATGACCCGCTTTCCGCACTTCGTGGAGGGCTTTCGGCGCCATTTACGTGGCGGGGGTGTAGGCGCTGGTGGGGATGTCGAGGAGGTCGAGAACCTGTTGTTGGAGGTCGGTGAGTTCGGGTTGGA
>PWJC01000073.1 GCA_003560165.1 Bacteroidales bacterium
CTTCTACCTTCTACCTTCTACCTTCTATCTTCTATCTTCCACCTTCCACCTTCTACCTTCTACCTTCTACCTTCTACTTTCAAATTTCGGTATCATGCTTATTTCATGTAACTTTGAAGCACGATGAAAGCTCCGGCAGAAAACAGGTTCTGGTATCTGTTCCTTGGCATCTTACTGGGTGCCTTTTTGGGAGCGGGTCTGATAGCGAGGGTTTTCGAGCTGCAGAACAAAACCGGCACTGCTCCCTTTTCCACCTCCCTGAGGTTGGAAAATCCCGTCTCAATTCCCGAATCTGCAACTGCGATCAGGCCCGGCAATGTTGCCGGCACACAACGTCTGCCCCAGCTTTCCGCGAACGGACGCGACCAAAGGGTTGCGGCAGTAAAACTGCCTTTGCAGATCATCAACGGACCGGGCAAGTCAGCCGCCACACCCCTCGAAGCCATGCTGGGGAAACAGCCCCATGGCGACCCGGTGGTCTACGTGGAATACTGGAGATCACCCCTGAACTACACCGGCTACCGTTTCAGCGGCAGAGGCCTGATCATTTACGGCCTTGATGAGAGAGGAACCCAGAAGATCTTTTATCAGAACGGGACGTATTTCCTCCGGCACAACAATCTGGATTACAAACTGCAATACGGTCCGGGCTTTCATCCGTTTCAGGCGGTTGAGGCCCTCCCCTCTCACCAAGCCATGCCAGTTTATGACCATCCCTTTCCATAAATACCACGGAGCCGGCAACGATTTCATTATTGTCGACAACCGCAGCGGGTGGGTCGACACCGGCCGCAGCGATCTTCGATTGCTGGTGTCTTCCTTTTGCCACAGGCGATACGGCATCGGGGCCGACGGGATGATGCTGCTGCAGGATTGCGAAGATGCCGACTTCGAAATGCGCTATTTCAATGCCGATGGCAGGCCGGGCAGTATGTGCGGAAACGGTGGCCGCTGCATTGCCGCCTATGCTCTCCATACCGGCATTGTCACATCAGCGGTCATTTGTTTCAAGGCAGTCGATGGCCACCACCAGGCAGAGGTATTGTCGGTGCGGGGGCGCCTGAGTCAAATCCGGCTGCAGCTGTCCGACGCTGCCCCTGCCCGCCCACTGGAAAAGGATGCCTGGTATGTCGACACCGGTTCGCCCCACTTGGTCCGTTTTGTTGAAAGACTGCCAGCCCTCGACGTGGCCGGTATGGGGAGGAAGGCCAGGATGGAAGGCCCCTGGGCAGAAAGGGGGATCAATGTCAACTTTGTTGAGAGGGAGGGTCCGGGGCGTATCAGGGTACGCACCTACGAAAGGGGGGTGGAAGATGAAACCCTTTCGTGCGGCACGGGAGTCACTGCCGCCTCCATTGCCCTCTGGCAGAGCGAATCAGGTAAGTGCGGGCCCCATATCAAAGTAACGACCCCCGGGGGATTGCTGGAGGTGGATTTCACCCCCCCCTCTGATGGAGCCGGACTGTTTACCGACCTCCGGCTTACCGGTCCGGCACAATTTGTGTTCGGGGGAATGATGGTGTATGACCCCTGAAATGAAAACCAACATGGAACTGCTTAAAGGAAAACATATCGAATTGAGGCCCATGGAGATAGACGACCTCGACTTTATCTACCACTGGGAAAATGACCCCGGCAACTGGAGTGTTGGCTACACCCTCAACCCCCTTTCGCGCTTTCACCTGGAGCAATACATCCTTGGCTCCGCCAACGACATTTATGCCGACAGGCAACTCAGGCTGATCATCGCCCGGCCCGGAGTTGCTCCCCTGGGCATCATCGATCTGTTCGACTTTGACCCCCATCACCGCCGGGCTGCTGTGGGTGTATTCGTGGCCGGGGAGTTTAGGGGAGAAGGGTACGCAGCCGAAGCGCTGGTTATCCTGCTCGCTTATGCGCAAAGGGTGCTCGGGCTCAAGCAGCTTTATTGCGGCATCGGCTCGGCCAACCTCCAAAGCCTGTCCCTTTTTGAAAAACAAGGGTTTAAGATCACCGGAACCCGCAAAGCCTGGAGGTGGCAGAACGGAAACTGGGAAGACGAGTATTTTTTACAACATCTGTTTTTTTGAGTAATGCATTAGCCTGGGGACAAAAACCCCGGATATACCCATTCGCATGGCACTGAGTAAAACAAGCAAGCATCTGCTGATGGCAGCCCTTACCCTGGCAGGGCTTGCCGGGGCCGGTCTGACCCTCTGGCTCTACCTTCTGGTTTACGCTCCCAACGTGAAGCTGGAGACGGCAGACAGCCTCCACATCCACATACCCACGGGGAGCAGTTACAGAGACATCCGTGATCTGCTCAAAGAAAAGGGCATTGTCCGGAACATGAACCGCTTCGGACGCCTGGCCCGTTACAAGAACTACCCGAACAGGCCGATGCCGGGCCGCTACCTCCTGCACCACAACATGGGCAACAACCAACTCATCAACCTGCTCCGCTCCGGCGCCCAGGATCCGGTAAACCTTATCATTGCCAACGTACGTACTCCCGCACAACTGGCACACACCATCGGCCGGCAGATAGAAGCCGACTCCCTCTCCATTGCGCTTTTGCTGAGCGATCAACAGTTGATGGCAGACTATGGTGTGGACACCCTGACCGGGCAATTGCTGTTTATCCCCAATACCTACGAGGTGTACTGGACTGTTTCGCCCCGGGGGCTGCTGGAGCGAATGCACCGCGAATACCAGGCCTTCTGGAACGGCAATCGCCTGGAGAAGGCCCGGCAGGCCGGCCTGACGCCCCTGGAGGTTGGCATACTGGCATCCATTGTAGACAGGGAGACCAGCCGGGCCGGTGAAATGCCCCGCATTGCAGGAGTATACATCAACCGGCTGAGAAGGGGCATCCCCCTGCAGGCCGATCCCACCGTGGTCTATGCCCTGGGCGACTTCAGCATTCGCAGGGTGTTGAACCACCATTTGGAGGTCGACTCACCCTACAACACCTACCTCTATGCAGGGCTGCCACCCGGGCCCATCAGCCTGCCCGGCCCCGGCGCCCTGGATGCGGTGCTGGACTTTGAAGAACACGAATACCTGTTCTTTTGTGCCCGCGACGATTTCAGCGGCTACCATGCCTTCGCCCGGACCTACCGCGAACACCTGGTCAATGCCCGCCGCTACCGCCGGGCCCTCGACGAAAGGAATATCAGGCGGTAAGCCCGCGTTTAACCAGGCAGAGAACCAGGACAACAACCCAGATAAATTCAGTTATGACACAGATAATCAAGTTCGGAACCGACGGTTGGAGGGCCATCATCGCCAGGGAGTTCACCACCGCTAACGTGGCCCGTATCGCCCAGGGCACTGCAGCATGGGCGCTGAAAAACAATCCGGAAGCTTCCGTAGTGGTGGGCCATGACTGCCGCTTTGGCGGGGAGCTTTTCGCCGAAACCGTAGCAAGGGTACTTGCCATGAACAAGGTCAGGGTAATCATGGCAACCACTTTTGTTACCGCGCCCATGGTCTCCATGGCTACCCGCGGGCAGGGGGCCACACTGGGCGTTTTTATCACGGCCAGCCACAACCCCCCGATGTACAACGGCTACAAATTGAAAGGAAGTTATGGCGGGCCCCTGATGGATCATCAGGTCAGGGAAGTGGAAGCCCTGATACCCGGCCGATGCCCCGAATACGACAACGACATGCCCCTGGGAGATATCAGGGAACAGGGGCTGCTGGAGTTTGCCGACCTCGAAGGCATGTATTGCCGTTTTCTGGAAGAGCAATTCGACCTCGGCGCCCTGCGGAACTCCGGGCTGCAATTTGCCTTCGATGCCATGTACGGTTCAGGGCAAAATGTGATGCGCCGGCTTTTTCCCGATATCGCCCTCCTGCATTGCGAACGCCAGCCATTGTTCGATGGCATCCCGCCCGAACCCCTGGCCAGGAACCTGAGGTCTTTCAGCAAGCTGATCAGTGAAAGTGGTCAAATCGACTGCGGGCTGGCTGTAGACGGCGATGCCGACCGAACAGCACTGATGGACAACCAGGGCAACTACATCGATTCGCATCATGTGATCCTGCTGCTGATCCACTACCTGCATCGTTACAAAAAGAAAACGGGCAGGGTGGTCATGGGGTTTTCCTCCTCTGTAAAAATCAACAAGTTATGCCAGGCCTACGGCATCCCCCTCGAAACAGTGAAGATCGGCTTCAAACACATTTGCCGGATCATGCTCAGCGAAGAGGTTCTGGTGGGGGGTGAGGAGTCGGGGGGCATCGCCGTGGGCGGGCAGCTTCCCGAACGCGACGGCATCCTCAACGGCTTGCTGATTTGGGAGGCCATGCTGCATACCGGCAAAAGCCTGCGCGGGCTCATTGAAGAGATCTATGCCATAACCGGGCCCTTTGCCTTCGAAAGAGCCGACCTGAGCATCAGCCAAAAGGACAAGGATCGCATCGTAAAGAACTGCCGTGAAGGGGCCTACGATCGTTTTGGGAAATACGTGGTTAAGCGCACCGAAACCCTCGACGGCTATAAATATTATTTCAGCGATAGCCAGTGGCTGATGATCAGGCCTTCGGGTACCGAACCGGTATTGCGCACCTATGCCGAAGGAGCTACCCCCCGGGAGGCATCGCAGATCCTGAAGGCGGGCCATCAGACCCTACTCGGGCAATAAGGAATAACTATGCATTTTCTGCGCCCCATTGTCTGCCTCCTGATTTTTCCCTGGCTTTTCTCCTTTTTCGGAGCAAATCAGGTGAGCGCTGCCGGCCGGGAAAAAGAGGCCTGTGAATCACGTATGGACGGGGAGGTAAGGCGCCGGGTACTGCTGGTGACCGGGTTGCAGGCAACAGCCTACGGGTGTGCCCTGGCAGGCCTGTATCAGATGTGGTACAAGGATTACCCCCGGTCGGGCTTCCGTTTTCACGACGACCTGGGCGACTGGTTTCAGATGGACAAGCTGGGACATGTGGCCAGCACCTACCACCTGAGCCGACTCAGTGCCGGGAGTTTTCGCCTGGCCGGGGCCTGCAGCCGCCGCAGCGCCCTATACGGGGCCCTGTCGGGAACAGCCTTTCTAACGGCGGTAGAAGTGCTTGACGGATTTTCGGAGGCATGGGGTTTTTCTCTTTCCGATATGGGGGCCAATCTGACGGGGGCCGGAGGCTTTCTGTTGCAGGAGCTCTTTTGGGAAGAGCAACGCATTCATGTAAAATACTCCTACCAGGGAAACCAGTTGCACGCCTACCGCCCCGATCTGCTGGGCAGCAGCCTGGCCGAGCGCCTCATCAAAGATTACAACGGCATGACCCTCTGGCTCTCATTCAACCTTCACTCCCTGCTCGCACCGGGCAACCCGTTTCCGGGCTGGCTTAGCCTGGCCGTGGGTCACGGGGCCAGTGGCATGCTGGGAGCCAGTCAAAACCCGGAGTGGCTCAATGGCCGGCCCCTTTCCCAAAAACAGCGTTACAGGCAGTGGTATCTGGCACCCGACATCGATTTCTCGCGCATCCCTGTGCGCAGGCATCTGCCAGCCAGATTGCTGGGTGCAATGAACTTCCTTAAAATGCCTGCCCCGGCCCTTGAATACAACCGCCGTCATGGATGGTCTTTCCACCTACTGTTTTTCTGATCCGGGTCAGGGCACGATCGGGCCGGGTACAACATGCCCGAACAACTCATACGCATCGGCCGCGGTAATACGGGCCGTGACAAATTGCCCGGGATCAACGCCGGCGATCCTGTCCAGGAAAACCTCATTATCCACCTCGGGGGAGTCATGTTCGGTGCGCCCCACCAGGCGGGAACCTTCGCGGCGGTCGACCATCACCCGCAAAAGTCTACCTATCCTGGCTGTGTTTCTTTCCAGGGAGATTCCCTCCTGCAGATCCATGATGGCCCTTGCCCTTGCCTGTTTTACCCGGTCAGGGACGTTGTCTGCCAGTTTCATGGCCCGGGTACCTTCTTCGGGCGAATAGGCAAAGACCCCAAGACGGTCGAAACGAAAGGTTTTCACCAAATGCAGGAGTTCGTCGAATTCGGCCTGGCTTTCTCCGGGATAGCCCACCATCAGGGTGGTACGTAATGCCAGGCCAGGAACCATCCGGCGGGCTTTTTCCAAAAAGCCGAGGGTGGCGTGGCGGTTGTGGCCACGGCGCATCGAATGCAAAATGCGATCGCTGATGTGCTGGATGGGCACGTCAAGGTAGTTGCATATGCGGGTGTTGCCGGCCATCAGCCTCAGCACCTCATCGGGAAAATTGTGCGGATAGGCATACTGCAGCCGTATCCAGTCAATGCCCTCCACCCCCAGCAGTGCCTTGAGCAGCCGGGCCAGCATGGGTCTGCGCTCCAGGTCGACTCCATAAAAACTGAGATCCTGGGCCACCAGGATCAACTCCCTAACTCCGAGGCCGGCCAGCCTGCCGGCTTCCTCCACCAGGATTTCGACCGGCAGGGATACATGGGGCCCCCTGATCAGGGGAATGGCACAGAATGAGCAGGTCCGGTCACACCCTTCGGAAATTTTCAGGTAGGCACTATGGGGCGGGGTAGCCAATATCCTTTCGGTCCTGCCGGCCCGGTAGGGCTCACCGAGATAGGCAAACAAGCCATCGGCCCCCCTGGCACCGAACCAGGCATCCACCTCCGGGATCTCTGCTTCGAGTTCAACGCGGTAACGCTCGGGAAGGCAACCTGTAACCAGGACCTCTCGGGCCAGTCCCTGCCTTTTGGCCTCCACAGCCTCCAGGATGGTGTCGATGCTTTCCTGCCTGGCGTCGCCAATGAAACTGCAGGTATTGATGATCAGGATATCTGCCGGGCCACTGCCCTCATGCTCCATATGGTAACGGCCAGGTGGCAGTTGTCCGAGAATTTTTTCCGAATCGACCAGGTTTTTGGAACAACCCAGGGTGATCAGGCGTATGGATTGTTTTTTCACTGCCGGGCGAGTCATACTTGGAAGAGGGCCTCCACAAAAGCCTCTCTGTCAAATAATTGAAGATCGTCGATACCTTCTCCCACACCAATGTATTTGACCGGGACACTGAACTGGTCGCTCACCCCGATCACAACTCCTCCCTTTGCCGTGCCATCCAGTTTGGTAATGGCCAGGGCATTGACTTCGGTCACAGAAATGAATTGGCGGGCCTGCTCAAAGGCATTCTGCCCGGTGGAGCCGTCAAGGACGAGCAACACCTCATGGGGTGCACCGGGAACCACTTTCTGCATCACACGCCTGATCTTCGACAGCTCGTTCATCAGGTTCACCTTGTTGTGCAACCTGCCCGCCGTGTCGATGATC
Source organism: Bacteroidales bacterium (assembly GCA_003560165.1). GTDB lineage: Bacteria > Bacteroidota > Bacteroidia > Bacteroidales > UBA7960 > PUPG01. Next base: position 7,263 of record PWJC01000073.1, read on the forward strand.
GCCAGATCCGAAGCGTGCTCACGGGCATACACAAGAGTTTCATAAGCCACAGAGGCAGGATCGGCCCCCATACCCTGAGATACCATGGGTACCCCGGCACGTTCCGTCCAGATGGTCAGCTGGTCAACGGCAGCCGCTCGAAAGGTGTCTGCAGCACCCACCACCACCTTTTTGCCTCCCAGCCTGAACTTATGGGCTAATTTGCCGATGGTGGTGGTCTTGCCGACCCCATTGACCCCCACCACCATGATCACATAGGGAATCTCTGCGTTGTTGCCCATCGGCCCGGGCACGTCTTCTGCCTCATTCTCATAAAGCAGGGCCGTGACCTCCTCTTTCAATATCCGGTTGAGTTCGTCGGTGCCCAGGTATTTGTCGCGGGCTACCCGGGCTTCGATGCGCTCAATGATCTTAATGGTGGTACCCACGCCTACATCCGAGCTGATGAGGATCTCCTCCAGCTGGTCGAGTACTTCGGTATCGACGGTAGAACTGCCGGCCATGGCCTTTGACAGTCTGCTGATGAAAGTAGACCGGGTTTTGGACAAGCCTTTGTCCAGTTTTTCCTTCTTGTTTTTTGAAAAGAGTTCGAACAGGCCCATGGCGCTTGGCAATAAAGGGAAGCTGGTAAAATAAAATCAGACCTGATCCGGACAATGGAACAGATCTGAGAAGACAGGGCGGTAAAACAGCGGGGTGCAGGCTATTTTTTCAGGGCGAAATATTCCTTCACCTTGTCTGCAGCCACAATCTCTTCCTCAAAAGAATAGGCGCCCGACTTTTCAGATTTTTGCATACGGATTACCTTGGCAAATCCCTTGCCGGTTTCCTGTTTCAGTGAAGCAACTACTTTCTTTGCCATGGGTCAGGTGGTTTATTTGATTTCCTTGTGAACGGTCATTTTGCGCAGTATGGGATTGAACTTTTTAATCTCCAGACGCTCGGGGGTATTCTTTTTGTTCTTGGTGGTGATATACCTCGAGGTGCCGGGTTTGCCGCTTTCCTTATGCTCGGTGCATTCCAGGATGACCTGTATCCTCGCTTCTTTGGTTTTCTTTGCCATGATTGTACGGACTAAATGTTTTTCAGGAGCGCAAAATTACGCATTTTTCTTTAAAAAACCACAGGAAAACAGATCATCCCTTACTTTTTAGCAGATCGGGCCAAAAACCGGGCCGTATTTTGGAGTTTTTATGTTTTTTGCCTATATTCGTAATATCAACAAGACCGTTCCGGGATTTTCCCTGTCGATGGCAGGGATCATCCCGTAAATTTTTAACCTAACCCATAACATCATGAACCAATCCGAAGCCAAAGTTATTGCACTCATTTACGAGTTGCGCGAAGGTGGCCCAGAAGGGAAATTACTGGAAACAGTAGACAAGGAACAACCCATTGAGTTTTTGTTCGGCGCCGGACGTTTAAATCAGCATTTTGAACAGAATGTAAAAGACCTGAAAGAAGGCGATACCTTTGAGTTTACGATCAAGTCGGACAAAGCCTATGGCGATGTCAACGAAAAGGCCATTGTCGATCTGCCAAAAAGCTTGTTTGTCATTGAGGGGAAACTTGCCGACGACCTTTTGGTTGAGGGGAACATCGTCAATATGGAAGACCAGGAAGGCAATCCGCACAGGGGCAGGGTGATGGATGTCGGAGAGGAAAATGTCAAGATGGACTTCAATCACCCCCTGGCCGGGATGGACCTCCATTTCCGGGGCCAGGTGGTCAGCAAGCGCGATCCCACTCCCGAAGAACTCGAAAAAGGGTTTGTTGAACCCCGGCAGTAGCGGCTTGGGTGAGCGACAGGAAGGCATGAGGGGGTCCGGCTGATTGCAGGCCCCTATTTCTTTTTCAATGTCGGGATCGACGCGATGTGAATGGTGACGCCAATGGCGACGCCCAGCAGCAGCAGGCGCACCCACAAAAGGCTGACGGCAAAAATGGCGGAGATGCTGATGGAGATCCAGAGCAGGGAGATCCCGGCAGCCTTCACCCGGGCAGTGGTCCCGCCCAGATCCCTGTAGTTGCGTATGTGCTCGCCAAAATACCGGTGGTTGATCAGCCAGTTATAGAAGCGCTCCGAACTGCGGGCATAGCAGGTTGCCGACAAAAGCAAAAAGGGCGTGGTCGGCAGCAGCGGAAGGGGAATGCCCAGGATCCCCAGGCCCAGGGCCACCGATCCGGCCAGCATGTAAAGGAAGCGTTGCAGGGACGATCGGTCTTTCCCAAAACCTGGTTTTCTTTTCTTTGTGTGTGTGGGTACGCCCAAAGTTGTTTATTTTTGGCAAAGGTCGAAATAAAACACAAACTGCCATGGGTTCAGAGCATGTTCGTGAACTGTCATTCTATTTGCGGAGTCCGAGCAACAACCGCTTTTATGTAAAGAGGTACCTGCCAGGGAGCGGCGCGCCCAGGGGGATCGTGCTCCTGATCACCGGCATGGCAGAACATGCCGGGCGATATCACGACTTCGCCTGTTATCTGGCTGAAAACGGCTTCGGCCTGTATGCCTGCGACCATCCGGGGCAGGGACAGACCGCGGGCAGCCCCGAAAAGGTCGGGCTGATCCACGGCAGGCGTGGCTGGCAGATCATGCTTGAAAACGTACGCTCGCTGTATTCCCATATTCGCAAAGACCGGCCCCAGATTCCCGTCTTCCTGTTCGGCCACAGCATGGGATCTCTTATTGCCCGGCATTTTGCCGCCATCTACCCGGTGTATATACAGGGGCTGGTACTTTCGGGCAGTTTTACGATGAAGCCCCTTTTCCTGAACCCATTAAAGGCCCTGGTCTGGATCAAGGGCCTGATTGAGGGGCCCGACAAGAAAAGCCGTTGGCTGAACAACTTGTTTTACGGCAATTTCAACAGGCATTTCAGCGAAAAACCCACCCGTTTCGAGTGGATCTCTTCCGACAGGAAAGAGGTGGATGCTTACGAGGCCGACCCTTACTGTGGCTTTGACTACTCCAATGGGTTTTACAGGCATCTGCTACGGGGCATTACCGCTACCAGAATGGCAGAGGGACAGCTGACCTACCGCAAGACCATGCCCATACTCATCCTCAGCGGGCAGGAAGATCCGGTGGGGCATTTTGGCAGGGACGCCCTGAAGCTGCACAAGGAATACTACCGCCAAAACTTCCAGAACCTTTCCCTGAAGATCTTTCACGGACGGCATGAGTTGCTTCACGAAAAGAACAAACAGCAGGTGGCTGCCTACCTGCTTCAGTGGTTCAACGACAGTTTGCAAATCAGGTGATCCGGCAAGGCTGCCGGGGCGGGGCGCAACCGGCGGGGCCCCGCTGACTCTACGCCCTGAATATGAGCAATGGGATGGTGCTTTGGTAGATGAGTTTGCGGGTAAGCCCCGGCCTGAACAGCCTGGCCAGAAGCCCCCGTTTGCGGTTGACCATTGAGAAGAGGTCGATCTTGTGGTTCTCAACAAATGCCTCCACTTCCTTCAGACGGTCCTCCCCTTCCAGCAGATGGCACTCCACCTCAAGGCCTTCGCGTACCTTGCCGAAATAATTCTTCAGGTTCTGCATGCGGACCTCGTCCCAGCTTTTTTTTGCATCTCTCGAAAGGTGGATGCAGTGGATCTTCACGCGGAACTCCGACAATATCGAAAGTAAACGGCGGATCGCCAGATAGTCGGAATCGTCGAAATCGGTAGCATAGGCTATGTTCTTCACCTCCCTGGAGGCATCGTACTCCGAATGTTCGGGAATGGCCAGCACAGGGACCCTGGTGCGGTCGAGCACACGGTACACCACACTGCCGATGATGTCGCTCTGTTTTTCACCCTTGCCCCGGGTGCCCACAATGATGATGCCGGGGTTGTAGTCTTTGGCCACCCTGGCGATCTCATCCTCGATGATGCCTTCGCGCAGCGAATAGCCGATCTTGACAGTGTCTATCTGTTGCCGGGCGGCCTCCTGCCGGATGTCGTTCACGAAATCCATCAGGTTTTTCCGGGCATTCTGCTCGAGCTCCCTGAGGTTGATGTCCATGTCGACCTGTATGCTAGGCGTCGGTAATGGGCACAAGGTCGACAATGGGGGCATAGTATACATGCAGGATCTTGATGTCGGCCCTGAGTTTTCGGGCCAGGTTCAGGGCATAGAAGCAGGCGTTTTTAGAATACTCCGAAAAATCAACCGGTACCAGTATCCGCCTGAGTTCCCTGGTCTTTTTTTTTTCTTCCTCTTCCCGGCTGAGTTTCCACTGCTGCATCAGTCGCAAGGCTTTTTCCACGTCCGACTCCCTGATCTGGACCTTGACCCCCTCGGGAGCAGCGCCCTGTATCAGGTGTACGTTTTTCAGGTGGCATTCGATACCGGCTGCTTCCAGTCGCGCCTTCAGAATCTCTGCCGCCGTATAATGGTCGGTGGCCAGTGTAACCAATCGGTTTTCCATGGCATGGTTTGTTTTATAAGGGTTGAACGCTTGCAATACGAGATGGCGGAATAAATGTACGAAAAGCCGGTGAAGTTTGCAAGATAGAAGGTAGAAGGTAGTAGGTAGTAGGTAGAAGGTAGTAGGTAGTAGGTAGGAAGAAGAAAGTTTAAGAGTTTAAGAGTTTAAGAGTTTAAGAGTTTAATATCAAATACTTAAACTTTTCAACTTTTCAACTTTTCAACTTTTCAACTTTTCAACTTTTCAACTTTTCAACTTTTCAACTTTTCAACTTTTCAACTTTTCAACTTTTCAACTTTTCAACTTTTCA
>PWJC01000183.1 GCA_003560165.1 Bacteroidales bacterium
GCCCGGTTGTACAGGGCGCGGAAGGCCTGGCCGGGAACCCGGTTGAAGAAGGAGTTCTGCAGGGTCCGCTGGTTCTGGGTGAGGTCGTCGGGTACGATGACCTCGTCCATGCGGACAACCTCAAACACAAACACCCCGTTGTTGCCCTTGACAGGCCGGGAGGTCTCGTTCTCCTGGCTGGCAAACACCGTGCCGATCACCCTGGGCTCTGTGCCCGCTCCGGGCAGGCTGTTGCTGGCAAAGCTCAGGTTGCTGGCCAGCATGGTGCTCAGCCCCATTTCCTCTGCCATATCATCGAGCGTCCCCACGGCCAGGGCTTCGCGCATCTGTTCGGCGATCCTCTGCTGTTTCTTGTCCCTGATCGCCATGGCCATGACTTCGTCCCGGATTTCTTCGAGCGGAGGAAAGCCCTCTTCGCGTTTGTTGTCGAGGGTGGCCACCACAAAGGTGTCATCGAGTTCGAAGATCCTCGAAAAACTGCCTGCGCGGGTATCCGGGTCAAAGGCCCAGCGAACGATCTGCCGGCCCCGGTCAACACCCGGTACGGTGAGGTCCATCTCGCCAAGGCGGGTGGCTTCGCGCACGCCCAGGCCGGACTCTTCGGCGGCGGTCTCAAAATCGCGATGCCGCCTGAGCTCATTGGCAAATTGGCTGATGCGGCTATAGGCCGACTGGATGGTCCGGCTGCCGGGCTCTATCTCGCGGGTGAGAAAGGCCAGCTGCGCCTTTTGTGTGGCGGGCGACTTCCCGGTAACATGCACCACGTGGAAGCCGAAATCGGTCTCAACCTTTACAAAGGAGCCGGTGGGCGTTTCGATCACCGCTTCGTTAAAGGGCCTGACCATGTCGCCGTCGCGGAACCACTCCAGGTCGCCCTGGTTGACGGCCGCGCTGGGGTCGTCTGAAAACTCTGAGGCCAGTGCCGGGAAACGTCCGGGGTTGGCCCTGACCACCGACAACAGGCTGTCGGCTTTGGCCCTGGCCTGCTCGTAAGAGCGGACAGTTTCGGGGCGTGCCGAAGGAAGGCCCCGGTAAGAGATCAGGATGTGGCTGGCCCGCATGGAGTCGGGGCGCATTTGCGAATCGACCAGTTTGGCCAGGATCCATGCATTGTCTTCCAGGTAGGGGCCGACGATGCTGCCCGGCTCCATGTCGAAAATCTCCGGGTCGATCTGCGGCGAGAGGCTGCCCCTTCCATAATAGGTAGGGTCGAAACGGGTGTCGGACATCGAATTGATGAATGCCTCGATGTTCACGGCCTCGGCCAGGTCGTCGCGCAAGGCAGCCACCTCCTCCAGGGTGTTCTCCCGGTCTTCTTCGGAGGGAAAGATGGGCAGCACCACGTAACGGATATCGCGGCTGGCCTCCTGGTGGAACAGATGGCGGTTTTCGTCATAGGTGCGGCGCAGCTCCCTGTCGGATACGCTCACCGCTTGGTCGTCGATGTCGTCGTGACGCTTGAAGGCAAAGCGGATGTCGGCCGTGGTGTTGCGCTGAACAAAATCAAAGGCGGCCAACGGGGCAGGGGCCAGGTAGGCCTGCCCGATCATCTGGTGATACTTCTCTTCGCGGCGTTCGCGTTTCATGTACTCTTCGAGCATCAGCCACTGTCTGCGGATGGAAGGATCGAGCCGGTCGAAGTTGCGCAGGAAATCGATCACCTGCTGGGGGTCATAACTGCCGGTAACCGGGTCGGAAAAACTCTGCACCAGGATGGGGTGGGGGTCGGTCCCGTAGATCATGTCGTACAATTCCTCTGCCGGCACCGTCAACCCAACGCGGTCGAGTTCCTCTTCCATGATGATCTCCCGCACCATCTCGTTCCATACCTGCTGCCTGAACTGAAAGGCCTCCTGCTGCCCGATGGTTTGGACCCCGGTTTGTGCCTGCCAGTTGTCGATCTGCTGGTTTACCCTTTGTTCGAAGTGCTGGTAGGTAATGGGGGTGCCTTCCACTTCGCCCACATCGAAACGCTGAGTGCGCATGGGGCCGTAGCCGAGGAAGTCGCCCAGCACGAATGCGGCCAGGCCGATGCCGATCACCGCGATCAGCAGGCCGGAGTAGTTCCTGATCTTCTGTATTACTGCCATTGTTTATCGTCTTTAGTCAATTGAGGATGCAAAGGTAATAAAGATTGTTGATTTGTTGAAAAACTATGACGGATAGAAATCAATGTCATCGGCCTGGAGCGGCCCCGGGGGGCTCAGTGGTCGCGGCTTACCCTGAGCAATTCGATGCGTTTGTGGGTCACTTGCATGATCTTTATGCTGAGACCGCCTATGATCACCTCTTCGCCCTTTTGGGGGATGCTTTCCATCTGGTTCAGGATGAGACCGCCAAGGGTTTCATACTCTTCCGATTCGGGCAGGTAAAGATGGTATTTCTCGTTGAGGTAGTCGATTTCCAGCCGGGCAGAGAACAGGTATTCGTTCTTGCCGATGGGCCGTTCCACCATATCTTCCACATCATACTCATCGTCGATTTCGCCGAAGATCTCCTCGATGATGTCTTCGATGGTGATGATGCCGGCCGTGCCCCCAAACTCGTCCACCACTACAGCCACGCTCTTGCGCTGTTGAATGAGGTTTTTGAGCAGCTTATTGGCATGCATGGTTTCGGGCACCAGCAGGATGGGCCGGATGATGCGCCCGATGTCGCCGGGTTGTGAGAAGAAGTCGAACACATGCACATAGCCGGTGATGTCGTCGATGGATTCGTTGTAGACCAGAATTTTCGACAGACCGGTACTGGAAAAAATGGAACGGATCACCGGGATGCGTTCGTCCTGCGATACCGCCACCACCTCGGTGCGGGGGATCATGCACTCCCGCAGTTTGACCTCCGGAAACTCTATGGCGTTGCGGAACAGCCGGATGTCGTGGGGGCTTTCGCCATTCTCTTCGCCGCTTTGCCCGAACTCGTGCAAAAAGTTGTCCATGTCGATGGCATCGAATACCTTTTTGGCCGATGCCATGTCGGTATGGAACAGATGTTTCATCATCAGGTTCGACAGGCCGATGGTGACACTGATGATGGGATAGAGCAGGTAATAGATCAGGGATACCGGAAGGGCAAACAAATTCAGGAAACGGTTGGGGTTGATCCGGAACAGGGCCTTGGGCAAAAATTCGGCAAAAACGAGGATGACCAGCGAGGATACAATGGTCTGCAGCAGGAACACGCTGAGGTCGCCCCTGATGGGCGGGGGCAGGATGTTGTGGATGGCCGGCCCCAGCAAGGCGGCAAAGGAGATGCCGTACACCACCAGGGCGATGTTGTTGCCTACCAGCATGGTCGAGATGAAGCTCGACTCGGAGCGCACAAATCGCGAAAGCAGCCGGGCCGAAAACCCGCCGGCCTGTTTGTCTACCTCTACCTTTAGTTTGTTGGCCGCCACGAAGGCGATCTCCATGCCCGAGAAGAAAGCTGAAAGCAGCAAGCTCACCAAAATAACCCACAGCTTATCCATTGGCCCGGAGATTGATCATGAAGGACAAGATACTCAATATACTTATATAAGTCAAAATTCGTGGTCCGGAGGAGGTTGTTCCCCCCTGGGCGGAGCATCAGGAGGATCTGCCTCCACCGGTGGCCGGGGCATGGCCGGAGGCCCCCTTTCGCCGGCCGGGCCGCTTTCGGGCCGGGTATCTACCTTGAAGGTCCCCCTGGGCCGGGTAATAGTCCACTGGTCGAAGCGCTCGTCCGATTCGAAGCCCTCGCCATAGAGCACTTCTTCTTCGGTGGTGATCCGGACAAACTTATCCGAATAAATGATGCCCTGCTTCTGGTCCCAGGTCAGGTGTTCGGTATTGAGCTTTTCGCCTGCTTCGTTGATGACCACCACATCGTTGCGGGCCTCGATGATCTCGCTGTCTTCGTGAGAGATGGCGTATTTTGCCGTCATGAAGGAGGTTTGCCTCTTCAGGGTGTCGTAAAATACCACCTCCAGCCCCTGGGGAAGTTCCAGGTAGGGCTCCTCGCCTTCGTAGCGGTCCATGCGGGGGGTGTGCAGTATCATGCGCACGTGGGCCTGGTCGCTGTAAACGATCTCCACGTCAAAGGCCGACTCGACCGGCCCTGCATCGATTTTGGTGATGGCCTCGATGGTTTGCAGGTCGCTCTGGCATGAAAAAAGCATGAACGCCCCTGTCAGGGCGATCATGCTTATCCTTGTGTGCGGGTTGTCCATTGACGGGTTGGCTGTCTTTTTATCTGGCCCGGATAGTGGTCGAGCGGTTGATCCAGCATTCGACCCGGTAGGGGTCGCCCTCGCTGAAACCGTGGAAGAAGATCAGCTCGCGATCGGGAAAATAATGCCTGTAGGTGGAGATGAGCTGCATGGCCCTTTCTGCAACGGCAGGCTCGCTGGCCACGTTCCGGGCTTCGATGAACTTGTCAACGGCCACCCAGTAGACGGTCTTTCTGGTAAATTCGTCGTCGCCGCAGAGGTTGGCACTGGCAGCATACATCTCGCCGATCAGTATAAGGGGGCGTCCGTCGGTGGGGCTTGCCTCATGTGCCTGCCGGGCATAATTCCTTGCCTGCGACATCCGGTTCAGCTGGCGGTAGCTGATCTCGGCCATCAGCCAGTACGACCTGAAGATGCGATCGCTGTGGGCAATGGGGTCGTCTTCCTGATACAGCTGAACGGCCTCCTCGAAATAATCGATGGCTACCTGGTGGTTGTCGAGGTTGTTCTCCAGCCGGCCCATCAGAAATGCCGACTCGGCGCCGGGCTGCTGCTCATGCAGGTTCCGGGTGGCCATGTAAAACAATTCCTCTCCGGTGCACCCCGACCTGTCGAGCATTTCGGTAATGCGCTCCAGCAATTCGACATTGTGGGGGTCGTCTTCGAAACGGGGACCGAATACCTGCACCAGGCTCTCGCAGGTGGCGTAAGGTTCGAACATGGCCTCGATGTTGGTCTTGGCCGGATTGTAAAAACGGGCATCTTCGGGATTGTGCTCCAAGTTGTATTCGATGATGTCAATGCCCCTGTCGTAGCGGCGGATGATCTCGCCGGGATCCATCATTCCCGCCTCAACCAGGCGGATGGCCGCCTGGAAATTGATCAGCAGTACGTCGGCCCCGGCCTCCACGCCTTCCAGTTCGATGGAGCGCTCGGTAAGTTCATTGAGTTCTTCGATGTTGTCGGGGCGCATCTGATACAGGTCGGCGGCTTTGCGTCCCTTGACAAATCCTTCGTTGCCGAACATCTCCATGCGCTGGTCGTACACCATCATCAGGGTGTCGACCCAGGCTTCCCTTTTGTCGGGATCGGTTTCGTTCTGGTAAAAGTATTTGATCATATTGGCGCCATGTAGGTAAATATTGCGGGTGGCCAGGGGACATTCTTCGTACATATACTTCCAGGGTTCCCAGGCCATATTGAAATTCCGTTGCCGGTAGTATTCGGCATACAACGACCAGTTCCTGACGCACATCACGCTGTCTTCGCCATACCGTTGTTCCTGGGGCTGGTCGAGTTGTACGTTCAGGCCGGTTGTGCCCTTCGTCATGCCTTCTGTGTCTGCGGATGGGGCAAACCCGCTGCCTGCACTGAGTCCTGCGCCCAGGATGAAGGCGATGGCGGTAAGGGTAAAAAGTTTCATTGCTTTCATTGTTTTATCCCGTTATTGTTGATTTTGGGTGTGCGACTTTCGTCAGAAGAACCTCAGTCTCTGGAACCACCTTTCGTATATGTTGATGCCGAGGTTGATGCGGTAGAAGTTTTCCTGCATCAAGTGGTCTTCGGCCGAGCCTCGCTGGCTGTATTCGAAACCGATGTTGATCCCCGAGTAAGCTCTTCGCACCGGTATATTCATCCCAAAACTTATGCCAAACTCATTTAGTGCCTCATCCGAGGGTTTGATGTACGACTGCCCGTAACGAACCCCTGCCGAATATTGGATGCGGCTCAGCAAGCCAGAATAGGTTTCCATGCTTGGGTTAAACCGCACTCCTGCAGACAGTTGATATCTGTTGTTGAAATTTTCACGGCTGCCCAGCAACTCAAAGGCATCCCAGTTTTGCCACTGATAGTCGAACCCTGCCCCCCAGTTTGAGTTAAGCCGGGCAAAGGCGCCGATGCCGTAATAGGTGGGCAGTGTCAGGCTGCCTTCTGCCAGATCGCGGTGCGACAGGGTATCGAAGTTGAGCACCCCGGGCAGCATCCGCCTTAAGGTCTCGGTGCGCCTTACGCTGGCATCGGCCTGGTTTCCGAAGGTGGTACCCAGGGTAAACCGACGGTTTTCCGACACCACATGCTCGTACTGCAGGCCCAGGCCGTAGAGCCATCCGGTGACCCTGTCGGCATGGATGAGGTTGGTCAGATAAACACCGGCCGAGTCCGAAACGGCCGAGGATTCGTGGTTCAGGTTGCCAAATACATAGGAGGCGTTCACCCCCAGCGACAAACCGCCCACCACCTGCATGCCACTTCCGAGAAAGAGCTGGTTCAGGCCGCCGCTTCCCTCGTAAAAATACTTGATGTTGCCCGCCAGGGGCAGATCTTCTTCTTCCCTGACCATGTAGCCCATCATGCTGAAGGGCTTGATCCCGGCCGCAAACGACCAGCGCGGGGTGATGGGGAAGCCGATAGCCAGATGGCCCATGGCCACGTAATCGGCCTGTTGCTCGACCGTGGCGGTCTTTTGTTCGTAAAAGTGGGAAAACAGGGTGGTCTCAAACACAAAGGAGGTGGAGTCGAAGGCCGAATACGAAGCGGGGTTTACGTCGTTGACCGACGCATTGCTCCGGTAGCCCTGGCTCAGTCCTCCCATGCCCATGTTCTGCAGGTATTGGTTGAACCTGACCTCGCCAACGCCATACATGGAGTAGGGCATATTGATGCGAACCTGCGATTGCGCCTGATGTGGCCAGATGAGGCCCGGCAGGATCAGCAGGAAGGCAAGCAGGCTATGTTTTATGGCGTTATACATTGTATCCGAGCATTAAATTCAATCCGTGCAATACGATATTTTCGACTGCAAATATCCTATTTTTTAGCTTTTTATCAAAGAAAAAGACATCACCCCCGCTCAAAATAACGTTAAAAAAACTAATTTTTTTGCGCCATGTTTCGATAAGCCCGTCTATTTCAGCGACCATTCCGAGGGCAACGCCCGATTGAACCGACGAAACCGTAGTTTGCCCCCAAAGGGGGATCTCACCCTGTGGTATTTCAACCAGGGGCAGCCTGGAGGTAAACTGATTCAGGGCCTTTAACCTCATGTTCAGCCCGGGCGAGATGCTCCCGCCCATGTATTCCGCCTCCCCGCTGACAAAATCGAGAGTCAGGCAACTGCCGGCGTTGATCACCAGTACGTTTTGGCCCGGAAAAAAAAGGGTGGCGCCCAGGGCCGCCGCCAGGCGGTCGGTGCCCAGGGTCTCCGGCGTTTGGTAGTGCATCTTCAGTGGGGTGGGCAGACGGGGGTCGGCCACGATTGCCGGTATGTTGTAATCTTGCAGGAATTCCAGGCCGGGGGGCAGTTCCTCTTGCTGCCCGTGATCCCCGCCCGCCGCCTGCTCCCTTACCGTCGACACAATGGCCGCCCGGGGCCTGCGCCCGGCGAGCAGCTCCCGGATGGGGCCCTCACTCACCTCAGAGCCGGTCCACAGCCCGGTCGGGCGGCTGTGTTCAAAAACAGCCGCTTTGACAAGGGTGTTGCCGATATCGATCACAAGCTGCAACTGGACATGGCGGTTTAATTGGCTCCCGCATGACCGGCCTCCGGTGGCTGACAAACATGCGGTTTAGCGCTTGAAAATGAGAGGCAAAGGTAGTCATAATTTGCCTTTTTCCATTCCAGAGGCAAAAAAAGACCGGGGATTTGAAAATTGTTTCTTACATTTGCAATGTCCAACCCACCATGGTACCATAGCTCAGTTGGTAGAGCAACGGACTGAAAATCCGTGTGTCCCTGGTTCGATTCCGGGTGGTACCACGGGCAGAAAAGGCGCAGCAATGCGCCTTTTTTTTATTTCCTTCCGAAGTCGGCCGGGATCTCGCCCCAGGCCCCGGTTTCCCATTTGAGTATGGGGTTTTCCCAATGGTTGTTTTTCAGCCACTGCTCGGCCCGCGCGATCAGTTCGAAAAGTTTGGGGTTGGCTGGGGTGGGGGTGAGGCGGGTTTTGGCCTTCCTGTTCCTGACCCAGCTCATGGCCGTACGCGAATCGGTATAGATGGGCCATGCAAGGTTTCGCTGCTTGCAGAAGGCCAGGGCGTGCACGATGGCCAGGAACTCGCCCACATTGTTGGTGCCGTCTTTAAACGGGCCACGGTGGAAGATCCTGGCTCCGCTTTTGGTGTCTACGCCCTGGTATTCCATCAGCCCGGTTACCCCGTTGCAGGCGGCATCAACCGAAATGCTGTCGTCGATGGGCCGGCCAATGGCCTTGAGTTGTGCCGGGCTAAGACGGCTTTGGCGGGTGTTTTTGCCGATGTGATCGGCGTAGTTGCTTTCGAAGGCCTTCCAGGCCAGTTCGCGGCTGGGGAAGGATTTGTAGATGGCCCCCCGGTAGCCTTCGACAGCCTTGCGGCAGGCCTCCCATGAGTCGAACACCCCGGTTTCGTTTCCCCGCCATACGGTGTAGAATTTAGGTTCTTTGGGCATGTGTTGCGGTTAGTGTTTTAGTAGGTAGTAGGTAGTAGGTAGTAGGTAGTAGGTAGTAGGTGGATTTTGGCTTTTGGCTTTTGGCTTTTGGCTTTTTTTAAACTTTTAAACTTTTAAACTTTTCAACTGATCACTCATCACTCATCACTCATCACTCATCACTATTCTATCTTCTATCTTCTACCTTCTACTTACTACTTACTACTTACTACTTACTACCTACTACCTACTACCTTCCTTCCTTCCTCCTGAAACTATCCCACCCCTGGGCCCTGAGTTCGATCAGCTGTCCCGAGCTGGAACACAGGTTCGCTCCCTGGTCGGCTCCGGTGATGTGTCCTATAGGATGGATGCCTTCGATGTTTTTTACCTTGCCGTAATCCTGCTGGCTGATGCTGAACAGCAGTTCGTAGTCTTCGCCCCCGCTCAGTGCGCAGGTGGTGGGGTCGATGTTGAACTCATGGGCCGTTTGCGCCATGCGGCGGTCGACCGGAATCTTTTCTTCATAAATGGTTGCCCCGCAGCCCGACTGCTTGCACAGGTGCAGGACCTCTGAAGCCAGCCCGTCGCTGATGTCGATCATGGATGTGGGTTTTACCCCTGACTGGTTCAGCTTGTCGATGATGTCGCTGCGGGCTTCGGGCTTGAGCAGCCTTTCGAGCACATAGGCATAGTCGTCCATGCGGGGCTGCATTCCGGGGTTGGCCTTGAATTCTTCTTTCTCCCGCTGCAGCACCAGCAAACCGCAGTAGGCGGCCCCCAGGTCGCCGCTCACAAACAGCAGGTCGTTGGGCCTGGCCCCGCTTCGGTATACCACCTGGTCTTTACCGGCCTTGCCCACGGCCGTAATACTCAGGGTTAGGCCCATGGAGCTGGTGGTGGTGTCGCCCCCCACCAGGTCTACTCCGTATTTGTCGCAGGCCAGCCGCATCCCGGCATAGAGCTCTTCCATGGCCTCGAGCGAATACCTGCCCGAAACCGCCAGGCCGACAATCACCTGCAGGGGGCGGGCATTCATGGCATACACATCGGAGAGGTTCACCACGATCGACTTGTAGCCCAAATGCTTCAGTGGGGTGTAGCTGATGTCGAAATGGACGCCTTCGACCAGCAGGTCTTTGGTAAGGATGGTCAGAAATGGGCCGATGTCGGCCACCGCCGCATCGTCGCCCACCCCTTTCAGGGTTTCGGGATTGCGAATGGGGAGTTCGCGGGTGAGGTGGTCGATGAGGCCGAACTCTCCGAGTGAGCCGATGTCGGTGAGCTTTTTTCCGGGGTCATTTGGTGTTGTCTCCATGGGTTGGCATCTTGAGGATTAGTGCTTGTTTGATGTGGCAGAAGAGGCCGCCGGGGGGTATTTGCCCGATTGCACGTTTATGGACTCTTCGTGCAGGAGGTGGAGCAACTTTTTCACAAACTCAGGATCCAGTCCCAGCTGACTGCCTTTGTCCACCCTGTCGTCGACAATGTCTTTCTGCCGTACGGGCTGGCGAATGGCCTCACTGTGCAGCCGTTTGATGCGCCCGATCTCCCAGGCCTTCTGCATCCGCCCGGCAAGCAGTTCCAGGAGGCGGTGGTCGTGACGGTCGATGGAGTGGCGCAGGGAGGAGAGTTTTTGACGGGGATCCCCGGCGGGGTCCATGCCGGGCAGGTTGTCGAGAAGCCCGATGAGGGCGGCCGGCGTGATCTGCTGCTGTGGGTCGGTGAGTGCGTTGGCTGGATCGTGGTGCACCTCCACCATCAGCCCGTCCATCTGCAGCATCATGGCCATGACAGTCACTTCGGCCAGCCACCTCCTGTGGCCGGCAATGTGGCTGGGGTCGCAGATGACAGGAAGGCCGGGGAATTCCATTCTCAGGGCCAGGGGAATGTCCCAGAGAGGGATGTTGCGGTAGATGGTTTTTTCGTGGGTTTTGAAGCCCCGGTGTATGGCCATGATGTAGCTGGTGCCTGCCAGAAAGATCCTTTCGATGGCCCCGGCCCATAGCTTCAGGTCGGGGCTTACCGGATTCTTCACCATAACCGGGATGCCGCTGCCCCGGATGGCGTTGGCGATCTCCTGGACCATGAAGGGGTTGACCGTGGTCCTGGCCCCCATCCAGAGGATGTCGATGCCATACTCAAGGCAGATCTCCACATGGTCGGGGCGGGCCACTTCAACGGCAATGGGCAGGCCGGTCTCCTTCCTGATATCAATGAGCCAGGGAAGGGCCTGGCTGCCCAGTCCTTCGAATTCGCCCGGCCGCGACCTGGGTTTCCAAACCCCGGCCCGCAGTACCTGCACCTTGCCCGAAGCGGCCAGTGCGCTGGCAGTCTCCCTTAGCTGTTCAGGGCTTTCGACGCTGCAGGGCCCGGCAATGACCAGGGGGCCGGGGGCGGATGGCAGCCAGTCAGACAGGGGGTTTATTCGGATGGGGGTACTCTCGGGCATGGGGGTTTTTTGCAAAGATACAAAAACACCCGGCAGGCCGATTCGGCCAAAACAAATCGGAACAGCGATCCTGTCACCGGTCATTTTACGGCAACATAATACCATATCAATAAAAAATATGTATTTTTGACCAGACCAAACCGGAGTTTTATATGGAAATTCGTGCCATCGGTCAAAAGTTGGCAGCATACAGGAGGGCGGGCAGAAAATTGTTTGCCACTTCGAGCTTCCAGACTCAAAGTGCGGTGTTGCTGCATATACTGAGCCAGACCGATCCTTCGGTGCCCGTGTACTTTATCAATACCGGCTTTCATTTTCCCGAAACCATCCGTTACAAAGACATGCTGGCCGAAATGCTGGGCATCCGGGTGATCGACCTCCTGCCCCATGTGCCCAAGGTCATGCAGACCAATGCTGCCGGCAACCTGATGTTTACCTACGATCCGGATTATTGCTGTTATCTGAACAAGGTGCAGCCGGTGCAGTCCCTGCTCGAAAAGTACGATGTGTGGGTGAACGGGGTGAGGGCCGACCAGAACGGGCATCGCAGCCGCTTCAGGGAAGAGGAAATGACCAGTTGCCAGACCCTGAGGTACCACCCCCTGATTGGCTGGACCGAAGGGGTGATCCGCGAATACATTGCCCTGCACAAACTGCCGGTGCATCCGCTCGAAGAGAAAGGATACCGCAGCATCGGCTGCGAACCCTGCACCCGCCCGGCCAACGGCAGCGACCTGCGCGATGCCCGCTGGCCCGGGATGAAGAAAACCGAGTGCGGGTTGCATGAGGAAAGCGGAGGATAGGAGATAGTAAGTAGTAAGTAGTAGGTAGTAGGTAGGAAGAAGAACGTTGAAGAGTTGAAGAGTTGAAAAGTTTAAGAAGTTTAAGAGTTTAAGAGTTGAAAAGTTGAAAAGTTGAAAAGTTGAAAAGTTGAA
>PWJC01000165.1 GCA_003560165.1 Bacteroidales bacterium
GACGGAAGGGTAATGGCGCAGCTGTCCATCAGCGACAACGACCCTTTTTTCACCCGTGAAACCGATCTGGAACGTGTTGAAAAAGTAGCCGCAGCCTTAATGGCTGAACTTGGGATTTCGCGGAAATAGTTTAATTTTGGACGTAATCCAAAATTAAACCCCCTGAATTCCTATGCGCTCTTCATTGCTTCACCAACGATTTCTTGTCCTGGCAGCTCTTTGCTGCCTTGGCTTTGGCCTTAAGGCCGCATTGCCAACCCCTGAATCCCATTTCGGGTTCACTCCGGGCGAAGACCGGAAGATGTTCACCTATGAACCCATGATCGCCTATATGGAACAGCTGGCCTCAGCTTCCGGCAAGGTCCATATGGAACGCATCGGCAACAGCGAGATGGGTCGTCCGATCTACCTCATCCTGGTGTCTTCCGAAGAAAACATCGGCCGGCTCGACCGCCTCCGGGAGATCAACCGCGCCCTGGCCCTGGATGAGATTCCTGATGCGATCGCCCGCGAGGCATTGATCGGGGAGGGCAAAGTGTTCTTTTTGTCTACCCTGAGCATGCACGCTACCGAGGTCGGCCCTACCCAGGCATTGCCCCTGACCGTGTACGAACTGATCAATGGAACCGATCCGCGGCGGGAGGCTATCCTTGAGAACACCGTGGCCATGTTCATACAGCACAATCCCGACGGCATGAACATGATCGTTGAGCATTACAACCAGTACAGGGACACTCCGTTCGAAGGCAGCAGCCTGCCCGGGGTATACCACAAATACGTGGGCCACAACATCAACCGTGATTTTGTCACCCTTTCACAGAGCGAGAACCAGGCAGTGGCGGATGTCTATTCCACGATCTGGTTTCCGCAGGCCATGGTAGAGCGTCATCAGATGGGCTCTTCGGGCCCCCGCTTTTTTGTTTCGCCACCCCATGATCCGGTGGCCGAAAACATCGATCCGGGCATATGGAACTGGATGAGGGTGTACGGGTCCCGCGCCCTGACCGAGATGACGGAGGCCGGACTAAAGAGCGTATCGGTAAACTACCTGTTTGACAATTACTGGCCGGGAGCCACTTCGACAGCCAACTGGAAGGGGGTGGTGGCCATGCTTTCGGAAGCCGCCAGCGTGAACATTGCCAGTCCGATCTATGTGGAACCGGGCGAATTGCGCACCATCGGCAAGGGATTGGGCGAATACGCCATTTCGATCAATCTGCCCAGACCATGGGATGGAGGCTGGTGGCGTTTGTCCGATATCCTTCGCTACGAGATGGAAAATACCCTTTCCTACTTGCATACTTCGGCCATCCACAGGGAAGAGATATTGCAATCGCGCAATGAGATAAGCCGCCGGGAGATCGCCAGGGGAAGCGAGGAAGCTCCGTACTATTACATCATGCCTCAAAAGCAGCACGACCTTGGCGAAATGGTGGCCCTGGTCAATCTGTTGGGCAGGCACGGGGTGAGGTCGTACCGCCTGGAGGCCGATGTGGAGATCGAAAACCGCCTCTTCAGACAGGGCGATGTGGTTGTTCCTCTGGCCCAACCCTACAGGGCGTTCATCAAGGAGGTGCTCGAGGCACAGAAATTCCCCGCCCGGCACTATACTCCGGGGGGCGAAATGATCCGTCCCTACGACATCACCTCCTGGTCGCTGCCGCTGCATCGTGGTGTTGAAGCCGTCGAGGTGAATCATCCGGTTGCTGAAATGGAACGCCATATTGTGGAGATCCCCCTGCCGTATTCCTTAAGCCTTGCTGCTGCTCCCGGAGACCGGTGGGCTGTTTTTCCGGCTACCCGCAATGAGAGTTATAAGGCCGCCTTCATGGCCCTTGAACGGGGTTTAAGGGTTGACCGCACCACCGAAACGACCGAAGCCGGCGGTATGGTCATCCCTGAAGGCAGCTTCATTATGGCAGTCGACGCCGCGCTCGGTGAAATCACCGAAGAGCTGCTTGCCGGCCCGGTCTATCTTGATGATCATCCCGGAATGAGTACCCGCCGTTTGCATATGCCGCGCATTGGCCTGGTGGAAACCTGGTTCCACGACATGGATGCCGGATGGACCCGCTACCTTTTCGATACCTACCACATTCCTTATACCGTATTGCGGCCTGCCGATCTTCAAACAGCCAGGCTCGACCGGGATTTCGACATGCTGATCTTTTCCGACCAGTCACATTCGGCCCTCATGCACGGAAGACAGGAGAGGGCCGGGCAACTGTTGCCATCGCGCTATCCGCCCGCCTATGCCAGGGGGATGGAAAAGCAGGGCTTTGAGAACCTGATGCGCTTCGTCAATGGCGGTGGCAAGGTCATGGCCTGGGGTCCGGCCGTTGAATTGTTCATGGGGCCCATATCAGTAGGCGAGGGCGAAGACCGCGAAGACTTCATGCTGCCCGTCAGCAACATAGGACGCGATCTCTCGGGCAGGGGTCTGTATATTCCCGGAGCCCTTATGAAGGTAAACCTCAGAAACGGCCACCCCCTGACCCTGGGTATGCCACAGACCCATGGGGTATTTCATCGGGGCAACCCGGTATTCAGGACTTCCCTCCCGTATTTTGACATGGACAGGCGGGTGATCGCCACCTTTGCCAAAGACAATGTACTGATGAGCGGTTATTCGGAAAACGAGGAACTCCTGCACGAAGAAGCCGCCCTGGTGTGGGTAGGCAAAGGCGACGGGCAGATCGTTTTGTCGTCGTTCAACCCCCAGTTCAGGGCATCTACCCAGGTTACCTTCAAGCTGTTGTTTAATGCCGTACTGATGGAGTAGCCGCAGCTATACCTTGGGTTTATGATATCTTGGATTTAGCGTGGGAGGTAGAAGGTAGACGGTAGAAGATAGTAAGTAGTAGGTAGTAGGTAGTAGGTAGGAAGAAGAAGGTTGAAAGGTTGAAAAGTTGAAAAGTTTAGAAGACGGAAGACAGAGGACGGAGGTCAGAGGACGGAAGGACGATGGAACGAATGAACGATGGAACGATGGAACGAAAAAGTTGAAGAGTTGAAGAGTTGAA
>PWJC01000118.1 GCA_003560165.1 Bacteroidales bacterium
ACTCTTCAACTCTTCAACTCTTCAACTCTTCAACTCTTCAACTCTTCAACTCTTCAACTCTTCAACTCTTCAACTCTTCAACTCTTCAACTCTTCAACTCTTCAACTCTTCAACTTTCTTCCCTTCGTCCTCTGTCTTCCGTCTTCCGTCTTCCGTCTTCTTCCTTCGTTCTCACCTCACTGCCACTTTCAGCACTTTTTCCTCCTGAAGGCTGACTTCGAGAATGTCGCCTGCTTCCACAGGCACGTATCCGGGTGTGCCGGTAAACAGGTAATCGCCGATCTTGAGGGTCACGTACCCTGATACCAGGGCGATCAGCTCATCGAAATCCTGCATCATCCGTTTGGATGAGGCTTCGTATTCATGGCGGCTGTTTTTTTTGAGTGAAAAGCAGACCCCCTTCGTTTCATCCAGGCTGCCGGCAGGCACCAGGCGGCTTACGGCGGCCGAACCGTCGAAGGCCACCCCCATTTCCCACGGAAGGCCCTGGCTGATGTGGCGCAGGAGCAGGTCGTGGGCCGTAAAGGTCAGGCCGGCACCGATCTCCTGGTAGTAGGAAGGGGCAAAGCGGCTCTGTATCTGTTTGCCCGGTTTGCAGATCCTGGCCACCAATGATACGCCGCAGCTGACACTGATGGAAAAGTCTGGGATAAAAAAGGCTTGTCCGGCCTTGATGAGGGCGGTTTCGGGGTTTATAAAAAAACTGGGCTAACTGCTGAAGGCGCCACCTTTACCGGCTTGGGGGCCGGGTACGTTCTCGCCGGTACAGAAGATCTTCATGGCGGGTTACTGATCTTTGAAGATGATATTGCCCTTGTCGAAACCGCGGAGGATGATGGACTGGATCAGGTTTTTGGTCGAAAGCGGAAAATCTGCCTTCATCATCCAGTCAAAATACTGGGGTTCCTTCTTGAATACCTCCTCCACGACCTTACCTTTGTATTTTCCGAATTTAAAAACCTCCCTGCCTTGTTTGTCGTAGCCTATATGACCAACCAGGTCGGCATTGCGGTGGTTGTAGGAAAAATCGTGCAGGGCCTGGACGTCGTTTTTTATGGGGCCTTCAAGCCGGCCTTCCCGGTCTTCGTAATCCACTCCCTGGTAGCGTTCTATCTGTGAGAGCAAAATCTCGTAGGTGGCCCTGGTGTCGGCCTCGGCTTCATGAGCCCCCACCAGGTCCTTCCCGCAGTAAAACTTGTATGCGGCTCTCAGGGTGCGGGGCTCCATCTTGTGAAAGATGTTCTGCACGTCGATCAGCCGGCGTTTTCTGATGTCGAACTGGATGCCGCACCTGAGGAATTCCTCGATCAGCATCGGGATGTCGAACTTGTTGGAATTGTAGCCTGCCAGGTCGCAATGCTGAAGAAACTGTTCGAGGGAGGGGGCCAGCTGGGCAAAGGTCGGTGCATCGGCCACGTCAAGGTTGGAGATGCCGTGGATGGCGGTGACTTCCGCCGGAATGGGGATGGTAGGGTTCACCCTTTTTGTCAGAGATTCGTTGGTGCCGTCGGGTATTACCTTGTAGATGCTGATCTCTACGATGCGGTCTCTTACCACATTTACTCCCGTGGTTTCCAGGTCGAAAAAGGCCAGGGGGCGAACAAGTTTCAATTGCATGGCGCTTTGGTTTGGTTTGTTTGCGAAGTTACAACAAATCTGCTTATCCGGGCGGGCAGTTGCCTGCCCGGATAAGTACCATCAGCCCGGCAGGCCTGCCGTTGGGAATTATTCAGCGCTGTTCTCCCTGTCTGGATTCGAAGTTCTCCAGGTATTCGGCCACGCGCTGCAGGAAAAGCCCCCCAAGCGCTCCGTCCACGATCCTGTGATCGCAGCCCAGTGAAAGCATCATCTGGTGGCGGATGCCAATGCTGTCGCCCTGGAGGGTTTCGATCACCACGGGCTTCTTCTGGATAAGCCCTGCGCCCAGTATGCCGACCTGTGGCTGATGGATGATGGGGGTGCCCGTTAGGGCACCGAAGGTGCCAAAATTGGTGAGGGTGAAACTGCCGCCCTGGATCTCATCGGGCTTCAACTGGTTTTGACGGGCGCGTTGTGCCAGATCGTTCACCTCCCTGGCAAGGCCAGTCAGGCTCTTGTGGTCGGCGTTTCTGATCACGGGCACAATGAGATTGCCATCGGGCAGGGCCGCTGCCATCCCTATATTGATCTCGCTGCGCCTGATGATGCGGTGGCCGTCGAGCGAAACGTTCATCATGGGGTAGTCGCGCAGCGCCTTTGCAATGGCTTCAATAAAGATGGGAGTAAAGGTGAGCTTTTGTCCTTCCCTTTTCTGCAGTTCGTCCTTATGCCTGTTTCTCCAGGCGACAACTCCCGTCATATCCACCTCCCTGAACAGGGTAATGTGTACGGAGGTGTCCCTCGACATCACCATGTGGTCGGCAATGAGCCTGCGCATGCGGTCCATCTCGATCACCTCATCCTTTGCTCCGGCAACCGCTGCCGGTTGTGTGGCCTGTTTAGCCGCTGCGGCAGGGTGGGGCGGGGTATCACGGGTTGCTGCCTCGTCTTTTTTGCGTTTTTCAAGGTAGTTCAGCAGGTCGTCCCTGGTCAGTCGGCCGTCTTTGCCGCTGCCGGGTATGCCGGCAAGTTCGTCAGCTGGAATTTTCTCTTTCCTGGCAATGCTTCTGACAAGGGGTGAGTAAAAGCGTTCATCTGCTGCCCGGTTGGTTGCCGGGGCAGCCTGTTCTTCGGGGGGGGGGGCGGCCGGAGCCCCTGTTTCTTTCTCCGATGGCGGGGGTGCCGGGATTTGGGTGCCAGCTTCCTGCCGGGTGGGGACTGAGGCCTTCTCTTCTTCCGGGGTCTCCTCATGGCCCTCTTCTCCGGTTTCAATGACGGCGATCACGGTGTCTACCTCTACGGTGTCGCCCTCCTGAAAAAACTGTTCTTTCAATATGCCCTCGACCGGGCTCGGGATTTCGGAGTCCACCTTGTCGGTGGCGAGTTCCAGTATGGGGTCGTCGAGTTCGATGGGGTCGCCAACCTGCTTCAACCATTTGGTGATGGTTGCCTCTGTGATGCTTTCACCCAGCTTGGGCATTTTCAATTCAAAGCTTGCCATTCCTGTTGTTTTTGATATGATGTGGAAAGTCCTAATTCTGGAACAAAGATTTACCGAAAAGGTTTGATCCCTGTGCAGGGCCCTCCCGGCTCAAAGCGGGGCAGCGGGGCTTTGCCTGCCAAGCTGGCGGTAGCCTTTCAGGCAGAGCATGAAGTCGTTCTCTACCTTGTAGTCTTTTGCATACAGGCTGTTGAGGTTGGCCAGGGTGGCGGCCTCCAGCTTTTTGTCCCTGAAGGCATCTGCGGGATGCAATACGCTTTTTTTCAGCGGGGGCAGCTTCTCCATGTTTTTGCCCGGATGGTAGCCCACCCAGGTTTTTTTTCCCCCGAGTACCTTCAGGAGGTTTTTCACAAAACCACGGCCGTTATTGACAAACAGCAACTGCAACGGCAGAGTGATCAGAAAAAACAAGGCGGCGACCAGATCGAAGAGTCTCTTTTTTCGCCTGTTGCCGGTACGGTTGACCGCATTCACGCTGATGGTGAACAGGTCGCCGAAGGTGTCGATGCTGTTGCTGCCGATAATATACAGGCTTTCGGGGGGGGCGATCTTGAAGCGCACCGGCGTGTCCTGCAAGCTGTGCATGCTGTCGATAATGGCCTGGGAACTCATGTTCCCGGCGCAGAATATGACCTCGCTGATGCGGTAGATATCGATGATCTCCCTGATTTGCCCGAAACTGCCCAGGTAGCCTTCTTCCCCTGGTTTTTCTCCCCCCGGCGATACCAGGCCGATAAAGGCGGTGTTCCCCGACTGCCTCAGCAGCTTCAGTATCCGGTCGGCCTCCTTCCCCTTGCCGGCAATCAGTACGCGTTTGCTCGCTTCCCTCCCGAAATGGATGTTGCCCTGCCTGATCAGGGCATAGGCGGTTCTCAACAGGTTCATGGAAAAAAGGGCCCATATGCTGCCCAGCAGTATCAGCGCCCTGGAAAATCGCAGATGCAGTGGCAGCAGGGCGTATATCACCAGGATGGCAATGGTTCCCAGCCCAATGCCCCTGACCAGCTTAAACAGGCTCACCGGACGGTCGTATCCTCCGCTAATGGTAACGGCCGATAACCAGAACACAATATAGGCCGGTACCGCATAGCGCATAAATTCAGGAGGGTAATGGGCCGACTGCAGGGCAAACACCTGGTGTTCCCAATAGTTTTTCAAGTAATAGAAGCCCGCATAGATCAGACCGGCATCGGCCAGCGGCCAGAATGAGCGTTTCACAAAACGGGTCAGGATGGCCAGGCCTGCCCTGAAGTAAATGGCCAGCCTGATCAATAGCGAAAAGGTCCAGGCATTTTTGGGAGAGAAGTGTTTTTGCGCAAACACGATCATGGCCCGGTAAAACACCATGACGTAATTGACGCTGCTTTTTTTTGTGCTTTCTCCCTTGTAATGGATGATGCGGGTTCCTGGGTAGTAATAGTTGGAGTATCCGGCCTTGCTGATCCGGTAAGACAAGTCGATGTCTTCTCCATACATAAAAAAGTCCTCGTCGAGGGTCCCGGTTTTTTTAAGGGCTTCCCTGCGAAGCAGCATGAAGGCCCCCGAGAGGACATCTACCTTGTGGGTCTTGTTCTTGTCGAGGTAGCCCAGGTGGTATTTTCCGAACAGCCTTGATTTGGGAAAGAGGGCCGAAAGCCCGAATACCTTGCAAAAGGCCACCCCCGGGGTGGGAAGGCTTCGTTTCGATTCCGGAAGGAACCTGCCCTGCCCGTCGAGCATTTTTACCCCCAATGCCCCGGCATCGGGATGGCTTTCCATAAATCCGACCACCCGGGGCAGGGTGTCGTCCTCGACCACGGTGTCGGGGTTGAGCAGGAGTATATACCGGCCACGGGAAATTTTGATGGCCTGGTTGTTGGCCTTGCTGAAACCCACGTTCTCCTGGTTGACAATGAGTTTTACTTCAGGGAATTTCTCCCTCACCATATCCACCGAAGCGTCGATGGAATGATTGTCTACCACGATTACCTCCATGGGGAGACTCCTCCCGGATTTGATTACGGAATTCAGGCACTGTTCGAGAAAGTACTGTACGTTGTAGTTGACAATGACGACCGACAGCAGCATGGGGCTTATTTGACAGTGTTTACATCATAGGCCGTGCGGTTGACAATAGACCGGCCAAGGGTGACTTCGTCGGCGTATTCGAGTTCGTCGCCAATGGCAATGCCCCTGGCGATCACCGAAATCTTCAGGTCAAAAGCCTGCAGCATGCGGTAGATATAGAAACCGGTGGTGTCTCCCTCCATGGTGGTGCTCAGTGCCAGGATCACTTCCCGGATGCCGGGATCTGCCTGAAGGCGTCCGGAGAGCGAATCAATGGTCAGGTCGGAGGGCCCGATCCCCTCCATCGGCGATATGATGCCTCCCAGTACATGGTACAGCCCGTGATACTGCCCGGTGTTCTCGATGGCCATCACATCGCGGATGTCTTCGACAACGCAGACCAAGGCCCGGTTGCGCCGGGGCGACTCGCAAATGCTGCATACGGATTTGTCGGTGATGTTGTGGCAGTGGGTGCAATAAACTACATTGCGGTGAAGTTCGCGCAAGGCTTCGGAGAAGCTGTCGGCCGTTCCTGCATCCTGCTTCAGCAGATGAAGCACCAGCCGCAAGGCTGTTTTCCTGCCAATTCCCGGCAGTTGTGCAAAGGCCTCAACTGCGGCCTGCAATGCCCTTGAAGAATAAGTATCCACAACGCTTTCCCTGGGTTTTATCAAAGCCCAAAGTTAATAATAAATGCCCGGCAAAAAGACAAAATCTTTGGCTATTTTTGCCGGTAGACCGAATCAAGCACCCGCGCATGTCTCCATACCTGATCCTGCTCTCCTTCATCCTGTACACCTCACTGATCTTTCTTATATCGAGGCTGACCATCCGCCGCAAGGTCAACAACGAGGCTTATTTTCTGGGCAACAGGAATTCTCCGTGGTATGTGGTAGCCTACGGCATGATCGGGGCTTCCCTTTCGGGGGTGACCTTTATGTCGGTGCCGGGGCTTGTGCAGGATGAGCAGTTCTCCTATATGGTACTGGTATTTGGCTACCTTGCCGGTTACGCGGTGATCGCCTGGGTGCTGCTGCCCCTGTATTACAGGCTGAACCTCACTTCGATCTATACCTACCTCGAGCATCGCTTCGGGATTGCTTCCTATAAAGCAGGGGCGTTCTACTTCATTGTTTCGCGGCTGATCGGAACCTCGTTCAGGATGTTCCTGGTGGTGATAGTGTTGCAGCGGTTTGTGTTCGATGGCTGGGGCATCCCCCTGGGGGTTACCGTGTCGCTGTTCATGCTGCTGATACTACTCTATACCTTCCAGGGAGGGATCAAGACCATTGTCTGGACCGATACCCTGCAAACCACCTTTATGATTGCCGCCGTGGTGGTCAGCATACTGCTGATCGCCGGACGCCTTGAAATGGGCCTGGGCGAACTGGCCTCGGCGGCGGGCGGGCAGGGGTATATCCGGATGTTCGTTATGGATGTTGCCGACCCCCGGTTTTTCCTGAAGCAGTTTTTCGCCGGCATGTTCATTACCATTGTCATGACCGGGCTGGATCAGGACATGATGCAAAAGAACCTGAGTTGCCGCAACCTGCGCGATGCACAAAAGAATGTGCTGACTTTCGGGGCCATCCTGATCCCGGTAAACCTGCTTTTTTTGTTCCTGGGCGCGGTTTTGTGGATCTATGCCGGCGAAGTGGGGCTGCTGCTTTCGCCCGGGCAAACTTCCGACGAACTATTTCCCATGGTGGCCTTGCAGCAGCTGGGCATGGTGGCCGGGCTGACTTTTTTCTTCGGCCTGATATCGGCGGCCTATTCGAGTGCCGACGGTACCCTGACGGCCCTGACCACGGTTTTCTGCATCGACTTTCTAGGCCTGCGCCGCCGCAAAGGCATGACAGAAAAAAAGATACAAAGGATCCGTTACCGGGTGCACCTGGGCTTTTCCGTCCTGGTGTTGCTGATCATCCTCGGATACGGTGCCATTAATGACGAAGCCCTGATCAGCACCCTGTTCACCATTGCCGGATATACCTATGGCCCTTTGCTTGGGCTATATTTTGCCGGGATATTCACCCGCTGGGAACTCCACGACCGCTACGTGCCCCTGGTGGCCCTGTCCTCCCCCTTGATGAGTTACCTGCTCAGCGCCCACTCCGAAAGCCTTCTTTGGGGATACCGGTTCGGATTCGAGATCCTGATCGTAAACGGCCTATTCACCATAGCGGGTCTTTACCTGATCCGCAAAAAAAAGGGCCAACCGAATGACCGGTAAGCCCTTTTGAGGTTTCAAAAACGATGAATTTATTCTACAAAACTGACCCAGCCGTGTGGATCGGGTTCATCTCCGTATTGGATGGCCTGTAGCTTTTTAAACAGCCTGGTGGATACAGGACCTGCAGCCGAAGGATCACCAAAGGTGTAGG
The DNA here is from genome assembly GCA_003560165.1 of Bacteroidales bacterium. Classification (GTDB taxonomy): domain Bacteria; phylum Bacteroidota; class Bacteroidia; order Bacteroidales; family UBA7960; genus PUPG01. Next base: position 7,510 of record PWJC01000118.1, read on the forward strand.
TTTTGCCACTGTCCCTGTCCACAATGGTTCCGATGGGCGAAATGATGGCTGCGGTGCCGCAGGCACCGGCTTCTTCAAAACCTTCCAGTTCCTCAACGGCCAGTGGCCGCCTTTCGACCGTCATGCCCATGTCGGCGGCGATCTGCATCAGGCTCATGTTGGTGATCGAGGGCAGGATGGAGGGCGACTTAGGGGTAACATAGGTCTTGCCCTTAATGGCAAAGAAGTTTGCCGGCCCGGCTTCGTCGATAAATTTTTTCTCTTTGGCCTCCAGGAAAATGACCGAGGCGTAGCCTTCTGCCTTGGCCCGTTCGGAGGCAAAAAGGCTTCCAGCGTAATTGCCCCCCACCTTGATATGACCCGTACCCAGTGGAGCCGCCCTGTCAACATCCCTGACAATCTGCATCTTTACCGGGTTGAAGCCTTCTTTGAAGTAAGGACCGACAGGCCCGACAAAGACCATGAACAGATATTCTTTGGCCGGGTTAACGCCCACCTGTATCCCGGTACCGATGAGCAGCGGCCTGATGTACAGGGCTGCTCCGTGTCCGTGTGGAGGAACAAAATGCTCATTGAGCTTTACAGCTTTGGACACCATGGTATGGAACAACTCTTCAGGCACCCTGGCCATGAGGATGCCGTCGGCTGAACGCTGCATTCTTTTGGCGTTCTCCTCCCAGCGGAAGATCCTGATCTTTCCATCTTTTCCAAGGTAGGCCTTCATGCCTTCAAAGGCCTCCTGCCCGTAGTGAAGACATGTGGCTGCCATGTGGATGTTGATGTGGGGCGATGAGGATACTTCGATCTCTCCCCATTTGCCGTTGCGATAATAGCACCGTACATTATAGTCTGTCTGAAAATATCCGAAGGGGAGCTTGCTCCAGTCTATGTTTTGCATAATGCCTGGTTTTGGTTAGTTGTTTTGATGAACTGTTGAGCCGCTAAATTAACACAATATTTGTAATACGGATGAAGCCCGGCTAGATATTTCAGGCTTCAGCGGCCTGTTGCCGGAAAGGATTCGCTCAGGCTCCCCATCAGCCCGAACATCTTGTCGCGCATGGCCGCGGGGCTGCCCTGGTAATCGTTGACGATGAGGACAAATGCGGCCAGGCGGCCGTTCTGCATGGGGGCGTAGCCTGCAAACGACCGCACGTTGTTCAGGGTGCCGCTTTTGGCCCTGAGCTGTCCTTCGGAGGCTGTGTTTTTAAAGTGGTTGCCTAAACTTCCCGAGCGGCCGGCCAGGGGCAGGCTGTTGTAAAATGCTCCAAAGGAGGGCTCTGCGGCCATCATGACAAGGATCTGCATGATTTGCGTTGCGGTTAGACGGTTAGAGGGGGAGAGGCCGCTGCCGTCGAACATCGACAGCCCCCCGGTGTCGATGCCCCTTTGCTCCCAGATCTCCCGGATGGCCGCCAGGCCCCCGTTGAGGCTGCCTTCGCCTTTTTCATGATGCCCGATGGCTTTCAGCAGGTTTTCGGCATAGCTGTTGACGCTGTACATATTGGTGCGGTATACGATATGGGCAAGCGAAGGCGACAACCACGAGGCGATCACATGCCTTTGGCCGGGGATGGCCGTCCTGTGTGGAGGCAGATGAGGAAGGACCATAGGGTTCCCATCGATGCCGAACCCGTTTTTTTTGAGGAAGGCGTAAAAGGTGTCGGCCACAAAACCCGGTGGGTTCGCCATCGATCCCCTTACCGGGAAACGCCTGGCTCCATGGGGTACGCTTCCCGTCAACCTGCGTTCGGCCTGGTAGGGAGCCCCGTATATGTACACCTGGTCGCCCGAACCCGCCGGGCCGGTGATCACCTCGTTCACAAAGCTCATACCGGGTATTTCCGGGTCGGTGCCCACCACCGTGGCAGGGGCTCCGGGGGCATCCCCCGCCCTGAAATAGACGGTGTATTCGTTCTCGTTTGCACTGAGGCCACTGGCTCCGGCGCCAAAATAATTCCCGATATGCCCCCACAGCCACCTGGGAGGCACCATTTCGCGGTCAAAAACCCTGTCGTCGGCGATCACATGGCCGGTGATGCGAACAATGCCAGCACTCTCGAGGGCCTGTTTCCACCTGCCGTATACCTTTTCAAGGGCCAGGCTGTCGTTCATTTTCGACGCCCCCAGGCTGGGATCGCCGCTGCCCCTGATGTAAAGATTTCCCTGCAGCACCCCTTCCGCATCGATGCTGCCGTCGTACTCGAGCAGGGTTGCGAAGCGATAGCCCTGCCCCAGTGCCAGCAGGGCCGAAGCTGTGGTCACCAGCTTCTGGACCGAGGCCGGGGTAAGCGCAAGCCGCGGGTTGTGTTCGATCAATGATTGCCCGGAGTTCAACTCCCTGGCAACAAAAGCCCAGCTGGCATTGTCGAGGGCCGGATCTTCGCGGAAAGCTGCAAAAGCTCGCTCAAAGGGCCTTGGGCCTTCCCCGTTGTTGCCCAGGCAAAGAACCGGGACCACAAAAAGCAAAAACAGAAGGGTGAATCGCCGTTGCATCACTGCGGGTATGTCTTTGGTGACTTTTTGTGGAAACTACCTGCCAAAAACGGAAATACGGAAATACCGGCCGGGGTTTTCGCGTATGTCCTGAAGCAGGAGTTCCAATTGCCTGGATGAGGCCTCCAGTTTGCGGTAGAGTTCTTCGTCTTCCATCAGCAGGCCTGCAGAGCCTTCACCCCGGCCGATCTTTTCAGTAATGGTGGCCATTTGCTCCATGGCTGAGGCGGTGTTTGCAATGATGTTTTCCAGTTCCCTGGCGGCGATGGCATCGCTGATGTCCGAAAAATTGCCAATGATGTGGTCGAAGGTTTCGTTGTGTGCCTCAATGTTGTTGGCGATGGAGAGCGCGCTGGCCAGCAGTTCCGAAAGGTTTTCGGATTCCCTTTCGGCCGTTTCGCCAGCAATGCGGGCAACGTGGCTGATGCTTTCGGAAGCATCGCGGATGTTTGTCAGGCTATTGCGCAGGTTTTCACGCGCGTGTTCATCAAACAGCACGGCCACCGAGGCAAATACGGTATCCATCTGCGCAAGCAGGCTTTCGGCCTGAATGGTGATGGGGCGCAGATAGCGGTCGAGTTCGGCAGTTAGCCCGGGCATGACAATGCCTGCCAGGGTGTCGCCATCCTGTATGCGTTGGTCCGCATCTCCCAGTTCGATCTGTATTTCCTTTTCGCCGATGATGTCGGGGGAGGTCAGGCGGGCCACCGAGTTAACCGGTATGCCTATCTCCCTGCTGGCGACGGCCCTGACGAGCACCCGGCCCGAGCCGTCGGGATAAAAGGAGATCCGGCTTACCTGCCCTACCTTTACCCCGCTGATGGTTACCGGGTTGGTTTCAAGCAGGCCGTCTACCTCTTCGTACACTACGTAGAAGCTGATCTGCCTGCTGAAAATATCCCTGCCTTTCAGGTAGTTGATCCCCCAAATAAAAAGCAGGAGGGTGGCAATAAACAAGATGCCCAGTTTGATCTCTCTTTTAACTTTCAATTTCTGGTTTATTTATAGGATTATTCAGCACTCTGACTGTTCAGTAGCCGGATGGCTTCGGAGGCACTGATCCTTTCGTTGTTGTGAAAGGCCACGACAAAGGCGTCCCTGAAACCCGCCAGCTGTACCTTCTGCTGGAGTTCGGCGGCAGCCTCCAGGCTGGCTTCGTTTCCTACCGTATATTTATACAGCCCTTCATGGAAATAGTAAGCCACGTTTTCAAGGCCCCTGAATGCAGGGTCGTTGGCCGGGCGTTTTTCGCTGGTTGAGGCAAACTGTACCCTGAAGGAAACCTCAGTGGCCGAAACCCGCTCAGCTGCTGCATTGCCCCCGGCACCGCCTGAAGAGTTGTCGGTGCCGGGGTCAATGTCCGAAACCCCTGCTTCAGGGGTCTGCAACAGTCTGTTTCCGGCCTGGGGGGCTGAGCGGGCATAGTGGCTCCTGGCTGCCGCCATGGCGTCCTGTTCCTGCTTGTACTGCCTGAACGCCCTGAATATGGCCGAGGCAATATGGGCCTGGCCGCTTTCGGACATCAGGTATTCTTCCTCTCTCGGATTGCTGATAAAGCCTGTTTCTATTAAAATGCCTGGCATGGTTACATGGTAAAGCACCAGGAAGCCGGCCTGCTTGACTCCCCTGTCGATCCGCCTGGCCCTTTCCCTGAACTGCGACTGAACCAGGGAAGCCATGGTCAGGCTCTGGTCGAGGTAGGCGTTCTGGTAAAGGGCGAAGATGATGCTGGCCTCCGGTGAGCTGGGATCAAATCCGTCGTAGGTTTCCAGGTAATCGTCTTCGTAGAGGATCGATTTGTTTTCGCGCCGGGCCACTTCGAGATTGGCCGCGCTGCGGTGCAGGCCCATGACGAAGGTTTCAGTGCCCCTGGCACTGCGGTTGGTCGAGCTGTTGCAATGTATCGAAATGAAGAGGTCGGCCTGGTTCTCGTTGGCGATCCTGGCCCTTTCGTGCAGGGGCACAAACACGTCGGTTTCGCGGGTATAGATGACCCGGACGCCGGGGAGGTTCTCCCGGATGTATTCGCCCAGTTTCAGGGATATGACCAGGGCAATGTCTTTTTCCTCCGACCTGCTGCCCACGGCACCGGGCTCTCTTCCGCCGTGGCCGGGATCGATCACCACGGTGTCCACAAATCCGCGGCGGTCGGCCAGCAGCGCGACGGGCAAAAGTGCCAGCAGCAGTGCCATACCAAAAAGCAGGAGAATACGTTCCACTATAGTTAAGCTATTTTTGATTATTTTTGCAGAAAATTTGCCTGAAACTGTTCTGACTGAAACTGTTTATATAACTGGTAATGTATACGTAGATACCAACCACGATGTTGTATCACAAAAATAACATTTAATCACATTGCGCACAAACCCCATTGTGAAGTTTTTAATTCTCCTTTTTGTCTTTTCCCTGAGTCTTTCCGGTTTACGGGCCCAGCTTCCGGACGATCCTACAGAGGCTCCCATGCCCGGCATGGAAGAGACCGCAGCGGCAGCAGACACCCTTGGGGAGAACGAACAAAGGCTCAGGGGGACGGGTGTTATCCTGGAAACCACTGTGGAGTACCAGGCCCAGGATACTATTTTCCACGACATACGGAACCAGCGGGTTTATATTTACGGCAATGCCGACCTGACCTATGACGACCTGCACCTGAAGGCGGCCTATATTGAGATCGATTTCCAGACCAATGAACTCTTTGCCAAAGGGCTTCCCGACACTGCAGGCGTGATACAGGGGCTCCCGGTATTTACCGAGGGGATGCAGAGCTTTCAGTCGCAGGAACTGCGGTACAATTTCGAGACCCGCCGGGGCCGCACCACAGGGGTGGTCACCGAAGAAGCCGAAGGTTTTGTGCATGGCGATGTGGTCAAGATACAGCCCAACAGGGAGGTCCATGTGGCCGACGGCAAATACACCACCTGCGATCATCCGGAACCTCATTTTCACATCGAGTTCCGAAGGGCCAAGATCATTCCCGACGACAAGATCATCTCGAGTACGGCATTTCTGGTTATACGGGGGGTACCCACTCCGCTGTTCGTTCCTTTTGGTTTTTTCCCGAACAAAAGGGGGCAGGCCTCCGGGGTGCTTATCCCCTCTTACGGAGAAAGCCGGGAGCGTGGATTTTATCTTGAAAATGGCGGCTTCTACTGGGGTATCAGCGACCACATGGATCTTTCGATAAGGGGCGACATCTACTCGAGGGGTAGTTGGGCCCTGCGCGCGGGTTCCAATTACAATGTGCGCTACCGTTTCAACGGGGCGGTAAACCTGACCTATGCCGTCAATTTGTTTGGGGAGCGGAATATGCCCGATTACGAGCGCAGCAGGGACTTCCGCGTGGTATGGTCGCACAGCCAGGCAGCCCAGGCCCACCCCACCCGTTCTTTCCGGGCCAGCGTAAATGCAGGCAGCCGTCAGTCGAGCCGTTTCAACCCGGTGTCGGACGAAGATTACCTCTCGAACACCTTTTCGTCCAATGTCAGCTATTCCAACAGATGGGCCGGCAGGTACAATTTTTCGGCTAACCTCAGGCACAGCCAGAACACCAACAACCGCCGCGTCGACCTGAGCATTCCGGAAATAACTTTCGGTGTTACCCGTTTTTACCCCTTTCGCGGCTCCGGGGTCAGCGGCACACCCAGGTGGTACGAAGACATCAACCTGACCTATAACATGAATGCCCGCAACGAGCTGAGCATTGCCGATTCGCTCCTGTTCACCCAAAATGCCCTGTCGCAGTTCCGGAGCGGTGTTCGCCATACCATTCCGGTATCCTGGGCCACCCGGGTGGCCAACCATTTCAACCTGAGTGCCGGCATGAACTATTCTGAGCGCTGGTACTTCAGCACCATACGCAAGGAGTGGGACCCCCATGCCGGGGCAGGTGGCGACGGGGCTCTGGTAACCGACACCGTTTCCGGGTTCAGACCAGCCCGTGAGTTTAACCTGGCATCGGGCCTCAACACCACCCTGTATGGGATGATGCAGTTTCGTTCCGGTCCGGTTTCGGCCTTTCGGCATGTACTTTCTCCCAGCCTGGGCTTCAGCTTCAGGCCCGATTTTGCCGATCCATTCTGGGGCTATTACGAAACCTATTACGACCCCATTCGCGACGAAGACGTTCAGTACAGTATTTTCGAACAGGGCATCTATGGAGGGCCTCCCCGCGGACGCTCGGGCAACATCAGCCTGAGCCTGAACAACAACCTGGAGATGAAGGTAAGAAACAGGCGGGACCCCGATGCCGAAGACCGGAAGATCGTATTGATCGATAACCTGTCGGTTACCGGGGGCTATGACCTGGCCAGGGATTCCCTGAATTTTTCAGATGTCAGGGTGAGCGGGCGGACCAGGCTGCTGGGTAATTTCGACATCACCTATTCGAGTACCTGGACGCCCTATGCCCGCGACGATCAGGGCCAGCCCATCGACCAGTTCCTGTGGGCCAGCGACCGCAAGCTCTTTCAGCTGAGCAATACCTCCTGGGCGCTGAACCTGAACTACCACCTGAGCTCCAGTGCCGAACCCAGGCAGGCGGCCGGCGCTGCCGGATTTGAACGGGGTGTGGACGGGCGGAGGACTCCTGGTTTCGGGGAGGGAGGCAACGGCCTTTTTGAAGAGGAGTTAGCCGAACTGCCGCCCCCGGGGGTTGCAGACTATTCGGTGCCATGGAATCTGTCTTTTACCTACTCCTTCAACTATGGTTCAAGGTACGGCTTCATAAACCAGCGTTTTGAGCGGCAAACCGTGCAAAACCTGGGTGTCCGGGGAGATATTTACCTGACACCGAAATGGAGGGTGGGCTTTCGTACCGGCTATGATTTCGACAACCACCAGCTCACCTTTACTTCCATCGACGTCTATCGCGACCTGCATTGCTGGGAGATGAGCTTTAACTGGATCCCCATGGGTTTCAGGCAGAGCTATAATTTCACCATCCGCGTCAAATCGAGTGTGTTGCAAGACCTGAAGCTGACCCGCCGCACACATCATATGGACCGGGCTTTCCGTTAAGTACAGGGCGTTGGTCAGATTGTCCTACCAGGGGCAACTGACGCCGGTTTCCTCGCACAGCCGGGCAATCTCCTGTTTGACATTTTCCATCAGGACAATGCCGCCTTTGCTGTTCCTGGCCTCTGCCTGGCGCTCGGGGTCACCCGGTATCAGCACCTTTTCTTCGCCCCTGGCGGGCTTGGCCTGCCTGAGGGTGGAGATCCACTGGTCCATCATGTCCCTGAAAGCAGAAGCCGGCCGGAAGGCATCGATGCGCATGGCACCAAAAAAATGCCCGGTCCCCTTTCCGGGAAGATCCTCCTTAAGGGGGAGATAGGCTACCGAGGGAGGGACGAAGGGCCCGAAGTTGGCCCCCGACAACACGGCCGACAACAGATCGACAATGGCCCCGAGACAATATCCTTTGTGGCTGCCGAATTCCCTGCTGCTTCCCAGGGGGCGTATGGCCCCTCCACGTTTGAGTACACCGGGGTCGGTACTTGTCATTCCGCTGCTCTCCTGGACAAAACCTTCGCGGATGGGAAGGCCTTGCCTGTGCAGGAGATCGACCTTGCCCCTGGCAATGGAGGCGGTGGCAAAATCGGCCACCACCGGGGCTTGCTTCCCTGCCGGGACGGCCACTGCGATCGGGTTGGTCCCCAGCAAGCCCGCTGCCGAAAAAGTGGGTGCGACCAGGGGGTTTGCGTTGGTCATACAAATGCCGATCATGTCATGGCCGAGGGCCTGCATGGCGTAATAGGCGGCAATGCCGAAGTGATTGCTGTTGTTCACGGCCACCCAGCCCGTACCTGCCCGGACGGCTTTTTCGATGGCCAGTTCCATGGCTTTGACCGAGACCACAGCGCCCAGGCCGTTGTCGCCATCGAGCAGTGCAGTAGAGGGAGTCTGATGCATCACCCGGGGTCTGGCGGCCGGATTGATGCGCCCCTGCTGAAGCATGCGAACGTAATCGGGCAGCCGGAGCATGCCGTGAGAGGGAATGTCGCGCAGCTCGGCCGAAACGATCACCGAGGCGGCGGTCACTGCATCCTGTTGTGGTACCCTGCACGCCAAAAACAGCCTGGTTGCAAGTTCCCTGATTGTTGCTATACTGGACATGGTTTACTGTCTGAAATTTGAGAAAAATTCATGGCAAAGCAGCCGGGCCGCCGGGGGCAAACACAATGGAATGATATTTGTGTTGAAGCCAGAGGAGTTGGATTGTCCGGGCACAAATGTTTTTTGGTAATTATAAAAAAAAATTTGAATATTTGCACTCGTGAGAATTTTCCAACTGTTCCTTGCAATGCAGCCTCCGGGTTCAGGGCCAGGCCCCCTGATTGTTCCGCAATGTAATTGATATTTAATAATACCTTTGCATATTCACCAAATTCCTTTAATAAAACAGTATGAAAACAGCCATTCAGGTCGCACTGACCGTTTTAATTATCGTTTTGATTTACCTGGTCTACGACCGCATCATGGAACCGGTACGTTTCAACCAGGAAGTACAAAGACGGGAAGCAAGTATTATCCAGAACCTGAGAGATATCAGGGAGGTACAAAGAGCCCACAGATCTCGCTATCAGCGGTTTGCCACCGACCTGGATACCCTGGTCCTGTTTTTTAAGAACGACTCCCTGCCCGTGATACGCGCTATTGGCTCGGTACCGGACACCCTAACCGAATCGGAGGCCGTCCGCCTGGGTATCGTTGAGCGCGATACCATGTGGATAGCCACACGCGACAGCCTGCTCAGGAGGTCCCGTTATCACATCGACTCCCTGCCCTATGTACCCTTTGGCGGTGGTGCCCGGTTTACAATGGACGCCGGATTCATTGAGCGCGGCCTGGTCCGTTTGCCCGTATTTGAGGCCATGGTCCTGCCCATTGTTTACCTGAACGATTTACCCAACTGGCGTGTCTACTATACACGCGACGAAGGCCTGAAGGTTGGTTCCCTTGCCGAGGCCATCACCGACGGGAACTGGGAATAAAACCACAGAAATCCCTATGACCGTACCTTTCAGGAATACCATAAGGCTTGTTGACGACGCATACTTTTCCGGGTCTGAAAGCAAGGAATACTTATCCATCGAGCTTTTGCCCGATGGATTTGTTTTTTCGGTACTGGATGCGGGCAGGTTCCGGTATACGGCCCTGGAAGGCTATAGCTGGCACACAAGCCCCGACGAGGGGCAATGGGATGAATGCATGATGCATTTTGTTCAGCAGCATCCTTTGCTGAGGCGGCCCTTTAGCCGGGTAAACGTGACACATTATTCGCCCCGCCTGGTGCTGGTGCCTTTGGAAGTTTACCGGGAGGAAGAAAAAGAACACATCTTTGGCCTCTGCGCAAAGATCCCGTCAGGCCATCAGCTCCGTGCCGACCGATTGAACAATCTGGGGGCCTATGGACTCTATACCATGCCGAATCACCGTCTAAGTTTCTGCGACCAGTTTCCGGGGCAGCGCAACATCTTTCATCACGGTTCGGCCCTGATCGAGAGCGTACTTGCCTCGCGCGAGCTGGAAAAATGGGATGCGGAGATCGTCCTGCATGTCAGGCAGGCTCATTTCGACCTTCTGCTGTTCAACGGAGCTGCCCTGAGTTTTTACCAGACGTTCAGGTACCATGCCATTGAAGACTTGTTGTATTATCTGTTTTATGCCCTGGAGCAACACGGGCTCAGGCCCGGGGAAATGTCCCTGGTCCTTCTGGGTGAGATGGGCCTGGATTCGGCCGGTTATGTTTCCCTGTCGAGGTATTTTAAAAAGCTGACCCTGCCCGGGCGCAATGACATGTATCACTACAGCCCGGTTTTCGCAGGGATTGCCAACCATTTTTATTACAATCTGTTAAACCTGAATGCATGCGGATAATTGGCGGAAAATTTGCCAGACGCTTGTTGCATCCACCGCCCGGCTTGCCCGTGCGACCAACCACCGACAAAGCCAAGGAGGGATTGTTCAATGTGTTGAACAATCATTTCGATTTTGAGTCGGTCCGGGTACTGGATCTGTTTGCGGGTACCGGGAATCTCTCGTTTGAATTTGCATCCAGGGGGGCCGTTGAGGTACTGGCCATTGAACAGCAAGCCCGCTGCGTGGAGTTTATCCGTCATACGGCCAGGCGTTTCGGCATGGATAACCTCCGGGTGGTCAGGGCCGATGCGTTTCGTTTCTTGGGTCAGTGTTCAACGGATTTCGAACTTATTTTTGCCGACCCCCCCTACGATAGTCCCGGCATCGACCGCATACCCTCACTGGTTTACGCAAACGGATTGCTGGCCAAAGGCGGGTGGTTGATTGTTGAGCACACCGCCGGGGAGCAGTTCGCAAACCATCCGGCCTTCATTCAATTAAGAAAATACGGAAGGGTACATTTCAGTATCTTTGAGGCATAAAGGTTTGAAAAAAACGCTTATGGAAAAGATCGCATTGTTCCCCGGTTCGTTTGATCCCATTACCCGGGGTCATGAATCAATTGTCAAGAGGGCACTGCCCTTGTTTGACAAGATCATCGTGGCAATTGGGGTCAACGACCAGAAAAAAAGCTTTTTCCCCCTGCAGCAGCGCCTGGGGTGGATCAACAAGGTGTTTCGGGACTTTCCGGAAGTGGAGGTCATTACCTATGAGGGCCTCACGGTCGACTTGTGCAAAAAGCTCAATGCCATGTATATTCTGCGTGGACTGCGGACGTCGGCCGATTTCGAATTCGAGCGGAGCATCGGTCAAATGAACAAAAAGATGCTGCCGGGGGTCGAAACGGTGTTTTTTCTGACCACGCCCGAATACACGGCCCTGAATTCCTATATCGTACGCGATATCATCCGGAACGGGGGCGATGCTTCCCCCTTTATTCCCGAAGGCATTGATCTGTCTGCTTTTAATGGACAATAACATCCTGGCCGACCGGGCGTGATGAATTGGTTGACAGGTAATGGAAGGTGGAAGGAAGAGAGTTAAAGAGTTGAAAAGTTAAAAAGTTGAAAATCCTGATATTTAAACTTTTAAACCCTTAAACCCTTAAACCCTTAAACGCTCCGCTCATTATGCGCAAACTGATCTTCATCTTGTTATTGTTTCTTTTTTCCGGCTATTGTGCCGCCGGGAGTGAGGTGGTCATTCGCGGGGTTTTCCCCGGGGGTGAAGGCCGGGAGGTCCGTTTGATGACCTACGAAGACCTGGTGAGTAACCGGGCTTCCGAACTGGATGCCTCCCGGATTGGCGAGGATGCTTTCTTTGAATTCCGTTTTGAACCGGATGCGCCCCGGCTGTTGTTTCTTCGTGTCATGCGCAGCAACCATTATTTTTTTGTGGAACCGGGCGGCCGGTATGCAGCCAATTTTGTCGATCTGCCTTCCCTGCCTGCGATCGGACCCGCTGCCCGGCAATTCGAACTGAAACTGAGCAGCCAGGTGACGGGACCCTACGAATTGAATGAGCTGATATTCCGCCTGGAACAGATGGTGGCCGGCTACCTGGAATCGAATGTGGCAGGCCGGGTCAGGACTAGCCACCAGAGGTCGCTGGAAGCATTCCGCCTGGAGGCAGAGGAGGCATTCCGCGAAGTTGAGCACCCCTTCTTTCGCGACCACCTCGATTATTATTTTGCCTCGCTCCAACGCAGTCTGAACACGGCACGCTTTCATACACTCTTTGAAAAATATATAGAGCCCCGGCCAATCGCCTATCAGCATCCAATGGCGATGGATTTTATGGGCAGCATGTTCGGCAAATATTTGCTGGGAGGGGCTTCACCCACCGGCCTGGATGAGCTGAGGCGTGCCATAAACCGCTATGGCAGCCATCGCGTCGTGATGGATCTGCTTGCAGCAGACAGCCTGCTCGCCAACGAAAGGCTGCGTGAGCTGGTCATGCTGATGGGTGTCAAAGGCATGTTGTCCGAACGCGAGTTCGATAAAATGCAGTTGCTCGGCCTGCTCGAAGAAACGGCTGTGGTGAGCCCCGTGGCCGAACACCGGCTTATTGCCCGGAATCTGGTGTCGGGGTACAGACAGATGCGACCGGGGTTTCCCCCGCCTGCGCTGACACTTCCCGATCAGCAGGGCCGGATGCTTGACCTGGAAGATTTTAGCGGAAGCTATGTTTACCTGTTTTTCTGGGACGGAGACTGCCCGGTATCCCAGGCCGACATAGCGCCCATGCAAGCCCTTGCGGCGATGGCAACCGACAGCCTTCAGCTGCTCGGAGTTCTTACAGGAGACCGGCCCCCGTCTTCGGGACCCCTTTCCGACCCGTCCGGTCTGGGCTTTCCCTTGCTGTATGCAGGAGACGATCACCGGCTGCTCGACAGTTTCCGGCTGCGGTCCACCCCCCAGTACATCCTCATTGGCCCCGATGGCAATGTTCTTTTCTATCCTTTTGCCTCTCCCTCCGGGGGAGCTGCCCTCCAACTTCCTGGATTGACCGGGCGTGGCGACGACCGATAAGGCCCACTGCCTTTATCCGGGAGCACTGTTCAGGAAATCTTCCAGCAGACCTCGTACCGAGGCCCAGGTATTGTTCAATCCCTCTTCCAGCCTGTCGGCCGCTTTCCATTCGGCCCTGCTGATGCCCTCCTCGCTTTGGGGACAGGGTTTCGCTGTGCCGGCCGAATGCATAAGGTACCAATGGGTTTTTTTCAGCACCCACCCCTGCCCGCTTTCCTGGTAAACATGAAAGGTGGGGCGCAGGGGTTCGATAATGCGCAGCTCACCGATGCCTGTTTCCTCTTCCACTTCCCGGAGGGCAGCCCCGGCGGGACTCTCTTTTTTTTCCATCACCCCTTTGGGCAGATCCCAGTGATTCTTCCGGTGAATAAACAGCAGCTGCCCGGCGGGGTTCATCACCAGCCCGCCGGCTGCTTCCAGGGGTTTAAAGCAGGAGGCAAAGTTTCTGAACAACAGGCCGGGGTCGGGGCCGTGGTAGCAAAGTGAGGGGGAGGCAGAGTCGACAAAAGAGAGGAACCGCCTCCAAATCACTTCTTTTTCTGCCGGGGGGGGCTGCCCCGGATCATGCCCCGGACATCCTTCATGGCTGGTAACGGCAGGAAGGAAGTGGATTTTTCGTTGCTCCAGGTAAACGGTGACCATCTGTCTGCTACGGCTGGATGTGGTTTTGGCCGGGATCAGCGGATTATTTTTGTAGCTTTGTGCCGGTTGCCGGAAATCCTGCAAATTTTACCCCATGCCTACCGACCAGCGCACCGCTGCCGAGATCGCAGCCTCTTTATTGCAAATTAACGCAATTAAATTGAATGTGGAACGCCCCTTTACCTGGGCATCCGGACTGCGTTCGCCCATTTATTGCGACAACCGGCTCAGCCTTTCCTATCCCTGGCTGCGTGAATCGATCGCCTCCGGGCTGTCTTCGCTTACCGGCTTGCATTATCCGGGAGTCGAAGTGATCGCCGGCGTGGCCACAGGCGCTATCGCACATGGTCTGCTTGTTGCCCATCAGCTCGGCTTGCCCTTTGTGTATGTACGCAGCAAGCCGAAGTCGCATGGGATGGGCAGCCAGATAGAAGGACTGATAATGGAAGGAAGGAAGGTGGTGGTAGTCGAAGACCTGGTGTCGACGGCCAAAAGCAGCATTGCAGCCTGCCGGGCCCTGGAGGCTGCTGGCTTTGAATTGCTGGGGATGGCGGCAATTTTTTCCTATGAACTGGAAGTGGCCCGTAAAAAGCTCGAAGAGGCCGGCTATCCCTTTGTTTCTTTGAGCAATGTCCATGTGCTTCTGGAAGTGGCCCTCAGCCAGGGCATTATTTCCGGCAGGGAACTGGCCATTCTCCGGGAATGGCACCAAGACCCTTCTGCCTGGTCAGAAGCAGTCGACTAATCACTCAACCCCCCGAAGCTACCCATGACCAAATTTGAAAACAACAACATCTTGCTGCATGCCGCTTGCGAAGAAGTCTTCGACTTTCTCGCTGACTTCAGGAACTTTAAATCCCTGTTGCCCGATCAGGTGACCAACTGGCAGGCCGGGGAAACCCACTGCAGCTTTACGGTCAGGGGTATGTCCGATTTGTCCATGCGCAGTGAGAGCAAGCGGCGCCCCGAACACCTGAGCATTGTTTCGGAGGGCAAAAACCCTGCTGATTTTCGTCTTGATTTCCATATCTCCCGGAATGGAGAGGATGGTTGCCGGGTATCGATTGTGTTTGACGTGGATTTGAGCCCATTCGCCAAGATGCTGGCATCCAAACCTTTGAATCATTTAGTAGATACCATGGGCAAAAAACTCAGGCAGCGATTCGGCTGATCTCTCAGGCTAGCATCTCGATCTCCTTCATCCCGTATTCACGGATACAGCCATCCTCTTCTCTGAGCAGGAGCTTCCCGTGGTCACTGACCCCACAAATGCTGGCTTTAAAAACCCGGCCCTGAGCAGAATATGCCATCGGGCGGCCCAAACCCATCAGATGGAGCCGGTAGTCCCGGTCGGTATCCCCTTCCTTCCCCTTGGCCAGGCGGGCGTAGGTCCGGCTGATCTCCGAAAGGATGCTGTCCAGGCAGTCTTTCAGCCCGTATTGCCTGCCGGTGAGCATTGAAAGGGAAACCGCATGGGGCAGGTGGGCAGGAAATCCCTGCTGGTTTATATTGACCCCGAGCCCTGCCACACAGAACTCCCAGGTATTGCCCATAAGGCGGTTCTCAATAAGGGTGCCGGCAAGCTTTCCCCCGTCTGCATAGATATCGTTGGGCCATTTGATGGCAACCGTTCCCATGTTGGCCATCCGCGCCAGGGCGTGGCGAAGACCGGTAGTAATGGCCTTGTTGAGCAGGAACTGCCTGGAAGGGGAAAGGAAGTGCGGGCGCAGCAGGATTGAAAAACACAGGTTTTCTCCGGCTTCGCCTTCCCATGACGTGTTGCCCTGGCCACGGCCCCGGGTCTGATGGCCAGCCCAGACTACGCTGCCTTCGGAGAGAGAGGGGTCCGTTTCAGCAAGCCGCCAGAGCTCGCTGTTTGTCGAATCGGTTTGGGGAAGCCAGTGTATGCTGTGTTTGAGGGCCGGCATTTTTTGTTTACAAAGTTAAAGGAAATTTGCCTCCCGGCTTTCGCGCGGCTTTCGGAGCAGGATGGCCCTTGAAATAAATAACAAGGGGCCAGCGAGTTAAGTGGCATGCATTTTGCTCCTGTCTATTGATGCAAAACCGTATCTTTGCGGCTTGTGGGGCAAGCCCGATTGTGGGTAAAAATCCTTATTTTTGCAACAAAAGATAAAGTCTGGCGAATGAGTGATCAAACAAAGCAGAAAGATAGCACAGCAATACTTGTCGATGCCATTGTAAAAGGAATATACGAAAAAAAAGGGGAGGAGATCATCGTCCTGAACCTTCAAAAGATCAATTCTGCCGTTTGTGATTATTTTATTGTCTGCCATGGTACTTCACGGACCCATGCCATGGCCGTTGCCGAATCGGTTGAGGAGGAAGTCAGCAAACTGACCGGTTTCAAGCCGGCCCACCGTGAGGGCTTTGCCAATGGCGAATGGTTGTTGCTCGATTACCTGGATGTGGTGGTGCATGTTTTTCAGGAGCCGGTGCGCCGGCATTTTCAGATTGAAGAATTATGGGCCGATGTCCCAATGAAGCGACTCCAGGAATCATGACAGCAGGGGGCAACATCCCGGCAGGCATTTACTTACATTGAACTTCAGAAAAAAAAATGACAGATAAAAAAAATACAGATCAGACCCGGCCGGACAACGGGGAACAGGAAATCCGCCCGGACCGCAAAAAGGCCGGGAAAACTCCGGCAGGCGGCCCCCCGGGCAAAAAAGGGGGAAAAAAGCCGGGTTTCAGTTTTTACTGGATTTACGCCATTCTGGCTGCGGTATTTATCGGGCTGCAGTTCTTTAACTGGGGCGGCACTGCGGTGGAGATATCGCAGATGCGCTTTGAGAACGAAATGCTGGTATGGGACCAGGAGAAGGGAAGCGATATAGAAAAATTAAAGATCATCAATCAGGAAAAGGTCGAGGTATTCATTCGCGAAGACAGGCTGGACAGGGAAAAGTACGAGGATGCCCGCACAGCCCGGGGCATCGGCGAAGCCACCGGCCCCCATTACAGTTTTCAGATCGCCTCGGTCGAGAATTTTGAAAACATCGTCCGCGAAGCCCAGAGAGAATGGCCCCCCGCTGACCGTTTTCCGGTGTATCCGGAAACAAGGAGAAGCTGGGGTACCGATATGTTGAGCTGGTTGCTGCCCATTGGTTTGCTCATTGCTTTCTGGATATTTATCATGCGCCGCATGGCAGGCGGGGGCGCGGGTGGCAGCCAGGTGTTCAATATCGGCAAATCCAAGGCCACCCTTTTCGACAAAGACACCCACGTGAACATTGATTTCAAGGACGTGGCCGGGCTGGAAGAAGCCAAGGTCGAACTCATGGAAATTGTCGACTTTTTAAAGAATCCCCGCAAATATACCGAACTCGGGGGCAAGATCCCCAAGGGTGCCCTGCTGGTGGGCCCGCCTGGGACAGGGAAAACCCTGCTTGCAAAAGCCGTTGCCGGACAGGCCCAGGTGCCTTTTTTCTCGCTGAGTGGCTCCGATTTTGTGGAGATGTTCGTGGGCGTGGGGGCATCCAGGGTTCGCGACCTGTTCAAACAGGCCAAGGAGAAGGCCCCCTGCATCATTTTTATCGACGAGATCGATGCCATTGGCCGTTCGCGTGGAAAAAACCAGATGACCGGTGCCAACGATGAGCGGGAAAACACCCTCAACCAGCTGCTCACCGAAATGGATGGGTTTGGGACCAATGTGGGCGTGATCATTCTTGCCGCCACCAACCGGGCAGACGTTCTCGACCGTGCGCTGATGCGGGCCGGACGCTTTGACCGCCAGATACAGGTCGAAATGCCCGACCTTACCGAGCGCAAGGCCATCTTCAAGGTACATATGAAACCCCTGAAGCTTGAAATAGGGCTGGATGGCGATTTTCTGGCCAAGCAAACACCGGGTTTTTCGGGTGCCGACATTGCCAATGTATGCAACGAGGCCGCCCTGATCGCTGCCCGCCGCAATAAGAGCACCGTCGAAAAGGTGGATTTTATGGACGCCATTGATCGAATCATCGGGGGGCTGGAAAAACGCAACAAGATCATTTCTTCTTCCGAGAAAAAGGTCATCGCCTACCATGAATCCGGGCATGCCGCCGTTAGCTGGCTGCTGGAACATGCCCATCCGTTGGTCAAGGTAACCATTGTGCCCAGGGGAAAGGCCCTCGGCGCTGCCTGGTATTTGCCCGAAGAACGGCAGATCACCACCTTCGAGCAAATGTTTGACGAGATCACCAGCGTGCTGGGAGGACGTGCCGCTGAGGAAATCATTTTCGATACCATATCCACAGGGGCATTGAACGACCTGGAGAAGGTAACAAAACAAGCGTATGCCATGGTCGCCTATTTTGGTCTGAACAAGAAAATAGGCAACATCAGCTATTACGACTCCAGCGGACAGAGTGAATACCATTTTACCAAACCCTATTCGGAGCATACGGCTAAGACCATCGACGAAGAAGTGAGCGCACTGATCGAAAAGGCATACCGAAGGGCAAAGGATATTCTTTCAGAACAAAGGGAGAAACTGATCCAGCTTGGTGAACTCCTGCTCGAAAAAGAGGTTATTTTCCGGGATGACCTGGAGAGGGTTTTTGGCGAACGCCCTTATCCCGATCCGGAGAACGTGAGGGAACAGGAAGTGGGGGTGGGCCGCGCCTCAGCTGCAGCCGGGCAGGATACCCCGCCCGGTGGCCGGCAATCATGCATATGAGTTTCAGTAAGTACGCCGTATGAAGGAAAGCACAACAAAGGAAAAGGTGCTGAAAAAGATCCGGGATGCCCTGGTCAATCCCATGTCTGCCCCTTTTGAGAAGGTAGACATGGAGCACCCCGTTTTTATGGCTTCCCGTGAAATTTTCAGGGAAGAGCAGTTTGCAGAGGCCTTTACCGGAGCCGGCGGCCAATTCATTTTCTGCCCCGATGTAGATGAGTTCGCCGCCGATCTGCAGGCCCTGATCACACAAAAGGGCATTTCCTCCCTGTTTTGTGGCGAAGAGTTCATAACCGGACTGTTGAAGGAGCTGAAAATACCTTATGAAAACGATCCCGTTAAAATGATCGACTGCCAGGCAACCATCACTGGTTGTGAGGCCCTGGTGGCCAGCCATGGTTCGGTTGTTTTTAGCAGCCGGCAGGGCGGGGGGCGAAAAAGTTTTGCCTGTCCTCCCCTCCAGATTGTGGTGGCTACCAACCGCCAACTGGTAGCCGACCTTTCGTCGGCTTTCCGCTTTTTGAATGCCAAATACAATAAAATCCTTCCCTCCCAGATCACCTTTGCCACCGGCCCAAGCCGGACGGCCGATATCGAAAAAACGCTCGTACATGGCGCACATGGGCCAAAAGAGTTATATTTGCTCATGCTTGATATTGGCCGGGAGCAGGCCGATTGAATCGACACAACCATGGATGACAACTGGCAAAAGGTCTATAGTTCCTCCTTTGAGCACAAGGTAGGCATTGTGAAGGCTGTTTTGCACGACAAGGGGGTCGACAGCGTGGTGATGAACAAAAAGGATTCTGTCTATCTTATTGGCGAAGTGGAACTTTATGTGAAGGCTGACGATGTATTGAAGGCCAAACAAATCATAAACAAGGAATCGTTGTGAGCAATCTGGCCAGGAGAACCCTTACCGGCATTGTATTGGTCGTATTGGTGGTTGCCTCCATTGTGATTGACCAGCGCCTGTTCTCCCTGCTTTTTTTAGGGTTTACCATCATCGGCCTTTGGGAATTCTACTCCCTGGTGGAAAGGGCCAGGGTATTTCCCAACAAGGTGGCCGGCATGCTGGCCGGTGCAGTGCTCTTTTCGACCAACGCCCTTATCGCCATGAATTTGCTTGAAAGCAAGTGGCTGCTCCTTAACTTTGTCTTTGTTTTCATGATCTTTCTGTTCGAGCTTTACCGCAACAACCCAAACCCCTTTACCAACATTGCCTTTACCTTTTTCGGGCTGCTGTACGTGGCCGTTCCTTTTTCCTTGCTCAATTATTTCCCCAATCCGGCTTTGGAAAGCGGAGTATACCACTCCGGACTGTTGCTGGGTTTTTTCTTCCTCGTCTGGATCAATGAAACCGGTGCATACGTGATCGGGACAGCCCTTGGCAGGCACCGGCTATTTGAACGCATTTCGCCCAAGAAAACCTGGGAAGGGGTCATTGGCGGGGGAGGGCTTGCCTTTGTTTCAGCCCTGGTCATTGGGTGGTATTTTGGTCAGCTAAGCCTGCCCGAATGGTTGGTCATCACATCAATGGTGGTTGTTTTCGGCTCTTACGGCGATCTGTTCGAGTCGATGTTCAAACGGAGTATAAATGCCAAGGACAGCGGGACGATATTGCCCGGGCATGGGGGGGTGTTGGATCGTTTTGACGGGGTATTCATGGCGGCCCCCTTTGTTTTTGTCTATCTATTGCTGAACAGTTGACATCATAGGTTTTTCTGCCGGATCTGCCGGCTTTCATTATCGACCGAATGAAATTACATAAGGAAGGCTTCAGAGCGGTTGCTGTTACCGGGTTCCTGGTTTTGTTGATGGCTTTTGGGGGTTACCTCCTGTTTCCCGGCCCCCATGGATGGGCCTGGGTGTTTTATCTGTTTTTACTCATGGTTTTTGCCGGGGTGGTGTATTTTTTCCGCTCGCCCAACAGGCAGCTGCTGAGCGACAGCACAAGGCTGGTCAGTCCGGCCGACGGAACCGTGGTGGTGGTGGAGCAAACCATGGAAGAAGAATATTTCGGGCAGCCGGTTCAGCAGGTGTCGGTTTTCATGTCTCCCCTCAATGTGCACCTGAACCGGTACCCTGCCGATGCCAGGGTGGTGTTGTGCCGCTACCATCCCGGTAGCTTCCTGGTTGCCTGGCACCCCAAATCGAGCCTGTTAAACGAAAGGATGACCGTTGTGTTTGAAACCCCCGGCGGCTGGCGTTTCATGCTCAGGCAGATTGCCGGTGCGGTGGCCAGACGCATTGTCTGCTATTGCCGGGAGGGCCTTGATGTAAAACAGGGCGATGAGCTCGGTTTCATCAAGTTCGGTTCGCGCGTCGATCTCTTGCTGCCCCCGGGAGCCACTGTCTGCGTCAAACCAGGCGACAAAGTCAGGGCAGGGGTGACCGTGATCGCGTCGCTACAGGCAGTTCACAAAAAGGCTTTCAGCTCCTCCAGCCTGCCAATCCGGTAAGTGGGCTGGATGGGGGAGTTTTCTCCCGGCTGTGCCAGCCATACCTGGTCGATCCCTTCTTGCCTGGCACCCAGTATATCCGTTTCGGGGTCGTCGCCGATCATCAATACTTCATCCGGGCTTGCCCCCGCAACAGACAAGGCATACCTGAATATGGCCGGGTCGGGTTTCCGTGCCCCGGCCTGCTCGGAGGTGATCACCGTGGTGAAATAGGTCCTGAGCCGGCATGTGTCCAGTTTGCGGTACTGAACTTCTTCAAAGCCATTGGTCAGGATGTGCAAACGGTAGCGTTTGCCAAGGTAATCCAGCACCTCGTGCGTGCCCGGCAGCAGCCGGGTTTTTAACGGGCTCAGCTCAAGGTATTTTGCGGCAAAGCCTGCCGGGTGGGGGTGGGTGATGCCCAGGGTCCCGAACGTTTTTTCGAAACGCCACAGATTCAGCTCTTCCTTGCTGATGAGGTTTTTTTTGTAATCGGCCCACAAGCTGAGGTTAACCCCGGTGTACACCTCCATAAAACTATCGAAGGCTGTGCCGGTGTTTTCCTCTAGTTTG
Source organism: Bacteroidales bacterium (assembly GCA_003560165.1). Classification (GTDB taxonomy): domain Bacteria; phylum Bacteroidota; class Bacteroidia; order Bacteroidales; family UBA7960; genus PUPG01. The sequence continues at coordinate 28,800 of PWJC01000118.1, forward strand.
TACAGTGCATAAAGTTCCCGCAGCGCGTCCCTGTTGTTGGTGTCGAAGTCGTACAGGGTGCGGTCGAGATCGAAAAACAGATGTTTGTAGGCTCGCATGGGGCAAAGATACATCCTTTAACCGGAAGGCCGCCACTGCAGCAGTCCTTCGCTATCTTCACTGATGCGGTTGTTGTCTTTCAGGTAGCGGATTACACCCAGTATCTTTTCTTCGGAGATCCCCATATCGGCCTCTGCGATGAGTTCTGCCGGGCTCAGTGCGGCTTTTTCCAGCAGTGGCCTGATCATGTCGATGATCTGTTCGAATTCGTAAGAGGATACCCCGGCCTTGTTCAACTCAAGGCAGATGTCGCAATGCCCGCAGCGCCCGGTTCCGGTTTCGCCGAAATACCCCAGCAGGTAGCTGCTGCGGCAAATGGTTTCCGAAGTGGCATAGGCTTTCATGGCGCGCAGCCTTTGTTTTGCAAAGGCCTTCCGGTCGTGGTACACCTCCCTGGAAATCACCATGTCTGATTCCGACAGCCTGGGCTGTAAAAAGGTGATCTGGGCTTGCTCATTTTGTGGTTTGTAATGCAGGATCTGCATAGCATGCAGTTCCTGCAGCCGTTTTTTCACCTCCGGGGTGGCGGTCCCGGCCCGTTTCCCGATCTCGTCCTCACGTATTCTGGCAAACTCTGAGAACAATCCGCTATAAGAGCGGAGAAGCAGACGGATGAAACCGTCGTACCCGGGATTGGCCACCTGGAAGCGATACAATTCTTCGTTGTCTACCAGGAACATGATGCGTGAGGGGTTGGCCATGGCTTCAGAAAGGGCCAGATAGCCCTCCCTCTCGAGAAAATTCAGCGCATTATATACCAGGAAGGGCTGCATGCCGTATTTTTTTGCAAAATCCGGCAGATCAAATGGCATGCTCTGGTCTTTTCCGCTGCCCACGGCCAGCTGGAAGTAATTGCCCAGGCAGTTGTACACTTTTTTGATTTCTCCGACCTCGGGGAAGGACCTCTCGTGAAAACGCTCCAGGTCACTGAGATCGGCAGGGTTGTATAATAAAACGGCAAAGGCCTTGTGCCCGTCGCGTCCGGCCCGGCCCGCCTCCTGGAAATAGGCTTCCGGGCTGTCGGGCAGGTCCATGTGGACCACAAAGCGCACATTGGGCTTGTCGATACCCATGCCAAAAGCATTGGTGGAAACGATTACCTGGGTACGCTCCTTCATCCACGAATTTTGTTTCAGGTCTCTTTCGGGGGTGGTCAGTCCGGCATGGTAAAAGTCGGCATGAATGCCTTCCCGGAGAAGTTGTTCGGCGATTTCCCGGCTGCGTTTGCGGTTTCTTACATACACAATGCCGGTGCCCCCCAGTTTCCTGCAGATCTTCAGCAGCCGCCCCATTTTGTTTTCCTCCCTGAATACCATATAGGCCAGGTTTTTCCGCTCAAAGCTTTTGCGAAACTCCCTGGGGGCCCTGAACGCCAGCTTTTCCTGTATGTCTTTGACAACCTGGGTTGTGGCAGTGGCCGTCAGGGCCAGGACGGGGGTGGTGGGGATCCACTGCCTGATCTCGGCAATACGCAGGTATGGGGGCCTGAAATCATAGCCCCACTGCGAAATGCAATGGGCCTCATCGACTGCCAGCAGGTTTACCCTCATTTTTTCCAGCCGGCTCCGCAGGGTGGCGGTTGTTAAGCGTTCCGGGCTCAGATAAAGGAACTTTATGTCGCCGTACACGCAGTTGTTCAGCGCGGTTTCTATTTCCAGGGAGCTCAGTCCGTGATAGATGCATACGGCTTTGATCCCCTTGTTCCGGAGCGACTGCACCTGGTCTTTCATTAGTGCGATCAGGGGGGTCACCACCATGCAGATCCCCTCGCTTGCCATGGCGGGCACCTGGTAGCACAGTGATTTGCCACCTCCGGTGGGCAGCAGGGCGAGGGTGTCCTTCCCCTCAAGTACCGAACGGATGATGTCTTCCTGAAGCGGGCGGAAGTATGAAAACCCCCAATACTTGAGCAAGATGGTCTGCAGGTTCAAGGCTTTGGCTTGTTGACAGGGAATACCTCATCAAATATAATGAAAAAAAAAGGGAAAGGGCTCTGCAGCCCAGCCTTTGGCATGGCCCGGGAGACCATTCAGCAAGGAGTTTGCCCGGAAGTGTTGTTTTGACCGTGTAAGGGGCAGTGGTGGCAGTCGCCGTCAAATTGCCGGCAGCTTCCGGCCGGTTTTTTGGGTTTACTGAAGAATTTCCGTATGCGCACCATGGCGTAAATCATGGCGGCCAGAACGACGATTGCGGTGAATATCCACTGGGTCAGCATGGCATGATTAGAATAAACTGCCTGCCTGGTATACCAGCAGGGCAACCAGGTAGGCAATCATGGTGGTATACACCACGGTGAACAGCCCCCACTTCCAGTGACCGGCCTCCCTTGTGATGGCAGCGATCACCCCGATGCAGGGAAAGTAAAGCAACACGAAAAGCATAAACGAAAGTGCCACCATGGGGTTGAAAACAGGCTCCCCCTCTGCCGGCCCGGCGGTATGAACCTGCCCCCTGATCTTTTCGATCAGGCCCTGGTCGTGTGCCTGCAAGGTTTCGTCGGCCTGGTAGAGCACAGCCAGGGTGCTGACCACGATCTCCTTGGCGGCCACGCCCGAAAGAATGCTGATGGTCATTTTCCAATCGAAGCCCAGCGGCTGCATCAGGGGCTGAATGCCTTTCCCCAGGCTGCCTATATAGCTGTTTTCCTGCCTTTCGACCCTCATGGTGGTTTCCAGGTTTGAAACGGCGATCTCCTTTTCGCGGATCAGACGCAGCCTGCCCAAAGAGTCTTCCCGGGCGAGCCTGTTTATTTGCTGATGGTACTCCTGTTCAAGGCGTCCGGTTTCTTCTTCTATTTTTTGGGCGTAGCCGCTGCCATTGGGAAAATACCCCAGGGCCCATATGATGATGGAAGCCACCAGGATGATTCCGCTGATCTTTTTCAGGTACTCCACCGCCTTGCTCCACATATGGATGGTGGTCGACCTCAGGGTTGGGATGCGGTAGGGTGGAAGCTCCATCACAAAGGGGGCTTCCTGTGTGCGGAAGAATAAGCGTTTGAACAACAGGGCAGTTGCGATGGCCACCGCCACTCCGGTCCCGTAGATCAGAAACAGCATGGTCCCCTGGTATTGGGCAAAAAAGGCCGAGATAAACAGCACATAGATCGGCAAGCGGGCGCTGCACGACATAAAGGGGTTGATGAGCATGGTCAGCAGCCGGTCGTTGCGGCTGGCAAGGGTACGGGTTGCCATGATGGCCGGCACATTGCATCCGAAACCCATCAGCAGCGGGATAAAGGATTTGCCATGCAGCCCGATCTTGTGCATCAGCTTGTCCATGATGAATACCGTTCTCGACATATAGCCGGTATCTTCCATCAGGCTGATGAAGAAAAACAACAGCATGATGTTGGGCAAAAACACCACGACACCGCCCACCCCGCTGATCACCCCGTTGATGAGAAGATCCTTGAATGGACCCGGTTGCATTTGCCCGTCGAGAAAGCCGCCGAGGTTCTCCACACCGCTCTCTATCCATTCCATTGGGTAGGCCCCCAGGTAAAAGGTGGCCGAGAACATCCCCCACATGAGGAAGAGAAAAATGGGAAAGCCCAGCCACTTATGGGTCAGAAAGGCATCCAGGCCTTCTGTCACCTTCCGTTTGTCAGGCCGGCCGGTTTTCAGGGTTTCCTTCAGAGCCCCCGAAATAAAGCCATATTTCAGATCGGTGATCACCGATTCGGGTTGCTCCCCGAATTCCCGTTCCAGTTTTTTGATCTGCTCCCGGGCTGTATCCAGGATCTCCCGGGAGTTTTGGCATTGATTGCCAGTGGTTTTGACGGCCACCGTGTCACTTTCCAACAGCTTGATGGACAGAAACCGTGAGGATACCAGGTCGGTCAGGTGCTGGTTCCCCTCGGCATTGATGGGTTCCTGAAGCCGGTGCAGGGAGTCCTCGACCATGGGGCCGTAGTTGATGTGGATGTGCCTGACGATCTCGTCCCGGTCTTCGTGGACCTTGATCACTTTTTCGAATACTTCACGGATCCCCTTTCCCTTGTGGCTTACAGCAGGGACTATGGGAATGCCGATCATCCGGCCAAGGGTTTCGTAATCGAGGATGTCTCCGCCTGCCTGCATCTCGTCGTGCATATTCAGGACCATCACCACCCTTATGTCCATGTCAATAAGCTGGGTGGTAAGGTATAGATTGCGCTCGAGGTTGGATCCGTCTACAATATTAATGACTACATCAGGGATCTGTCCAGTAATGAAGTCGCGTACAAAGATCTCCTCCGGAGTGAATGCCGATATGGAGTAGGTGCCGGGCAGGTCGGTGATGTTGAAGCGGTATCCGTCCTGAAAGTATTTGGCTTCCTTTGCATCGACGGTCACGCCGCTGTAATTGCCCACCCTTTCCCTCGAACGTGAGGCATGGTTGAAAAAGGTGGTTTTCCCGCTGTTGGGGTTGCCCACCAGGGCCACGTTGATGGTACTTCCGGGTTTGCGGAAACTCGAAGCCCTTTCCGTATAGAAAACTCCTCCAAATGCGTCGTCTTCCTTGGGGAGGAAGTCTTTTTCAGGAATTACCTCAATAAGCCGTGCCTCGCTGCGGCGCAGAGAGACATTATAGCCCATGATGCTGTATTCGACCGGATCGCGCAGAGGAGCTTTCTTGATCACTTCCACCGTTTTGCCCACCACAAAACCCATTTCGATGATCCTTCTGCGAAATGCGCCCCGGCCCCTGACCTTGGTAATAATCCCTTTCTCACTATTCTGAAGGTCAAATAAGGTCATGAGAAGAAGAATAGCAGTTTTTATTAAGATTGAATTAACGTAGCGCAAAGATATAAAAAAATTCTGCCTCCGCTCAACTGTCCGGATGTGGGAAAAAAACTTCCGCTCCCTGCTGTGGCACATTACCGGTCCCCAAAAAAGTAGTAACTTTAAGGGTTCTCAAACTCCCTGTGCCCATGTTTGTTCCGGATTATGTCAGGAAAGACCCCTATCTGATGCCCCATGCCAAAACCATCAGCGGCAGGCTCAAAAAGGCTTGGAATAAAGAAAAAGAGTTGATCTCCGCCTCGGGCTCCCTTCCCGGGTTTGCCATGGGGCACCACTATTTCGGGCTGTTCCGTACAGATAGGGGGTGGGTATTGCGTGAGTGGGCTCCCAATGCCACCCATATTCACATATGTGGCGACTTTTCCGGCTGGGAACCCCTGGATCGCTTCGCCCTCAAGCCCCTGGACAACGGATGCTGGGAAATCGTACTGCCGCCCGATGCACTGAAACACGGGGAACTCTACAAATTGCAGTTGAGCTGGGAAGGGGGCAGCGGCGAGCGTGTCCCGGCCTGGGCCCGCAGGGTGGTGCAGGATCCGGAAACACTCATATTCAACGCCCAGGTTTGGGACCCCCCCCACCCTTACCAGTGGAAGCATCCCCTGCCCCTGAACCCGGCGGATACACTGCTGATCTATGAGGCCCATGCTGGAATGGCCACTGAGGAGTACAAGGTTGGCAGCTGGGACGAATTCCGCCTACATGTGCTGCCGCGCATCCACAGGGCGGGTTACAATACCATCCAGCTGATGGCCATACAGGAGCATCCTTATTATGGTTCTTTTGGCTACCATGTGAGCAATCTCTTTGCCCCCTCCAGCCGTTTTGGCACCCCCGAAGACCTCAAAGCCCTGATCGATGAGGCCCACGGGCTGGGCATGCAGGTGATCATGGACATTGTGCATTCGCATGCCACGAAAAACGAGGTAGAAGGCATTAGCCGCTACGACGGCACCCTTCACCAGTTTTTCCACGACGGACCACGTGGCGATCATCCGGCCTGGGACAGCCGCTGCTACGATTACGGCAAGCACGGGGTATTGCACTTTTTGCTTTCCAATTGCAGGTACTGGCTGGAGGAGTTCTGCTTTGACGGCTTCCGCTTCGACGGAGTTACCAGCATGCTTTACCTCGACCATGGCCTGGGCAGCCACTTCAGCAGTTATGAACAGTATTTCAACCTGAACCAGGATGAGGATGCCATGGTCTACCTATACCTGGCCAACAAGCTGATACACGAATTCAGGCCGGCCGCCCTGACGGTGGCCGAGGAGATGAGCGGTATGCCGGGTCTTGCCGCCACATTGAGTTTGGGTGGGTTTGGTTTCGATTACCGTTTGGCCATGGGCGTTCCTGATTTCTGGATCCGCCTGCTCAAGGAGAAACAAATTGAATTCTGGAATGTGGAAGAGATGTTTTATCAGCTGAGCGGTAAACGGGAAGAAGAACAGACCATTCACTATGCCGAATCGCATGATCAGGCCCTGGTGGGCGACAAAACCATCATGTTCAGGCTGTGCGACAGCCAGATCTATGGCAATATGCTGAAGGATACCCGAAATCTGGTGGTCGACAATGCCATGGCCCTTCACAAGATGATCCGCCTGGCAACCATTTCCACAGCCGGTAACGGGTATCTGAATTTCATGGGGAATGAGTTTGGCCATCCCGAATGGATCGATTTTCCGGGCGCCCACAACAACTGGTCGTACCATTATGCGCGGCGGCAATGGAGCCTGGCCGATCATCCCGGACTGAAGTATGCTTGGCTGGCCGAATTCGACCGCGAAATGATCACCTTATTCTCGGCCAGCAGGCTGCCCGGGCATCTGCGTCCCAAACCGGTCCACATCCATGTATCCGACCAGGTGCTGGTGTTCGTAAGGGCCGGGCTTGTGTTCGTATTCAATTTCAACCCCCATCATTCGTATACGGATTACCGCCTGTCGTTGCCCCCCGGAAAGTTCCGGGTAGAACTCAATACCGACAACCCTGCCTATGGGGGGGGGGGAAGGCTGGATGAGCACCGAACCTATTGTACCGGCGATATCCAGGGAGCCGCCTGTGAGGGAAATATCCTGCTGTATTTGCCGGCCCTGTCTGCTTATGTGTTACGAAAAACCAACTGAAGATGCCCGGAAAAAGCCTTACGATCAGAACAAAAATCAAGGCCACCCCCGAAGAGGTGTACCGCGCCCTGACCCATCCGTTCGCCATTGAACTTTGGACGGGTGCCCCGGCCGAAATGAGCGAAGAGCCCGGTTCTGATTTCTCCCTGCTTGATGGGAATATTGTGGGTCGCAATCTGGCCTTCGAGCCTGGAAGCTCCATACGCCAGCAATGGTTTTTTGGCGAAGACGAACCTTCGGAGGTCCTGCTGGAAATCTTCCCCGATAAAGGCCATTCCCAGCTCAAGGTGGTGCATACCGAAATACCTGAGGAGGCTTATGAGAACATGAAGGAAGGCTGGAAGGAGTCCTACCTGGGTCCACTGAAGGATTTTTTCGAGAAATAGATCGCTTGCCCGGGGCTGGTGGCCAGCTCCGGCAGGGAGGGTCACACATTGAAGCGAACGTGGAATATGTCCCCGTCCCGGACTATGTAGTTTTTCCCTTCGATATGGAACTTCCCGGCCTGCTTGCAGGCCTGTTCCGATCCCAGCCGGATAAAGTCGGAAGATTTTTTTACCTCGGCACGTATAAAGCCCCTTTCCATGTCGGAATGGATCACTCCGGCAGCCTTTGGGGCGGTAGTGCCCGCCCTTATAGTCCATGCCCTGACCTCTTTGGGCCCTTCGGTGAAAAAAGTCTGTAGTTTCAGTGCACGGTATGCAGCCCGGATCAATTTGTTTACGGCGGGTTCTTCGAGCCCCAGGTCGTTCAAAAAGGCCTTGCGG